>JAADFN010000181.1 GCA_013152895.1 Acidobacteriota bacterium | reverse complement strand
CCAGGTCGCCGTTACTCGCACACTGCGCGTGCGGTGACCCCTTGGAAAGCGAGACGACTGTACGCCGCCCCTCCCCCTCTCCGGCGCTTCCACGCCTGCGACCCCCACGGCTACCGCCGTTCGCTCGCTTTCCTGTGGTGTTCACGTCCCAAGTATAACTCGCCGGGTCTGTCGAGGCTGCGTAACGGCCGGCGACACAACGGCGACAACTGAAAAGAGCACGCGCGCAGGGCGGAGCTGTGTGCCGAGGAGCCCGCGCATCAGGCGAACCGCGCCAATGAGACTGCCGACGTCTTCCATCTCCAGCCCTCGCCATCGTCCTCACTCCACAGTACCTCCGGAATCATCCTTTCTGGCTGCCGTTGACCCTTC
Source organism: Acidobacteriota bacterium (assembly GCA_013152895.1). Lineage (GTDB taxonomy): Bacteria > Acidobacteriota > Thermoanaerobaculia > Thermoanaerobaculales > Sulfomarinibacteraceae > JAADFN01. The sequence goes on along the minus strand of JAADFN010000181.1, from coordinate 65,893 downwards.
CACCCCCCCCCGATTTATTTTTTGCGGAGGATGGCCCTCACGGGCGCCGCCTCGGTTCCGGTCAAACCCATGGGCAGCGCCACGAGTTCGTACTGGCCAGGCGAAACGCCCTCGAGGTTCAGCCCCTCGATCCACGTGATGCCTCGCCCCGCCAAGGCATGATGGGCTTCAAAGTCTTCGGAATCGAACGGATCCACCGAAGGCGTGTCGATGCCGACAAGAATGACACCGTGATCGGCGAGGAATGCCACAAGGTCTGAGCTGATCCCTGACAGATCGCTGTGGATGCGGCTGACCCCTGCCGGCTGGGTGCCGGTGGCGAATAGGACGCGGCGAGCCTGGGGCTGCCACCCAGCGGGCAGGTTCTCACGGCGGATCCTGCGGGGAGCGCCCGCGACGACGACGACCTCTGCGGGCCCCAGGAACCGGCCAAGGGGGATCTCGTCGACTGTCGCGCCTTCGCCTTCCATGTGGAGCGGGGCATCGACATGAGTCCCGATGTGACACGTCGTTGAGAACCAGGAAAGAACTATGCCGCCGTCACGCCGGGTCTCGAGTCGAAATGGCCGGTCCCCCGGCCAGGTGGGGATGCCATTCCTCAGCTTTCGGCTGATATCGATCCACACGTCGGGTTCCTCGCTCGTTGTCATCCTTCGTCACCTCCCCCGAGATCGTGCCGGAACCGCCGCCTACCCCGCACATCTCATGCACTTCCTGCTGCAATCGAGGATACGCCTGTCATTGCGGCGCTTCTCGCCGTGGTGCCGCCTGCGCCGTGCCACAAGCACGCCTCGGCCCCACCTTGGTCGAAACGCCACACTGACAAACGCCTCCTCGATCCCGCGACGAACGTGTGTAAGACACGCGGGCTATCCCCGATGATATCCCACGCACCGTCCTGTACCCGAGATGCCCTGAAACGGCTCGTGGTATATTGAACGGTGTGCTCATGAGCGTGTTCCGACGTTTCCGGTCGAGTCTCAGCTATCCGATCATCGCCACGCTTGTTCTCGTTACCGTGGTGCCGCTGGTAGCCGTCGGGCTGTTGCTCGCCGCACGGAACCGCGAGCATTTGACGACCATCGAGAAGCAATACCTGACGCGCCAGGCGGTCAGCCTGGCGAGCGAGGTCTCGCTTTTTTACACGGTTCACAGCACACGGCTAAGCAGCACGGTCCGGGCGCTCGAAGCTGCGGGATCGTTCTCTCCCCAGGACCTGGAATCTCTCCTTGCGACTCTGGCGCAACATGATCCCGCCATCTTGCGCCTCGAGATTTTGGACCAATCGGGGAAGGGCGCATTTGTCCGGACGCGAAACCTCCGCCCATCTGCAGAGCAACGACTCACGGCCCTGTTCGCACAGGACCGGAAGGCAGCTTTTGCGGGCAAAGTGACGCAACGCCTGCACGTTCCTCTCCCCGGTCTCACGGCGGGCGTCGCGACGTTTGCGTACCCGTTGACGAGCTCCGGCGGCACGAAGCCCCGCGCCGTTCTCTGCGGCGCCGTCGACCTCAACGGTCTCCAGGAAAGGCTCCATGACAACGCGCTTGCCGGGCTCAATATCGCCATCATCGATCACAAGGGCCGCGTTGTGCTCGCCTCGCGGCCAGGCCTCGCCGGCCGCTCCATGGCCGGATCTCCTCTCGTACACGACTTCTTGATCAAGCCCCTCCGGTTGACCAGGGTGTACCGCACCCGTGCGGGAGACGGCGCCCAGCAGATGCTTGGCTCTATCGCCCCCGTCGGCCAGCCTCGCTGGGGCGTTATCGTCGAGCGCCCAACGGCAAAGGCGTTCGCCTTCGTTCGTGCCATGCAAATCCGGACGCTCATCGTCACCGGTATCGCTGCCGGTGGCGCCCTGGCACTTGGGTACTTCCTGAGCGGTTTCATGATCCGCCCACTCCAGCGCCTCGCGGGAGTCACCTCGGAACTGGCCGGTGGGAACTTGACCGTCCGCGCGAACGTCGCCGGCTACAACGAGCTCGCGCACCTCGCAACGAATTTCAATAACATGGCTGGCAACATTGAAAGCCTGGTTCGCCGGCTCAAACAGGCCCTGAGACAAAACCAGGAGCTATTCCTGGAAACGATCCGTACCCTGGCTGCGGCCATCGATGCCAAGGATCCGTATACCCGCGGCCACGCAGAACGAGTCAGCTCATTTTCGATGGCCATCGCGCGTCATCTCGGCCTGTCCCAGGAACAGGTCTTCAGAATCCGGATTGCGGCCATTCTTCACGACGTCGGGAAGCTTGGAATCCGGGACGATATCCTCAAGAAACCCGGCCGTCTCACCGCCGAGGAATTCGCCGTCATGCGCCAGCACCCGGTGATTGGCGCCCAGATCATGGCGCCGATCCGCATGCTGAGAGATATCATCCCGGGCATCCGGAACCATCATGAAATGTGGGACGGAAGCGGGTATCCGGACCACCTGACGGGCGAAACCATCCCGCTTGTAGCCAGGATTATCGGTGTTGCCGATACGTTCGACGCCATGACGACGGACCGGCCCTACCAGCGGGCGCTGCGGTTAGAGGTTGTGCTTGATAGGATGAGGGCGATGGCGGGCATCAGGTTCGACCCAAAAGTCATCGAGGCCCTCGCTGCTGCCGTGGCCGCGGGCGATATCACCCCGCCGCCACGCACGACACCGCCGCTCATAGATCCACGTGACCCGGAATCAAACCAGGAGGCCTCATGAAACGTTCCTCTCTCGTTCTTCTGCTGTGTGGCACGCTCCTGATCTTGCCATCCTGCGCAAGCACGGGCGGACCCGAGCGAACGGGAAACCCCTCGGCAATGTCGGTCAAGAATCCACTCTATCCCTTTACGGTAATGCGCCAGGGTTCCGTGGACCTCCAACAGGGGCATTTCCAGGCGGCGTTGAAACGCTTTCAGGAGGCGGCCCGGCTTGAGCCGAACAATGCGACTGCGTACAACATGATCGGGCTGTGTTATCTGCGCCTCCACAAACCCGCGCAAAGCATCGAAGCGTTCAACAAGGCGCTGACCTTGATTCCGTCGTTTTCGAACGCTCGCAACAACCGGGGGGTAGCGTACCTGGCGTTGAAGCAGTACCGTCTGGCCGAGGTCGTTTCTCGGGGTTCTTTCCGATATGACCTACCCGCACCGGTGGCAGGTTTATTACAATCTCGGCATGACGTATCTTCAGATGGGACGTCTCGTTGCGGCGGAGGAAAACCTCCGCAGGGCGGCCGAGGCGCCGGTGCCCGTGTTCCAGGCGTGTCTCAGGCTCTCCGAGGTTCAGCAAAAGCAGGGGAAGCTCGATGCAGCGATTGCCACGCTCGAGGCCGCCCACCTGAAGTTCCCGGAGCGTCCCGAGGCGACGCTCCAACTTGCAGAGACCCTGATACTGGCAGGCAAGAAGGACCGTGCTCGAAAATACTTGGAGCAGATCATTTCCAATGCGCCCGACTCCCCGTGGGCCAGTCAGGCGAGAACAGTTCTCAAGGGACAGTGATGCCGTTCAATTATATTTTAACAAACCTCCTCGTCGATGTTCCCGAAGCTGTTGGTGCCATTTTTCTTGATCACGAGGGCGAAACGATCGAGTGCGTCACGAGGGAGGGCGATCCATATGAGCTCAAGGTCGAAGGGGCATATCACAGCATCTTCAAAAGAAGGATCAATCAGGCGTTTGAGGCGACCGAAGCCGGCTTTGTGCGTTCTTATACGATCTCTGCGGCTCACCTGACGTCATTGACTGAGCTGCTTTCCGACGGTTACTATGTTGTGCTCGTGCTCCGCCGGAACGGCCTGCCCGCCAAGGCAGGCTATTACCTCCGGAGAGCGGCTCGGGTCATCGAGCGGGAGCTCGCCTGAGCCAATCGGAACGCTCGGAGGATACAGTGACCCGTACAATTCTGGCCAAGCTCAAGCGTGGCCTGTTCATGACGCACACGGAGTTTTTGGAGAAGGTCGGCGAGGCATTTCGCCGGACCGGCCCCGTGGAAGAATGGCACATCGATCGCGTCGAGGAAGCCCTGATCGCCGCGGACACCGGCGTATCCCTCTCCCTTCGTCTCGCCGCTGAGCTGAAGGAGGCGGTTCGTTCCGGCGAGATTGAAAACGCCGAGCAACTCCGGCCGGCCCTTCGTCAACGGCTCGTCGGACTCTTGAAGTCCGTGGAGCACCCCTTCCCGGCCGAAGCTCCAGGCGAGCGTCCACGCGTCACGCTCTTGGTCGGCGTCAACGGGACGGGGAAGACGACGACCGCCGCGAAGCTCGCCAAGAGGTACCACGATGCCGGGCGCACCGTGCTTCTCGCGGCGGCCGATACCTTCCGCGCGGCCGCCGTTGAGCAGCTCCAGTACTGGGCGGATCGCATAGGTGTTCCACTCGTGCACCAGGGCGAGGGCGCTGACCCCGCCGCGGTGGTTTTCGACGCCATCGCCCGGGCGAAGGCGCGCAACGCCGACGACGTGCTGGTCGACACCGCCGGGAGGCTCCACACCCGCGCCAACTTGATGAAAGAACTTGAAAAAGTCCGCAGGGTCGCCGCCCGGGAGGTTGCCGGCGCCCCACACGACGTCCTGCTCGTCCTCGACGCAACGACCGGCTCAAACGGCATCGAGCAGGCGCAGAGGTTCGGCGCGACCGCCGGGGTGACCGGGGTCGTCCTGACGAAGCTCGATGGCACGGCGAAGGGTGGCGTGATTCTGGCGATCGCCGAGGGGCTCGGGCTCCCGGTTCGCTGGGTCGGCGTTGGCGAGGGCGAAGACGATCTTCTCCCGTTCGATCCCGAGGAGTTCGTCGATGCGCTGCTCGCAGCGTCGTGATGGAATGATGGGCGATCACTCTCCCAACGAGACTGATCTCCGCTGGATGCGCCGTGCCCTCGAGCTGGCCGCCCGCGGGCGCTTCGGCGCCTCTCCCAATCCGATGGTCGGCGCCGTCATCCTCGATGTTGAAGGTCGCCTCGCCGGCGAGGGATTTCACGAGAGAGTTGGAGGACCCCACGCAGAGATCAACGCCCTGGCAGAGGCCGGGGAACGGGCCCGCAGCGGTACCCTCTACGTTACCCTGGAGCCATGCAATCACTACGGCAAAACGCCTCCATGCACGGACGCCATTCTCGAGGCGGGGATGGCGCGGGTCGTCATCGCCATTCCCGATCCAAACCCGCAAGCGGGGGGTGGCGCTGCGCGCCTGCGAAGCGGTGGCGTCCAGGTCACCATGGGCGTGGCGGCTGTGGAGGCACGGCGCCTGAACTACCGGTGGCTCCACTGGGCCAGCGCGCAGAAGCCGTGGATCACGCTCAAGGCTGCCGTCAGCCTCGATGGCAAGGTCGCCACCCGGCGCGGAGATTCCCGGTGGATCACGTGCGAGGCGGCCAGGCGGCGCAGTCTCGAGTTGCGCGAGGAGTACGACGCAATTCTCGTCGGCGCCGGCACCGTTCGCGCCGACAACCCGCGCCTGACGCGGCGCCTCGGGCTCAACCCCAACGGACGGTGGTTGCGGATCGTCCTGGACTCCGCGCTTGACATTCCCGCCGACGCGGCATTGATCCGCGAGGATCCGGAAAGTGTGCTGCTCGTTCATACGGATCGCGCCCCGGCCGACCGGCGCGAACGGTTCCGCGATGCCGGCGTCCGCCTCCTCGAGATCGAGCCCGGGCCGGATGGGCGGCCCGCCCTCACTACCCTCCTGCGCGCGCTGGCGGCCGAGCCGGTCGTCTCTTTGCTCGTCGAGGGAGGCCCGGCGGTTCACGGATCGTTCAACGATGCAGGGCTCGCCGATGAGATCGAGCTTTTCCTGGCGCCCGTGATCATCGGGGGGGTCCAGGCGCCTGCCGCGATTGGAGGCCTCGGCGCGGGGATGCTCGATGAGGCGAAAAGGTATATCATCGTTTCTGTGACTCGACACGATACCGATGTGGAGATCCGGGTGATCCGGGCAAACGAGGCTGATGTTCACCGGGCTGATTGAAGCCGTCGGATCGGTTGTGGAAACCTCCCGGACGGCGGGCGGTTTCAGGCTGCGGATCCAGGCGCGCTGGCCCGATGACGAGGATCCGCGTAAAGGCGACAGTGTCGCCGTCAACGGCGCGTGCCTGACCGCCGTGGAGCCAGAGCCAGGCGCCTTTTCCGCCGATCTTTCGCCGGAAACCTTGAGCCGGACGCGCCTGTCTTCGCTCCGCCCCGGCGATGCGGTCAATCTCGAAAGGGCGCTTCGCGCCGGAGGCCGGCTGGGCGGACATTTCGTTCAGGGCCACGTCGACGCGGTCGTTCGTATTTTATCGATCTCCAACGCCGGCTCGTTCGCCCGCTGGCGGATCTCGCTGCCGACGGCGCAGAGCCGCGAGGTCGCCGTCAAGGGCAGCGTTGCACTGGATGGTGTGTCCCTGACCGTCGCAGCGCTGGGAGACGGCTGGTTCGAGGTGGCATTGATCCCGGCGACCCTCGAGGCGACGGCGCTCGGCAGACGCCGCCCGGGAGACGCGCTGCACCTGGAAACGGACGTTCTCGCCAAGTACGTGGCGCGCTCCATCGAAAAGGGCGCCTCCGCAGGGCCTTCCGTTTGGGAGGTCTTTCTTGACAGGGGTTCCAATGAAGCGGATTGAGCCCGCATTCCCCGATCTCTTCCCGGTTACGCACGTGGTGCGTCCCGGCTATCTTCCGGTCTCTTCGGTATCGCTTGATCCCATCCGTATGGGCATCGTGTGGGAAGACGCCCCCCGCCGGATCCTACCGGCCGAGACCGTCGTCCCACGGCCGCCCATCTGCGCGATGGCCTTCGCCCGCGTGATCCGGAAGCGCCTCGACGCCCTGGAGCGGCTCCTGGAACGGGGGAGCTCGGTGCTGCTCGTGCTCGACGATCCATCCATCACGCCGGATGATCTCGGACTCGGCGAACACGATGGGGAATCGCGGGTCATCGCGCTGGTACCCGTGCTCCCTTCCCCCCTTTCGCACACCATCCAGATCCCACAAAGCTGGAGTGCACGTGCCTGGGGTGCGGTACTTGGCCTGTTTCCTTTTCCCGGCGCCGCGGCTGAGCTCGAACGACGAATTGAGCGCCTCCACGGCGCCGGCGCCGGGTTTGCGGTGGCCGCCCCCCTGCTCCTGACTCCGAAGGACCGTCACCGGATCCTCGATGGCGTCGATGGCTCGGGGGACGAGGAGCAATTCGAGAACTGCCTCTTCCATGCCGACGTCAGCCGTGGGCTCCACGCCCTTGAACGGCGGGCAGGTATCGTCATTCACCGGCTGGGGATGGATCCCGTGATCCCCAACGCTGCACCGGCAGGCTCACACCCCGGCGCCGTCAAGACCGCGGCGCTGCTCCGCCTGTGGGCCCGCCGCCTCGACCAGTCGTACGAAGAAAGCTCGTGGGGATGGCGGCTGAGGCGGGCCGCTTCAGCGCTGGCGCCCCTCTCTCAAGACCCGAGAATCCTGTCCGAGGAGGACAACCTCCGCGTCATCCCGGGCTTCGATCCCTGGGTCGAGGCCTTCACGCGTGCCTTGTGGTCGGGAGGCGAGCCACTCGCATCCGCCTGGCGCCGCTGGGCCTCACTGGATGGTGAGCATTGAGCAGCAACGCATGGCGGCTGATCGTCGATGATCCGCTTTCCGGCTCGCTGAACATGGGCCGCGACATGGCGATCACCGAGGCCGCCGCCGCCGGCGAAGCGCCACCGACATTGAGACTCTACCGGTGGGCTCCACCCTGTCTCTCACTTGGGCGGCACCAGCTTCCGGAGGCTGTGGACATGGCGTTCTGCCGAAGCCACGGAGTCGATGTCGTCCGCCGTCCCACCGGCGGCCGGGCCGTGTTGCATCATCACGAGCTGACCTATGCCGTCATCGCACCGCTTGGCACGGGCATCTTGCCCCGTCATCTCCAGGAGGCGTACAGGATGATCTGCTCCGGCCTGGTGCTGGCGTGCCGCGCCATCGGCATCGATGCCACGCTGACTCCGGGCGAGATCAACATGCGCCTGCCCTCCCCGGCTTCGTCCATCCCCTGCTTCCAGGCCCCCGCAGGAGGCGAGGTCGCCGTGAGCGGGAAGAAAATCATCGGTTCAGCCATGCGGCTTCACAACGGAATCGTCCTCCAGCACGGCGCATGGCTTCTGGACTGGGACGGGGTGCTGCAGGCCGGGGCAGTCGGCCTCCCCGGCGACCGTACGCTGCGCTCCTCCCTGACCACGGTCGCGGCCGAGCTCGGGGACGTTCCACCGCTCGCCGTCCTGTACGACGCCCTCACACATGGTATCAGCCGGGCGCTCGGTATCGAGTTGACGCGGGGCGAGCTTTCTCGCCACGAGATTGCGCTGGCACGCGAGCTCGCCGCCAAGGCACGTATCAGCTGAACGATCCGCGGCCAAGGGTCACTCACCGACGGCCGGACACTGCTCCATCGGGCTTTCGTGGCACTCCACCGCGTACTGCCTCCAGTCCACCTGGGCGACGCCGAACTCGGCATCTCCCGTGGCGAAGTCGTTTTTCGAATAATACGCGACCAGCATCGGAGACAGGCCGCCCGCCGTGTTGCCACAGGGGTCCTGATTTGCGACCGACGGATCGATCTTCACCTCAACCAAGCCGTCGTGCAGACCGTCGACCCCGAACTCACGCTTGAGGTTCCACTGTCGGAGGGAGAACCCCTCAACATGCTCAGTCTTGTGAGCGAGGAGGCGTCCCGTCTCGTCGTACACCGTGACCAGCACGGCCGCCGTCAGTCCCGAGAGGTTGACCACCCCGATGTTCGTGCGGAACCTCGTGTCTTGCCGCATACCGGTCATCTCACCGGCCGCGATTCCGAAAAAATAGCCGTACGGATTCGACGCAACGGTCTGGCCATACGTCGCATCCGGATTCGCCGCGTTGTACGCCCGGCTTGTGACCGCCAGAGACGGCGCCGCCTCACCCTTCCCCTGGGCCATGAGCGCGTCCTTGCTCAGGAACATCCCCTTGCTGAAGGAAGGATTCTCCGTGTACACCAGCATGGCACCCTTCGTATTGTCGCCAAAGCCGGGGAACCACTTCCCGACAACATCCTCCACGAGAATCGTCTGTCTCGACTGCAACGTGAACTCGTGCGTGTGCTGCAACGGTGGAAAGTTCGTCTGTTTTTCGGGGAGGTATGCAGCGGTCACCGTGACTGCCTTGTTCGTCAAGTTCGTGATGGAGACATCGCTGCGCCAAAGCGTGCCTGCAACGCCCTTCGCCTTGACAACCACCGGAAGAAAATGAACGGGAGAGACAACCTGGGCCGACGCCGGGACCGCCGCGGCAAGAACGGCAACCACGAGCGCCCCAACAAGAACTCGAGACACCATGAAACACCTCCAGGGCTCACAAGACATGAAACCAGACATGAACGATAGATTCGCTTTCACCGTGTCCGTATCCTCTCTCAATCTAGTCTTGGGTATCTCACGCGTCAAGGCACCGGAGGAGTCCGATGTGATGTACCATCATCGTTTTCGAATCCATCGCGCCCGGGACTCACGCGTTCTTGAAGTACTCGATCGTGCGGGCCAGCCCCCGATCCAGCGGAACTTCTGGCTCCCACTCGAGAAGCTTGCGAGCCAGAGTGATATCTGGTTGGCGAACCTTTGGATCATCCTCCGGCAACGGCTCGAACACGATCTTCGATTTCGACCCGGTCAGCCGGACGATCTCCTTCGCAAACTGGAGAACGGTCATCTCCTTGGGATTCCCGATATTGACGGGCTCAGCATGATCCGAGTTGAGAAGCCGCCAGAGGCCCTCGACGAGATCGTCCACGTAGCAGAAAGACCGCGTCTGAGATCCATCCCCAAAGACCGTCAGCGGCTCTCCAGCCAGGGCCTGGTTGATGAACGTCGGCACCACCCGCCCATCCCCTGCCCGCATCCGCGGCCCGTAGGTATTGAAGATTCGAACGATGCGCGTCTCGACCCCGTGATGCCGATGGTACGCCATCGTCAACGCCTCGGCGAATCGCTTGGCCTCGTCGTAAACGCCGCGCGGTCCCACCGGATGAACGTTGCCCCAGTAGCTCTCCGGCTGGGGATGCACGAGCGGATCGCCGTAGACCTCCGACGTCGACGCGAGCAGGAAGCGCGAACCCTTCGATTTCGCCAGCCCAAGCGCCTTGTGTGTCCCGAGCGACCCGACCTTGAGCGTCTGGATCGGGAGCTTGAGGTAGTCGATCGGCGACGCTGGCGACGCGAAGTGCAGGATGTAATCGACCCGTCCCGGCACATGGATGAAGTTTGTCACGTCATGTTTGACGAAGACGAACCCTTCTCGTCCGAAGAGATGTTCGATGTTGGTGAGCGATCCGGTGATGAGGTTGTCCATACAAACCACCGAGCATCCCTCGTCGAGCAACCGCTCGCACAGATGCGATCCAAGAAATCCTGCTCCACCCGTTACGAGAGCCCGCGGCCGTTTTTCCATAGCCACCTCCGAGAAGACCATAGCGCAGCCGGGCTCATGGTGCCAGCTGCAGAAATCCCGTCGCAAAGTAGCCGAGCAACCTCGATCCGTCCTCCCAGCCGGGAAGTTGCGAAATTCCAATATATCGCTGCCTTGCGACCGGTTCTCAGCTACAAAGCGGGTAATCCCTAAGTTACGTGTCCGCAGTTACTTCTATGCGCTCTTCGCGCTGTTCCTTTGTGAAAGTTCTGTAAACTTCTCACTCAGACCAAGGAGTGACTTGCACCGAGTCCCGTGAGATGCTATATAGATGATAAGAGAGACTTGCCTTGGTTTTGGGACTGGAGGGGAACATGTTGGAATCCAAGAATACACGGGGGTCGAGGGATAATCATGCGCCTGGGGGACCTCAGACGAATCCGGACGCTCATGCGATGGGTTCGCAGGTTCGCCGATGGCTCGGGCTAGCCGTCCTTCCAGGGCTTTTGCTGCTCGGCGCGGTCCCGGTCGTCAATGCACAGTGGCACGGCTCAAGCCCCCCGGAAAAGCAGGGTGCCACGGTCTACAGGCCCGTCGCGTTTGCCGTGACTCCCCCGCTGCGCACCATCAAGCCGCTCCCTGTTGCGAAGAAAATCCGCCTCATGCCGGAACACGAGCTTCCCGAGGGCATCAACATGCCACCGAACGCGGTCAAAGGTGGTGGAGCACCACCTTCCAAGTTGCATTACACGGACCAGACGACCCCGGGTACCAGGCTGATGCCGGCGCCGATCTTGAACTTCGAAGGTGGCGGGGATGGCCTGTCCGGCTATACGATCGCAAGTGAACCACCAGACACTGAGGGTGACGTCGGCCTGAACTACTACGTTCAGTGGACGAATACGATGTTCACGATTTTCAACAAGTCCGATGCCAGCGTCGCATACGGACCTGCCGCTGGGAACACCCTCTGGAGCAGCCTCGGCTCGGGTAACGAGTGCGCCGACGACAACGATGGCGACCCGATCGTCGAGTACGATCAAATGGCGAACCGGTGGATCATGACGCAGTTCGCGGTCTCGCAAACCGATGACAAGACAAACTATTATCAATGTATCGCTGTTTCCCAGACGTCCGATCCCACCGGATCCTGGTACCTCTACGAGTATACTTTCTCCGACTTCAACGACTATCCCAAGATGGGAGTCTGGCCGGACGGGTACTACATTACGTACAACATGTTTGCCAACGGCCAAACCTGGGACGGAGGCGAAATCTGCGCGTACGACCGTACCGCGATGATCAACGGCGATGCCAACGCCGTGACCCAGTGCTTTGGGCCCTATTCGAGCTACGGTGGCCTGCTGCCGGCCGACATGGAGGGACCGAACGAGCCGCCTTCGGGGTCGCCGGAATACGTCGTCGCAAAAGGAGGCGACGGCCAGAGCCTGCTCTTCTGGAAGCTTCATATCGACTGGAGCAATTCGAGCAATTCTACCTTCACGGGGCCGACCACACTCACCGTCGCAAGCTTCAGTGAAGCGTGCAGTGGTGGCACGTGCATCGCACAACCGGGCGTCACCCAGCAGCTGGATTCGCTGGCAGACCGGATGATGTACCGCCTCGCCTACCGGAACTTCCCGGGCGATCACGAGTCGCTCGTGGTCAATCACTCGGTCACGGGCTCGTCTGCCGACAGTGCCATCAGGTGGTATGAGATCAGGGATCCCGGTGGAACACCCACGATCTACCAGTCAGGAACGTACGAACCTGACGGTACTTCACGTTGGATGGGATCGATCGCGATGGATCACATGGGGAACATGGCGCTTGGATACAGCGCGTCCAGCTCATCCGTGTACCCCTCGATTTACTACACGGGAAGGCTCGCTGGCGATACGCTGAACGAGATGACCCAGGCAGAATCGTCGATTGTGGACGGTACCGGCTCGCAGGATGGTCACAGCCGATGGGGTGATTACTCCTCGATGAGCATTGACCCTTCCGATGACTGCACGTTCTGGTACACCCAGGAGTATTACACCGCGACCGGTGACTTCCAGTGGCACACCCGCATCGCATCGTTCAAGTACTCCGACTGCGCCGTATGCACCGATCCGGGGCAGCCGGTCATCACCTCGATTACAGACAACAGCGCGTGCGCCCAGGACGGCGTACACGTCAACTACACGGCAGGCTCAGGCGCAACGAGCCACGATCTTTACGTTGACGGCGCACTTGCGGTCAGCAACTACGCCTCGGGAGACCTGTACAACCCCGGCGATACCAATTCTCATAGCTACGTTATTCGCGCGCTCGACGACACCTGCTACACCGACAGCGCCGCCCAGAGCTTCACGGATGCAGACGACTCCCCCGCAACGCCGGCGGCGCCGTCCGTCAGCGATGATGACCAGTGCGCACAGACAGGCGTCACGGTCAGTTGGACCTCCGTCACCGGCGCGACGGCGTACGACCTGCTGATCGACGGAACGACAACGATCACCAACGTGAGCAGTCCGTACTCGTACAACCCGGGCGACTCGGCCTCCCATACCTACCAGGTGCGCGGCACCAACTCGACCTGCACCGGTGCGTGGTCGGCGGCGACATCCGCTTCGGACGCCGATGCCTTCCCGGCAACGCCATCAGCACCGAGCGTGAGCGATATCTCGGTGTGCGCTGCAAGCGGTATCGGCGTATCGTGGAGCGCCGCGGCGAACGCCACCTCGTACAACGTGGCTCGCGATGGCACCACGGTGGCGACCGGGGTCACGGCAACGAGCTACACGGACACGCCTGGCGATGCGGCAACGCACACCTACACGGTCCAGGCGGTCAACGACAATTGCAGCAACACGAGCGCATGGTCGGCGGGAACCTCGGGGGCCGACGCGGACCACTCGTTCGCGTTCGGCGGGATCCAGACCGCAACCGACCGTGACGCATGCGACGACACAGGCGTCGTCCTGACATGGAACACGCCCGCGACCTGGAACGACGGGGGATCTGGAACCCGGAGCTTTTCCGTCCTGCGCGGCGGCAGCGCGATCGCCAGCGATGTTTCCGAAACGACGACCTCGTACGTCGACACGACCGGCACGAACGGCACAACGTACAGTTACGGTATCCAGGCGACGAACGGGTACGGGTGCGCCACCGACGGCGGAACCACGGCATCCGCCGTCGACAACGTGGGTGCGCCACCGACGTTCGACGGTCTCCAATCGGTGACCGTAATGGCCGGCAGCACCTGCGGCCTCAAGCTCGAGTGGAACGCCGCGACGTCGAACTGCGCCACCGGTACCTCGATCGTCTACAACATCTACCGATCCACGACGTCCGGCTTCACGCCTGACTCGTCCACCCTCATGGCGAGCTGCGTGACGAACCTCTATTACGAAGACACGACGGTCGCCGGAGGCACGACGTACTACTACATCGTTCGGGCCGAAGACTCGTCGGTCGGGCATGGCGGTGCCTGCAACGGCGGCTTCGAGGATGCCAACACGATCGAAAAGAGCGGAGTGGCCGGCAACACCACCTGGACCGAAGACTTCGAATCGGGATCGACGGGATGGACCGCGAGCGGAGGGCTGTGGCACGAGGTCAACAGCACCGGTTGTGTCAGTCCCCCGGCCACGTCGGGAACGCATGCGTGGTACTACGGCCAGGACTCGAGCTGCGACTACGACACCGGGGCAACAACCACCGGCACGTTGACGTCGCCGACAATCTCCGGCGTCACATCGTCGTCACTCTTGAGCTTCGAATACTGGCGGCAAGTCGAAAGTTATTCGAGCGGAGGCTATGACATCACGAAGGTAGACGTCTCGTACGATGGAGGAACGACCTGGAACCAGGTCTGGTACAAGGATTGTGCCGATGCGTCAGGCGCAGCGTGGACCGCGTCGGGAGACATCGCGCTATCTCCACCATCATCTCCCAGCGATATGATCATTCGGTTTACCTTTGATTCAGTGGACTCCTATTACAACACCTATGTGGGATGGCTGATCGATGATGTCTCGGTAACCAACTTGTCCGGCTCGACCTGCAGCTCCGGGACGTCGGATCCGCTCCAGAGCTTCACGGCCCGGGCGACTTCCGGCCAGGTCACGCTCGAGTGGGTCAACCCGTCCACCGGAGTGTACGGATCGACGAAAATCTGCCGCGACACGTCGGCCTACCCCGACGAGTCAACGTGTACACCGATCGTCAGCCAGGCCGGAAGCCTCGGAGCGTACGACAGCTACACCGACACGGGGCTGACCAACGGAACGACGTACTATTACACCGCCTTCGTGGACGATGGCGCGGGTAACTTCTCGTCCGCCAAGACGGTCACAGCCAGACCGTTCGACACGTCGGGCAAGGTCAAGTGGGTCTACAACTCGGAGGCCACTGCGCTGGCGCCGAACGGCGTGTATCCCGGGGCGATCGGGACGGGCGCGACGTGGGCCGTCTCGAACGATCGTGTCCTGCACGGGATGAACCCCGGGGATTCCGGGGGCACATGGCCGCGGACCGGCAGCTATTCGTGGAAGCCGATGGCGATGAACGGCCCGGCAGAAGCCCGGCCGCCGGTCGTGCCGACCAGCGTCGTCTCGGGCGCGTCCATGGTCGTGTTTCTCGGTTCCGAGGACGGCCACGTCTACGCCGTCAATGCCGAGACCGGCGTGACCCTCTGGCAAAGCGCACAGCTCTCAAACATCCTGCTGGCGTCCCCCGCCGGGATGTTTACCGACTTTGGGGGAAGCTGGAGCGTCCTCTTCGCCGGATCCCGTGATGCAACGGCGGACAACGCGATGTACATGCTCGATCCGTCGGACGGGAGCACGATCACCAGCTTCAATAACGGCGGTGGTTCAAACGGGATTGGCATCATCTCGTCGGCGGCCAGCGTGGACTACGCCTCGAACCGGCTCTACTTCGCCAGCCGCGAAAGCTCGACCGGTGGATCGAAGGACACCTTGTGGTGCCTGAGCTTCGACGGAACGAGCTTGACGAAGGTCTGGTCGGTGGCGCTCGGTGACATCGATGGCGCACCGATCCTGTACGGCGGGCGGATCTATGTCGGGAACAACTCCGGCATCGTGTACGCGATCGATCCGGCTGACGGGCACACGATCTGGTCATACGCCACGGACGATGGACCGGTCAAGGGCTATGTCATTCCGCAGTTCACGCAGTCGACGCCGCGTCGGCTCTACTTCTCGACGACGAACGACATCTGGGCGATCACGGACGATGGAAGCTCCGCCAGCCTCGGCTGGAAACAGACCAGTGTCGCCTCACCGTCGATTCCTCTACATGTTTTCGGAGCCGACCCCACCTATCTCTACGCCGGATCGAGCGACGGCAAGCTCTACCAGCTCAGCGCAGCGGATGGAAGCGTCGTCACGTCGGTCACGCTCGGAGATGGCTCGGCGACGATCGGCAGTCCCGCATACGACCACGTCAACAGCACACTCTATGTCGGCTCTGAATCGGGCGCCGTGTATGGCGTCCAGGTACCGCTTCAGTAAGGAGGCGCCATGAAATACCGTTCACTTCGCTCTGCGCTTGTTGTGACAGGCGTCATGGTTCTTTCCGGTGTCCCGCTCTTCGCTCAGACGCAGGTTCACGGCTACGTTGGGCCACCGGCATCGACCTGCCCCCAGGTCATCGTCACCGCCGTGGATACCCCGGCGCAGCTCAGCCGGAATCGTTTCTCGGCCACACGGACGACGGATCTCGTGTTTCACGTGTTGTTCCAGGGCAAGCTCGACAAGAACCACGTGGTGACGCTCAAGGTCTATACGCCGCGCGGCCACCTGTACCAGACGCTCAACGTCCCCGTGGCGCCGCAAAAAGGACACACGCCGATGGGAAGCCGACGGCTGGCCGGGTACCCGTATCCCGTCCGGATCAAGGCGCCACAGGCGCTGAAATACAACAATGTTCTCTACGATTCAATAAATGTCCGGTTGCCAGTCGCGGGATCGAGTATCGTGACGAGCTCGCTCTACGGGCGATGGAAAGTTGAGATCCAGATGGATGGGATGCGAAAGCCCTGTCCCGACCCGACGTACTTTTTTATCGTGCAGTAACGCCCTCGCCGGGGGGATGGGCAGACGCATAACGAGTAGAGCTTGAAGATGGAGGGAGGATCGAGGATGGAAAGGATCCGGAGGGCGGAGGGCCTTGCCTGGAGGAATGTCGGCGGAGAAACGGTCATTGTCCACTTGTCACGGAAGCAGATGTACGGGCTCAATGTCACTGCAGGCAGAGTGTGGAACGCCCTCGCCACGCCTGCCGAATTCGAAGATCTCGAGCGGTTGCTGCTGAGCGAAGCCGGGGTTGGCGAAACTCCACGATCACATCTTGCCGCCTTTCTCAAGGATCTGGCCGGCGAAGGCCTGATCGAATTCGAGGGTCGTCTTCCAACCGATCCGAACACCACCGAGAGCGCGGCCGCACCGCGGATCGAGTGGCGGGAGGAGATTCGGCAGTTTGCCGGAACCTGTGCTCTCCAACCGGGCGTCAGTGACCTCTGCAATACAAATCCTCAGAATTCATGAACGCCCCCCTTCCCACCGACGAATTACCGGGCACGTTCTCACATCGAGTTGACATGGGCGGGGCTGCCATCGAGTTTCGTACCGGCGACGAGGCACGAATCGGGGCCTTGAAAAGACGGTTCGAAGGATTCGGCAGCTCGTCGTCGGGGCCCGACGCCATCCTCGTTTACCGACCCGGAGAGGCCGGCCCGGCCGTCGAGTGGGACGGGACGGGCCGTGTCGTCACCCTGCGGACGGCTGCCACGCTCGATCACGTTGACAGTATCCTGAGAAACCTGCTGCCACAGTTCCTCGCCCCGGCCATCGTTGCCCACGCGGCTCTCCTGACGGACGCAAACCGCGGGTACCTTTGTTGCGGCGTCTCTGGGAGCGGCAAGAGCACTCTTGCGGCCCTGTGTGGCGATCGCGCGCTCTGCGATGAGCTCGCCCTCGTTCGTGCTTCAACTCGCGGTTTCGAGGGCGTCTCGCTCCCCTACTGGCGTGCACGTCCCGGCCATGCGCCGCTCGCCGGAGTTTTTGTGTTGGAGCACGGTCCTGAAAACGTGCGGACACGGCTCGGCGCCCCCAGCGCCGTCCGGGAGCTTCGGCGTCACTTCTACTGGCCGGTCGAGCAAGCCTCCGCATTTGCGGACGCTTTTGAAACGTTGAGCGCGCTGGCCTCCTCGGTCCCGGTGTGGCGCCTCGCCTTCCGCCCCGATCCGTCGGTATGGGACCTGATCACGGCCCCGGCATGAGCGACCCGCGCGGCACGAACCGTTTCGACGAGGGCGCCTCTCAGGGCCATGTGCCCGTGCGAACGGCCGAAAACCTGGGCATCGAAACCAAGGGCATGCCGCACTTCCGCAGCCTGGTCCAGCGGGCCGCTCGCGAGCTGATTCCGCTCGATATCTCCATCGAGCTGACATGGCGTTGCAACTTCCGCTGCCGTCACTGCTACATCCCGGACTTCAACGCTCCCAACGGCGTTTCAACCGAACGTCTGATGCGCCTCCTGGATGAGCTCGCAGACATGGGAACGCTCTTCCTCGCGCTTACGGGCGGCGAGCCGCTTCTGAGAAAAGACTGGGCGCTGATCGCCAGGCACGCGAGGAGCCTGGGCTTCCAGGTCATGCTGCTCACCAATGGCGCCCTGATCGATGAGCCGACTGCCGATCGTATCGCCGAGCTCGGCCTCCAGACGGAGATCAGCTTCCACAGCGGCGATCCAGCAGTCTTCGAGGCCGTCACATCGATCCCGGGATCGTTCAGGGCCGTGCGCGCGGCCATCACACGGTTACGGGAGCGCGGCGTCCCCGTCGAGCTCACCGTTCCTCTCTCCACTCTCAATCCCGATGGTGGCAGCTCGGTCCCCGAGCTTGCCGGGGAGCTCGACGTTCCGGCGAAGGTCTATACGAAAATCTTCGCCCGGAAGGATGGAAACACCGATCCGCTGAAGCTCCGCCTCGCCCCGGAAGATGCCGTGCAGCTGGGCAGGGGTGGTCCGGAGACCGGGTGCGAGATCGATGACGCCGAACAACCAGCCGGCGACGGGCCACTCTGCGCTGCGGGCGTGCGGTACGCCAACATTACCCCTTCTGGAGACGTGTTGGCGTGCAATGTCCTTCCTGCTTCATCGGGAAATATCAACGAGATGAGCTTTCGGGAGATCTGGGAGACGTCGCCGTGGCTTGCGAAGCTCCGCAAGATCCGGCGCCAGGACCTTCGCGGTTGCGCCACATGTTCGAGGCTTGCGTACTGCGGCCGGTGCCACGCGCAGGCGCTGGTCGAAGATGGCGATATCCTGGGTCCCTCAAGCGCAGCGTGCGCGTATGCCGAGGCCCTCGAACAGGTTGTGAAACGCCGGGCATGAGCATGAGAAGGAATGCGGTTCGCGCGCTTTGCCTGCTCCCGTGGGTCGGGCTCGCCGCCGCTCGCGTCGCCTTCGGCTACCGCCGGCACGGCCTCGACGAGCTTCCTGCGTGGCTTTCCGGCGTCTCTCCCCTCCCACGTCCTCTCCGTGATCCCGTTGTCGCCGGTGCGCTCGTCTCTCGTACCGCTTCGTTCCTTCCCCCACGTCACATGGGACGATGCCTCAAGCGCTCACTCATTCTCCTCGACCTCTGGTCCCGCTGCGGCCTCGAGCCGGAGCTCCACCTCGGCATCAAGAAGGCCGGCAATACCAGGCTCTACCACGCATGGCTCACGGCTCGCGACTGCCCCGCCCTGCTGTCAGAAGATACCAGCTTCGCCGAGATCTTCACCCAGCCCGCCCGCTCTTCCAGTTGATCCCCCGGGATCTTACCTGGAGGCCGTTCCGAGAATCTGGTTTAGGCGGTCGAGGAACTGTCCGGCGGGCATGTAACCGGGGATCCTTCCGAGCTCGCGGCCGTCCGCAGACAGGAGCAGGATGGTCGGGAGCCCGTCAACGTGGTACTTGGTGGACAGGCTGCGGCCCTCTCTTTTGTCGACGTTCAGCTTCGTGGCTACCACGCGATCAGTCAGGAATGCCACGACCTTGGGATCGCGGTAGGTGGTCGCATCGAGCCGCCGGCACCAGATGCACCAATCGGCATAAAAGTCGATCAGGATCGTTCTATTCTTCGACCGCGCCTTTTTGACCGCAGCGTCCCAGCTTCTCGTCCAGTCCACGCTTCCCTCACTGTGGGACGCAAGCACGGGAGGCGCCGATTCTTCGGAGATGCCCCGGTGGCATCCGGCCGTTGTCAGCGCCATCACAGCGCCCATCACGATCAATACGCTCGTTCCGATAAGGGCTTTCACCAAGACCTCCAAGGCGAAGGAGCTCGCCGGGGCACAATTGTACACAAGCTCGTTGAGGCTCGCCCCCAGAGCTTTCCCGGGCTGTTTTGGATTCCGGTCGTGGCGAGGGATACCCATCGGCTATATTCCCCGGCCACCGTCTTGTGCAAACGCAAAACCCGTGACATTATTCCGGCATGCCGCGCCGCCCGGTTTCACTTTTCCGCCGAATCGAACGCGCTCTGGAGACCATAGCCAACGCCTCCACGCCGCTCGAGACGATCCGGCAGACCGCCCAGTTCCTCGTCGAAAGCTTTTCCGACGATCTTGGCATCACGGGGGGACGCATTTACGCCCGGGATGATTTCGGGAACTACGAGCTCGTCGGCACGTTTGGCACGGTGACGAGGGCGCCGCTCGGGCTCCGGATCCCCACCGATTACCATCCTTTTGAGCGTCTGTACGACGAGGGCTGCGTCAGCATGTCGCTTTCGGACACCGGCCTGGACGCCTCGCTCGAATCCGAGATCGGGACGCGGGATCATTTTGCCGCGATCATGGTCGCGGACAGGAGGTATGCACTCTCGTTCGACGTCGCCCCGGCCAGCTCGGCCCAGGAAGACCTCATCGCGATCCTCAATATCGTGCGGCTTGCCATCAACCAGAAGCTTCGCGAGGAACGGATGTACGAGATCCTGGAAGAGGCCCGCCGTATTCAAGAATCGATCCTTCCAAGCCGAATTCCCAAGTACGAAGGTTTCGACATGGCGGCCCGCACAATTCCCGCCGAGGTCGTCGGTGGAGATTTCTACGATTTCATCACCCTGACCGACATGACCGTCAACGTCGTCATCGCCGATGCAACGGGCCACGGGTTGCCCGCCGCGCTGCAGGTCAGAGACGTCTACACCGGCTTGAGAATGGGACTCTCGCGGGAGTTCAAGATCACCAGGACGCTTGAGCGGCTCAACAGCATCATCCACCGGAGCAGGCTGGCGACGAAGTTCGTGTCGCTCTTCCTCGCAGAGCTGCAGGTCGGCGGCGGCGTCGTGTACTGCAACGCGGGGCATCCCCCCGGTCTCCTCGTCAGAAAGACCGGAACGATCGAGGAGCTCAGCACGGGGGGCATGATTCTCGGCCCGATGCCGGATAGCCGGTACTGCTTTGACCTCTTTCACATGGCGCCGGGCGACTTCTTCGTTCTGTACACCGACGGAATCACCGAGGCCCACCACCCGGGCAACGACGAGGAGTTCTCCGTGGCGCGTCTCGAAAAGCTGGTCGGGGGACTGGGCGACATGCCGGCGTCGAAGATCATCGGCACGATCTTCGACGCCGTATCATCGTTCAGTGAAAACCGGCCGCTGGAGGACGACCAGACGGTCGTGGTCGTCCGGCGGACCGGTGATACGCGAGGAGGTACGTGATGCAGGATTTTTCGCCCGGCACATTCTTCTCCCTCGAGGGCTGGCTGCATGCCCGCATCTTCGCGGCGGGTCAACCTGCCTGGTCCGCCCTCGGCGCCCAGCTTGCCACCTACCTCGACGCGTGGGAGGACTGGTCGATCCAGATCAACCTGCCCGAAGGGGTCCACATCCTCGGCTCACGGGTCCACATCGCCGAGGGGTGTCACATCGAACCCGGCGCCGTGATCATCGGCCCCGCAATCATTGGGGCCAACGCCCAGATCCGGACCGGCGCATACGTCCGTCAACACGTGATCCTGGGAGAGGGATCGCTCGTCGGCGCCCATACCGAGGTCAAGGGCGCCATCCTGTTCCCCGGCGCCAAGGCACCCCACCAGGCGTACGTCGGTGACTCGATCCTCGGCCGGGATGTCAATCTCGGTGCCGGCACCATCCTCTCGAACGTCAAGAACGTTGGCCGCGAGGTCACCATGCGCATCGGTGGCGAGGTGATCCACACCGGCTTGAGAAAGTTCGGCGCCATCCTGGGCGACGGCGTCAAGACGGGCTGTAACACGGTCCTCAACCCGGGTGTCCTGCTGGGTCCCGGCTCGATCACCTACCCGAACGCCACCCTCCGCGGAGGGTTCTATCCGCCCCGTACCATCATCAAGGTACGGCAAACGCAGCAGACGATCGAGCTCGACAGCCTCCGGCTGACATGAGCCCGCCGGCTTCCCCGCGCCACCGTGCGTATCAGCGATCGAGTCTCCCGGGGACGGCCTCCTTTATTATTCGCGCCAACTCGTGAATAATACGTCTACGGAGAGGACGTGGGCACATGCTGAAGCACATCGGAAAGTACGAGATCCGAGACAAGATCGCCATGGGCGGCTTCGGCATCATCTACAAGGCGTGGGATCCCTTCATCAAGCGGTACGTTGCCATCAAGACCTGCGCGACGCCCGATCCCGAGATCCGGAAGAGGTTCTTCAAGGAAGCCCAGTTCGTCGGGAACCTCGTCCATCCCAACATCACGCTCATTTTCGATTTCGGCATCGAGGACGAGGTGCCGTACCTCGTCCAGGAGCTCCTCAACGGGTACGACGTCGACGAGCTCCTGGGGGCGCACCTGTTCGACGAGAACCCCTTGGCCGTCATCGCACTGCTTCTCCAGGTCTGCGAGGGCCTCGAGTTCGCTCACTCGCGCGGCGTCATTCACCGGGACATCAAGCCCTCGAACATCCACGTGCTGGAGGATGGTCTCGTCAAGCTCATGGATTTCGGGATTGCGAAGTCGATCGGCGACGTCAGCCGCCTGACGCAGACCGGTGTCGCCCTTGGCACCGCGGGATATCTTTCGCCTGAGCAGATTCAGGGGACGGGCCTCGACCGGCGTTCGGACCTGTTCTCTGTCGGAGCCGTGGCCTACGAGCTCATCACGGGCGTCTCTCCCTTCCAGGGAAACTCCCTGAGCAACATCCTCTACAAGATCGTCAATGAAGTTCCCGAACCGCCACGGGTCAGGGCTGCATGGTGTCCACAGGCGCTGGAAGACATCATCCTCAGGTGTTTGGCCAAGGATCCGGACGAACGCTTTGCCTCGGCCAACGACCTTGCCGAGGCCCTTCGCCGTGTCGAGCCGTTCGACGCGGAGGAGCACGATCCTCCCGCGATTCTCCGTGACGCCATCGTCACGATGAAACAGAAACGGACGACCAGCAACCTCCCCTCGACCGAGCCGCTTCCAGCCAGGATGGAAACGCCCGATTCCGTCCCGCTCAAACATCTCGAGCCGGCCATGAACGAAGTCTCAAGCTCGAGCCCCGCTTGGATCCTGTTTATCGTTATGCTCGTGCTACTCGCTGGCGCCGCGGGGTTCCTGTACTTCTCTCCCCGCGCACAAACCTTCGTCTTCGGACCCGCGGGCGCTCCATGGATCCCGACGCCGACGCCGACACCAACGCCGACGCCTCCACCGACGCCGACGCCGACACCATCCGCGACACCAACGCCCACCATGACGCCGACCCCAACCGCCACCCCCACGCCGAGCGGACCCGTTTCGGTGCGCGTGCTCATCGACCCACCAGCGATGCTTCGCATCGATGGAAAGCGGATCGGAAGACGGCGGGTTCAGATCAAAAAGCTCCGGCTCTCCCAGGGGCGGCACCGGTTCACCCTGTCCCTCCCCGGGTTTGGCGCGAGATCGTTTGACAGGAACGTGACGTGGAGGACGAAAACCATCTCGCTCCTGCTGAACGTGGGAGAGCTTACGGTGGTCTATGACATCGGCGCTCCGGCAGGCGCTACCGCGTTCTTTGACGGCAAGAAGCTTGGCAAGCTTCCGCTCATCAAGGTCAAGGTTCCCTCCGGCGACCACACGTTGACCATCCGCTGGCCGGACGGGCGCACCAGGGCCCAGAAGGTGCATATCGGCCGGCTCCCCGCTCCTGCACGAACCCTGGCCGTCGCTCCCTGATCCCCGGCTTCCGGCGTTGGCGCGGCTGTGCGCCCTGGGTGCGGTGCGGTAGGATCTGGGCATGCGCATGGCTTTCGCGCCCGGGTGTGATTCGTGACGGCTCTCAGCCTCGGCGAGATCGCGGCAGTCATCACGTCTGTTCTCTGGGCGTTGACGGCGATCGTGTTCACGTCCGCTGGCAGGAAGATCGGGGCGTGGGCGGTCAATTTCGCCCGGTTGCCCCTCGCCGTCGTGCTTCTCTCGGCAAGTCTCTGGATCGCCACCGGATCGCCGTGGCCGGTCTCGGCGGGTCTTCACGAACACTTCTGGCTCGGGCTGAGCGGGATCACCGGACTGACACTGGGGGACATGTTCCTCTTCACGTCATTTACGATGATCGGGCCGCGGCGCTCGCTCCTGGTGATGTCCACGGCGCCGATCGTCACGGTCATCAGCGCCTGGATCTTGCTCCACGAGCATCTGAGCCTGATCGCCCTGGCCGGAATCACGGTGATCATCGGCGGCGTGGCGTTGGCGACGGTCGGGCGCGATGACGGCGGAGAGGTTTTCCGCCATCAGTCCCCGGCGACCGTCCGTCGGGGCTTTTCGGCCGCCTTCCTCGGCGCAGCGGGACAGGGGCTCGGGGCGACTTTCGCCAAGGTGGGGATGCGGTCCCTCGATCCACTCCCGGCGACGTTGTTACGCATGGTGTGGGCCACCGTGGGCCTGTTCCTGCTCACCCTTCTGATCGGCAGGCTGCCGGCAACGCTCAGGAGCCTGCGGAACCGGGAGGCATGGCCCGCGCTCGGGACGGGCATCGTCGTGGGACCGGTGCTCGGTGTCTGGCTCTCGCTCGTGGCGATCAAGAACGCCGAGGCCGGCGTCGCCCAGGCTCTCATAGGAACGACGCCGGTGACGATTCTCATCCCTTCGTGGATCGCCTATCACGACCGGCCCCGGCCGATCGCCGTCGCCGGAGCGCTGGTCGCTGTGCTCGGAGGCGTTCTCCTCTTCTTGCGGTAAGCCCAATGGAATCTGGAATGGTGACAGATAGAGCCCGGAACAACGTAGAATACTGCCATGAACGGCGCATGCACCGTCCGCCACGCGACGACAACCGCCTCCAGGGATCATTCCGGCGCGCGTCGCGCCGCCGCCGGGAGAGCCGCCTGACATGGGCGCGTACTGGTCGTCCCGCGCCCGTGTCACCCCGCCGAGGCCTGGCATACTCGTCACCAACCTGGGCTCACCAGATGCTCCGGCACCCCGCGCCGTCCGCCGTTACCTACGCCAGTTCCTCAGTGATCGGCGGGTTGTCGAGGCGCCGCGCCTGCCGTGGTGGCTCCTGCTCAACCTCGTTATCCTCCCCCACCGCTCGCACAGCTCCGCTCGCAGGTACGAAAAGATCTGGACCCCCGGTGGTTCGCCGTTGATCGCCATCACGCGCCGCCTCGCGCACGCGATGGAACGCGAGATCGCCGCATCCGCGGGACGGGCAGTCCCCGTCCGAATGGGCATGCGGTACGGCCGCCCCTCGCTGGCGTCCGGGTTGCGTGAGCTGGCTGAAGCCGGGTGCGCGCGGATCCTCGTCCTGCCACTGTTTCCCCAGCGCTCGGCGACCACGACCGGTTCGGCGATCGACGCGGTAGGACGTGAGCTCGCCCGGTGGCGCGACGTTCCCACGATTCGCACCATCTCCGGATACGCCTCCGACCCGCGCTACATCGCCGCCCTCGCCGCCTCGGTGCGCGCGCACTGGCACGTGCACGGTCCCGGGCAGCGCTTCCTCCTTTCCTTTCACAGCATCCCCCGGCGATATGCCGATGCCGGAGACCCGTACCCGGCCGAGTGCGCCGCAACGGCGTCGTTACTGGCGCGCGAGCTCGGGCTCGACCAGGGCTCGTGGACGGTCTCATTCCAGTCACGCTTCGGTCGCGAGTCGTGGCTCGAACCGTGCACCGATGCGACGCTCGAGCGCTGGGGACGGGAAGGCGTGGCGGCGGCCGACGTCCTCTGCCCTGGATTTGCAGCCGACTGCCTGGAAACGCTCAACGAAATCGCCATCGAAGACCGCACGCTGTTCAACGCCGCCGGGGGCGGCGAGCTCCGTTACATCCCCGCGCTCAACGACACCCCCGCCCACGTCGAAGCGCTCGCCGCCATCGCTCTCGACAACCTCGCCGGCTGGCTCTGACCCGCGGCCCCAGGCCTCGGGCGGGTGCCGGACCTTCCTTGCTACCGCGGGCTGTGCCAGAATGATGGCGAAACCCGGGCACCCGGGAGGCGAGGGAGCCGTCATGCCGAAGCTTGAAGATCTCGATCTCTACCACGTCGATGCGCTGCTCACCGAGGAGGAGCGGATGATCCGCGACACGGTCCGGCGCTGGGCGGCCGACCGGATCCTTCCCAACATCGAGGACTGGGCGTGGAACGAGCATTTCCCCAGGGAGCTCATCCCCGAGATGGCGAAGCTCGGGCTCTTGGGCGCGAATTACTCGGAGTACGGCCTGCCGGGCCTCGGGGGCGTCGGGTACGGGCTGATCAACCAGGAGCTCGAACGCGCCGATTCGGGGTTACGCTCGTTCATCTCGGTACAGTCGGCGCTCGTCATGTACCCGATCCTGCAGTGGGGCTCGAAGGAGCAGAAGGACCGGTGGATCCCGCGGCTCGGCCGCGGCGAGGCGATCGGATGCTTTGGGCTGACGGAACCCGACTTCGGATCGAACCCCGGCGGGATGCGGACGACGGCCGTGCGGGACGGTGATGGTTGGGTGCTCAACGGCGAAAAGGCGTGGATCACGAACGGCTCGATCGCCGACATCGCGGTCGTCTGGGCGCGGACGCCCGATGGCGTGCGCGGGTTTCTCGTCGAACGTGGCACGACGGGCTTCTCCACGGTCGATCACACGGGCAAGTACTCGCTCAGGGCATCGATCACGTCACAGCTCGTCCTCGAGGACTGCCGGATTCCGGGAGACGCCATCCTTCCCGGCACGACCGGGCTCAAGAATCCGTTGATGTGCCTGACACAGGCGCGGTACGGCATCGCCTGGGGCGCCATCGGCTCCGCCATGGCCACGTTTTCCGCCGCGCTCGACTACGCCACGACGCGGATCCAGTTCGGGGGACGGCCGATTGCGGCTCACCAGCTCCAGCAGGAAAAGCTGGTATGGATGTACTCCGAGATCGTCAAGGGGCAGCTCCTGGCGTTGCAGCTCGGACGTATGAAGGACGCCGGGACGATGACCCACCAGGCCGTCTCGCTGGCCAAGCGGAACAACGTCTGGGTCGCGCGCGAGTGCGCCAAGATCGCGCGGGAGATCCACGGTGCCAACGGCATCGTCAACGACTACCCGATCATGCGCCACATGATGAACCTGGAAACGGTCTACACCTACGAGGGGACACACGACATCCACACGTTGATCCTCGGCCAGTACCTGACGGGCATCCCCGCGTTCGATCCACCACACCCGGCCGAATAGCCAGGCCGGGCTCAGCGCCGCCTCTTCGCCTCGGCGATCTCCTTGAGCCTCTGACGGATCCGGGCCTCCCACCCCTCCTCGGCCGGCCGGTAGAAGGTGGTCCCTGCCAGCTCGGAAGGAAGGCAGTCCATGTCGGCGACGTGCCCCGGTTCGTCGTGGGCGTAGCGGTATCCCTTCCCGTAGCCAAGCTCCTTCATCATCGCGGTGGGCGCGTTGCGGAGATGGAGCGGCACCGGCAATCCGGGGCGCCGGGCAATTTCCTTCTTGACGGCCGTGTATGCCGTATACAGCGCGTTCGATTTGGGCGTCAGGCAGAGGTAGACGGCGCACTGGGCCAGCGCCAGCTCGCACTCCGGCATCCCGATGTGCTCGACGGCGTGGGCGGCAGCGGACGCCTGCTCCAGCGCCCGGGGGTCGGCCATACCGACGTCTTCCGACGCAACCCGCAGCAGCCTGCGCGCCACGAATCTCGGGTCCGCCCCGCCTTCGAGCATCCGTCCGAGCCAGTAGAGCGCCGCATCGACGTCGGAGTTCCGGATCGACTTGTGGAGCGCCGAGATCAAGTTGTAGTGCTCCTCGCGCCCCTTGTCGTAGACCGCCAGCATTCGCTGCGCGACTCGCTTGACGAGCTCGCGGTCAACCTCGTCCCGTCCCTCCGAAACGGCCGCCGACACGGCCATCTCGAGGTGGTTGAGCGCCTGCCTGGCATCGCCCGCGCCGAGCCGGGCGATGAGCTCGAGAACGTCGCGACCGACGGACACGGCCACGTTTCCGAGGCCACGTTCGGAATCGTTGAGCGCCCGTTGGAGGAGGCTCACGAGATCGTCCTCGGACAGTGCCTCCAGCACATAGACTTTCAACCTGGAAAGCAGCGCCCGGTTGAGCTCGAACGAGGGGTTCTCCGTCGTGGCGCCGACCAGAACGATGTCGCCCGACTCGACGTAGGGCAGAAACGCATCCTGCTGGGCGCGGTTGAACCGATGAATCTCGTCGACGAACAGTACCGTCTTCGTCCCGAACATCTCGCGGCGGCTCTTGGCCTCCGCCATGACCGCCCGGGCCTCCTTGACCCCGGAAAGCACGGCGGAAAATGTCACGACCTCGGCACCGGCGAGCCGGGCGAGCAGGCGGGCGATCGTCGTCTTCCCACACCCCGGCGGCCCCCACAGCACCATCGAGGGAAATTCCCCGCTCTGGACAAACCTCCTCAGGATCCCGCCTGAACCAACGAGCGCTTCCTGCCCCACGACCTCGTCGAGGTTTTGCGGCCGCATCCGGTCGGCCAGCGGCGTCGTACCGGTGCGTCCGGGGTCCTCGGTGGTCATGCATCACCTCGCGCGTGGCGGTGTCAGCGCCGCATGATGCTCCAGGAGCAACATCCTCCTCAGCGCCCGTTCAACCGACTCGCCAACGCTCACAGCGCCGTGCTGGTCGAGGATGCAGGCGGCCGCCCCGGCCAGTGCGACCGCCACCGCTTCCGCAAGGGCCGGCGAACCGGGCGGATAGAACCCCGTCCATCCGACCGTGCCAAGCTCGATCCTCCCGAGCTCGGTCGCCCAGACGGCCGGCGTTTGATTCTGCGAGGCAAGGCGGAGGATCGCCGTCGGATGTGCATGCACGATGGCGCCCACGCCGGGATACCTGCGGTAAATCTCCCGGTGCATCCGCGTTTCCGATGACGCGCCCTGGGGAATCGTGTTGCCACCGATTTCAACGGAGATCAAGTCCCTGGCACTCAACGCACCCTTGTCGGCACCGGAAAGCGTGATCAGGAAATCCGCGCCTGTTCGTACAGAGAGATTGCCCTCGCCGGGCCGGATCAGGCCAGCCGAAGACAATACAGCGCCAGCCATGACAAGCTCCAGGCGAACCTGGCGTTCACCGGCCGGCATCGTTCGCCCCCCCATCGCTCCCCCGTGCGAGCGCGCGGCATTTTTCGGAGCAGAACACCACCCCGTGCGGTCCGCGAAGAGCCCGGCTGGCGGGAAGGAGCGTGCCACATTGGGAACAGGCCACGAGCTGCTCGCCTTGCCCGGCCTCGTCGGTTGGCCGCGACGACCCGTTCCTGGAGAAACCCGCGAAAGGATTGGCAGACGCCGCCTTTTTCTGGATCCTCTTGCCAATGATGATCAGGACTCGCCAGACCACGTACAAAACGGTGATGAAAATCAGGAGCCGTCGCATATGACTGGTGAGGCGCTACTTGCCCGCCACATCCTTCTCGAGCCTGCTCAAATCGGGAATGCTCGTATCGGTTTTCTTCAACGCTTCGAGTTGCGCCAGTGCCGCAATCGCCTCCTGGCGCCGGTGAAGGTCGAAATGGAGAACCACAACCTTGTTGTAGAGCGCTCGCCAGTGGGAGGGATCGATTCTCAACGCACGGTTGAGCAGCTCGAGCGCCTTGCCGGCCTCGTGCTGGTTCCGGTAGACGACGGCCAGGTCCGTCAGGAGATTGGGGTCGTTTCCCTTGATCTTGCGCGCCCGCTCGTACCAGAGTTGCGCCTCGGGCCACTGCGAATGGTCGTAGTACAGGTTTCCCAGCTGCCGCAACGCATCGAAGTTCGTTGGATCCTTTGCGATCAGACCTTCGAGGTCCTGGACCTCCTGGGCGAATCCCGGATTCGGCGAGTTCGCCTGGTTCCCGGAAGGAACCGGGGGATGGCCGGGGGGCATTCCACCCGCTCGGGACTGCCCCTTGTTCATTCCCTTGATCAACGCCCGCGCCGGCGGGACGGGCTGGAGCTCCGCCAACGCGTAGCCAACGACAAGACCGATCATGAGACCAAGGACGAGCGTAACCCACTTGTTGAAGAACATTGGTGCGGTATCTCCTCGCTGCTTATTTCACCCATCACTGGAGGCGCTTGCTCCGTTTCGAGGCCGCGCTCCACACATCACGGCTCAGGATAACCCGAGCTCTTATCTTTGGTCACTTTTTCCGCGACCCATGTCCCGCTGCCAGGCATCCCGGCTGCCAGACGGGTCCCTTCCCAGCTCCCCTCCATGCGGCCCGTACCGTCCGACACCTTGACGATCGCGTGGTACACGGCGGCGAATCCGAGCTGGGCGTCGATCCGTTCAAGCCGGATCTTGCCCGCGACAAACGTGCCGCGCAGCGATCCCGTCCAGCCGCCATTCAACGTGTAGGTCCCGGTGACCAGGGTCCCATCGAGATCGAGGTTCATGACGCCTTCCTGGCCTCCCGGATCGATGATGACCTTCCATTTCCCGGAAATGGGATCCCGACCCTTCCTGCCTTCCTTTTCGAGCTGTTCGAGCTTGTCTTGCATCTGTTTGAGGCTCTGCTGAGAAGACATCAGGGCAGATCTCAGCTGCTGGCAGCTGAAAACCGCCATGACGAGGGTACCCTCGGCGATACGGAGATCCTGGTCGCGCAAGCTCAAACTCTTGGCGGTCTCACCCTCCCCCTCGGCACGCACCAGGTCGGCGCTGAGCCGGTCCACGCGAGACCAGGCTTCTTGCAGATCCGCCTGTCGCCGTTCGAGCCTGGCGAGATTCGCCGCGACCACCCTTTTTTGGATTTCGATGATGGTGCGGAGTGTGTGGCGCGTCGTGCGCTCGCTCGCAACTGCGCCGGACGCCACAGTGATGGCCAGAAGGGCGATCAAGATCCGTTTCACCGTGATGCTCCCTTCGTCAGTTCTCCTCACCCATGTCGTGGATACGCTTTTGAATGACCTCGTCGATCTCGCCGTCCACAACTTCGACCGGTCGCTGCTCAACCTCTGCGACCTCGTACGCCAGCAGTTGGCGCGCATGATCGAACATCTTCCGCTCGCGGAACGAAAGGGTCTTGCGCGACGCCACGTCCGCGAGGCACAGGAGCACATCCACGATTTCTCCCAGATCGCCGGTCTTGATCCGGTCGAGGTTCGCCTTGTAGCGGTCTTTCCAATCGTTCTCCCCGCCGGCCTCTTCTCCGCGCAGCCGGCGCAGGGCTCGGCCAACCTCCCTCGCATCCGACAACGGGCGCAACCCGACGCGTTCGGAATTCGTGACCGGCACCATGACCCTGGAGTTCGTGCTGAGGAGCCTCAAGTGATAGCAGCGAATCTCCTGGCCAGCCAGATGTTCATCAGCGATCTGTTCAACAACGGAAACCCCCTGTGACGGGTAAACGACCTTGTCCCCAACTTGAAAGTCCACGAAACCTCCCGAGCCTCGGTCCCCATTGTAACCCGGCCAGATCACATGTGCACGATTCCGCTGGAGTTGTTCCGCCGGAGCCTGGCCGACTTGTGTCGCCTTCGTCCTCCAGGCCTTCGAACGGCGAAACGAACTTGGCCGGCACTTTACGGAACGAAATCAACCGGGGAAGATCTTGCCGGGGTTGAGGATGGCGTCCGGGTCGAGCGCGTCCTTGATTGCTTTGAGAGTTTCCATCTCGACCGGTCCAAGCTGCAGCGGAAGGTACCGGCGCTGTGTCCAGCCGATGCCGTGTTCGCCCGTGATGCTGCCACCGAGCTTCACGGTCAACGAGAAGATCTCCTCGATCACCGCCGGCAGGCGGTCGCGCCACGTCGCTTCGTCTGCATCCATGCGCAAGATGTTGACGTGGATGTTGCCATCCCCGGCGTGGCCATAGCAGATCGTCCGGATGCCCGCCCGCCGTGCGATCTCCTTGACCCCCATGACCAGCTCGCCGATCCGGGAACGCGGGACGGAGCAGTCCTCCTCCTTGTAGGTCGAGATCGCCTTGACGGCCTCCCCGGTCGCCGCGCGCAGGGCCCACAGCTCTTCCCGCTCCTTGCGGGTCATGGCGACCCGCACGTCGACGGCGCCCGCCGCTTCCAGGCGTTCGCCGGCGGTCACCATCTGACGCTCGACGTCATCCCTGGTGAACCCATCGACCTCCATGACGATCAGCGCCTCGGCCCCCGGTACGGGGACGGGACGCCCGAGATGCCTGGCCGCAGCCTCCACGGCATCACGTTCCAGCAGCTCGCAGGCGGACGGGGTCAGCCCCTTGAACACGGCCAGCACGCCGTCGAGCCCCGAGCGGAGCGAGGAAAACGACGCCAGCAGCACGGCCCGCTCCTCCGGTTGCGGCACGAGACGCAGCGTCGCCCGCGTGATGATGCCGAGCGTGCCTTCCGAGCCAACGAACAGCTTCGCCAGGTCGTACCCGGCCACGTCCTTGCGCCGCGCACCACCGCAGTGAAGCACCTTCCCGTTCGCCAGGACAACTTCGAGACCCATGACGTAGTCCGAGGTCACGCCGTACTTGACAGCGTGCGGCCCCCCCGCGTTCTCCGCGAGATTGCCCCCGATCGTGCACGAGCCACGCGAGGCGGGATCGGGCGGGTAGTAGAGTCCAACCCTCTCGACCTCTTCCTGCAGGACCTGCGTGATAACGCCCGGCTCAACGACCGCCACCATGTTCCCGGTGTCGATCTCGAGGATCCGGTCGCACCGGTCGAGCGAAAGCACGATCCCTCCGCGAACCGGAAGAGCCCCACCCGACAGCCCCGTCCCGCCGCCCCGCGGCGTTACAGGCACCTTGAGCCGGTGGGCCAACTCGAGAATCGCCGGAACCGCCCCCGGATCCTTCGGACGCACGACAACCTCCGGCAGAAACGACAGGTCCTCCGTCTCGTCATGCCCGTACGCCTCAAGCTCCTCCCGCTCCACCGTCCACTCGTCACCGGAAAGAATCCCACCCAACCCGTCTGCAAGAACCTGATCCACAGCCATGCACGCATTCTACCCCGCCCCCCGCCAACACATTTCTCTCAACGGCGAGCGGCCAACCTATCCGGAACCCGTCGAAGCGACGAGCGCACCCAACAAAGCACGCGACGCGCCGGGACGTGAGCGGCTGCGTGCTCCGGGAAGGGCCATGAGATCCCGAAAGCCCCCGGAACGGTACATCCTCGCCGTGACCCGGCCCGACGGTGGGCGGTGGTTGTGGTGATCGGAATCTGAGTCCGGGCAGATCAGGCTGCGGCCGGGGACCGTGACCCCTCTGCAACCTCTTCCCCTTCTTCTCTTCCTCGGTCGGCAGCACTCGACGATTACGCGTGGCGGCCCGAGGCCTCCCGCCTCCCGCCCGTGGAAACCCCGCATCTGGGGAAGGACTGCCCGAACGCACCACTTCCGAGACTCCTTCTCTCTTACTCTCTTAGCCGCCCTAAACCCCGACCCACCGACCCTTCACCAACAACGAAGCCGACAGCCCCCACCTCCAAACTGGGTACCGCGCAACAGCCTCGTCAACGCGTGAGGCTTGCCGTTTCTGGCGAAGGCGGCTAGAGTCGGAGCATGAAACGCGGGTTCGTGCTCTGCCTCATTCTTGCGATGTTCGTCACCGTTCTGGCGCCATCGCTTTACGCAGATCAACCTACGCCGAGCGAGCAGGCCGCCCTCGCCGCGTACCGGCAGGGCAAGTTCTCGCAGGCCGTCAGGCTCTATACCAAGGCTCTCGCCGAAACCGATAACCCTGGGCACCGGGCCCAGTTGCAGGTGCGCATCGCATGGACGCTCTTCGCGCTTGGACGGCGCGAGAATGTCGCGACCCATCTTCGTGCGGCCCTCCTTGAGGATCCCGGACTGACGCTCGTTCCTGACTACTACACCCAGGAGTTCTTGCAGCTCTTCGACAGGATCAAGAAGGAAGTCGCATCCAGCCCGGCGGCCGGTCCCTCGCCGCCACCCCCGGACCTCGAGGCGACCATCGATTCGATCCAGCAGCGGCTTCAAAGCGGTTCGGACCTTTCAGGTGCGCTGGCCGACGTCAAGAATCTCAGGCAGGTTTACCCGACGGACGGCCGTCTGCTCCCATTGGAGATCGCGATACTTCGAAAAATGGGACGCAGCGACGAGGCCGCGCAGCTTCAGCAGAGCATGAACGCGACGGCTGGTGGCGGGAGGTCCGCGCCCGCTCCCCAGATGGAGGGGATCTCCGCGCTCTCCGTTCCGGAGCTCGTGCTGAGGGCGAACAGGCTGCTGGACCAGGGCGATGTCACGACCAGCCTCAAGCTTCTGCGCAAGGCTGTCGACCGACAGCCGGCTAACGTTGCGGCGCTTGAGTTGCTTGCGGAAGCCGCCATCCGGGCGGGACACTGGGATGAAGCCGAATTCGCGTTGAAGAGCGCACTCAGTTACCAGCAGGACAACCTCGAGCTCCAGCTTCGCCTCGGGGAGACCTACCTCGCGATGGGCAAGCTTTCCGCGGCACGCGATGTCTTTCGTCAGCTGAGCGACGCCCACCCGCATTCGGATCGAGCATGGGCATCGCTGGGCCTCCTGGACGCACGGATGCGCCAGGACGACAGGGCCATCAAGGAGCTCGCGCGGGCGCTCGAAGAAAACCCGCTGCTGCCCGAGGCGCAGCTCGCATACGGCGAGTTGCTTTTGGCCAAGGGGCACGCGCGCAAGGCGCTCGCCGCGTTTCAATCCGCGGCCAACTTGCTGGAGGATGATCCGCAGCTGGAGGCAAGAACCGGCCAGGCGTTACTGGCCCTCGACCGGACTGCCGACGCGCTGCCCCGCCTCGAGGCCGCCATTCAACAGAAGTTCAACCCTCCGGATGTCGTCGCGGCGCTCGCACTGGCGCTGATCCGGAGCGGCCTCGACGCGAAAGCGCAGCGGCTGCTCAAGAACACCACCATCACCGATGCCGACGGGCGTCGAATCCTCGATGGACTGCTGATGCTCCATCAGCGCCATCTCGGCCGGGCGCTGGCCGCATTCCAGGCGCAGGCGGCCAAGAAACCGAATGATCCCGCAGCGCTCGACCTCGTCGGGGTTACGCTCTACCGGATGAGCCGATTCGCCGATGCTGCGACCCTGTTCGACCGCGCCCACGAGCTCTCGCCCAAGGATTCCGCGATCGCAGCGAACCTCGAACGTGCCCGGGCAGCGGCGGCAGCGGCAGCGCTCGAGGCCGCCGCCGTCCCCATCCCCGCTGCTCCGCCACGGTAAAGCCCCCCGGCGTGTCCTGCACTCGCACGTAACGGTCTCGGGTACTATGGAGCCATGGAGCTGCACACGAAGCTCGGCGCGGCGATTCGCATGGCGTGGCTGGCCATCGCGGTTCTGGCTTTCGGAACGGTGGGATACGTTCTGATCGAGCACGCCCCATGGATGGACGCCCTGTATATGACCGTGATTACGGTCACGACCATCGGTTTCCGTGAAATCTTCCCGTTGTCTTCGGGCGGCAGGATCTTCACGATGGTCTTGGCCCTGTCGGGCGTTGGCGTCATGCTTTACGCCGTGTCGGTGGTCGCCAGCCTGATGGTCGAGACGGACATCCGCCGGATCCTCGGTTTCAGGAAGGAACATCGCATGATCGACAAGCTTACCAGGCATATCGTCCTGTGCGGCGCCGGACGCACCGGCCAAACGGTGATCGATATCCTCAAGGCGCGTTCGGAGCCGTTCGTCGTGATCGAAAGGAACGCCGAGCAGTGCCGTCGGCTCGAACAGGCGGGCATCCTGGTTATACAGGGGGACGCCACCGAGCGGCAGGTGCTTGAAGCGGCGGGACTCGCCAGGGCTGCAACGATGATCGCAAGCCTCGCCGACGACGCGCACAATGTCTACATGGTCCTGCTGGCGCGGCGGCTGAATCCCGGCCTGAAGATCATCGTCCGGGCCGTTGGTGATAGCTCCGACGAGCCCCTCAAACTGGCCGGCGCCGACACGGTGATCAACCCGTACAGAACCGGTGCGATGCGGATCGCGTACACGGCCCTCAAGCCGGCCGTCATTGACTTTCTCGACGCATCGCTCCCCGGCACCAACGCAGACCTGGAGCTCGCCGAGATTCGTATCAGACCGGGCAGCCAGCTCGCCGGAGAGACCCTCGCCAGCGCCAACGTCAGGCAGAGGTTCGGCCTGATCGTCGTGGCCCTCAGGCGGGGAGAGAAAAGCCTCTTCAATCCACCGCCCGATACGGCCGTCGAAGCCGGGGATGTCCTCGTCGCCCTGGGACCGACCCACAGCGTCGAGAAACTGGAACAGGCGTCCGTGTGACACTACCGCCGGTTATTCTGTGGCCTTTCGGAAGGTCAACGCCTGCCGATCCTTGATCACTCCGGGGAAGCGCAATACCCTGTTGTGCATCACGACATAGACGCCAGGATCGACGAGCCTGGCCGCCAACAACGCCTCCGTGACGTTCTGAAGGGTGTCGGAGTCCCTGAACACGTACGGACGCATGGCACCGGTCAGAACAACCGGTTTTGAAAGGTCTTTGCCCAGCTCGCCGGCCAGGAGCTCGCCCGTCACCGAGAGGGTGTCCGTGCCGTGCAGCACGATCACCGCGTCCGACCGTGCCAGCGCGTTCTTGACCGCCGCGAGAATCTTGAGCCGGTCCTCGTCCGTCATGTCGAGCGAGTCCTTGTACATCACGTTGACGGGGAGAATCAGCAGGTCGGGCAGGCGCAGGCTCGCGAGGATCTCATCCAGCACCGAACGGTCGTTTCGGAGACTCCCCTCGAGCTCGTTGTAGGTCTTTTCAATCGTGCCACCAGTCGTCAGGATCGCAACACGCATCGCACACCTCCATCCAACCGGCGCGCATCATACCGCTTCCCCCTTCACGGACGAAACTGCGCATCCCGGCCGGCCCGGTGTATTCTTGAGGCCGTCATGCTGGTCCTTGCAGTCTTCCTCTTCGTGTACGCAGGTATGATGCTCGGGAACTTTCCCGGCCTGGCGCTCGATCGCACCGGCATCGCCATAGTCGGTGCGATCGCGCTCGTGGTCGGCGGCGTCATGACGCCGGCCCATGCCTGGAACCAGATCGACGTCAACACGATGGCCGTTCTTTTCGGACTGATGCTGATCTCGGCCCAGCTCCGTCTCGGCGGTTTTTACACCGCCGTCACGCGGAGGTTCGGCCGCGCAGCCGTTGGGCCGTGGGCGCTGATGGCGCTGCTCGTCGCCGTCGCCGGCCTGCTTTCGGCGCTCCTGTCCAACGATATTGTCTGTCTCGCGGCTGCGCCGGTCGTCCTCGAGATCACGTATCGCCGCAATCTCAACCCGGTGCCATACCTGCTGGCTCTCGCGCTCGCTGCCAACACCGGATCGGCGGCCACCCTGATCGGCAATCCCCAGAACATCCTGGTCGGCGAGCACTTCCATCTGAGCTTCGCGAGATACCTGGTCGACGGCGGCGTTCCAGCCTTGCTCGGGCTCGTTCTGGTCTGGGTGTTCGTGATCGTGGTCTGGCGAGAGCACCTCCACGGCTGGCCGGCCGGTAAAGAATCTCGCACCGGACCGATGCCCGAACCGTCCCGCTGGCACACCGTCAAGGGTCTTGCCGTTCTCGCCATCGTCGTCCTGTTTTTTCTCGCAGGCTCGCCGCCCCGCGCCGTGGTGGCCCTGGGCGCCGGCGCCATTCTTCTGGTCAACCGGAAGCTGACATCACGGCGCCTGTTTGGCCTCGTCGACTGGGACCTGCTCCTGCTCTTCATCGGCCTGTTCGTGGTGACCCATGCCCTCGTCGCAACCGGCCTCGCTGCACGCGGCGTCCACCTCCTGGCCTCGTGGGGCCTGCCGCTCGGCGAACCTCTCGGCCTGGCCACGGTGACCCTGATCAGCTCGAACGTCTTCTCGAACGTGCCGGCCGTCATGCTGCTGCTACCGGGCGTCGCCGGCAATGGCGCTGCCGTCATTCTCGCGCTCGTCAGCACGTTCGCCGGGAACCTCCTGCTCGTCGGTAGCATCGCCAACATCATCGTCGCGTCGGCCGCCTCGACCTCCGGCATCACGATCAGCTGGCGCGATCACGCCCGTGTCGGCATTCCCCTCACCATCGCCCTCTGTGCCCTTGCCGTCGCCTGGCTTGCCCTGATCGGAGTGATCTAGGAGCCTCGTGATTCCTCAGCGACACCGCCGCGGCGTACCGTTGGGAAATTCCATGAGCAGATCGTGAACGATCGCGTCCATTCCGGCACCACTCGACGCAAAATCGTCCGGAACCGGGATGGCCGACGCCCACGCCGGCCGGCCGTATCCCGGCACACCGATGAAGACCTCGAGGAAGGGAGGCCTGGCATTTGTGGGCACCGGCACCGGCACCGGTGACGCAGCCGCATTCGGCTCAAGCGCAAAGCTCAGCCAGAAATCGACCCGGCCCGAGCTTTTCAGTTTCCAGCATGATGCGAGGTTGGCGACGATCCCCTTCCGGAACGCGTCGACGACGCCAGGCGCCATGAGCATGCTCCCTGCCTCGAGCCCCGCCCGTGTCCCCGGCTTCCAGGAGAACGTCACCAGATCATCCAGCGGAACCGTCGTATTCCGCCAGATGGCGGCGCCTCCGTACTGAGGCTGTTCCGGGACCGAATACAGCGTGCATCCGCCGATCCCGAGCATGATAAATAACAACAAGCTCACACGAGCGCCTCGAAGACCAGACATCGCAATCTCCCTCGGGAAGCCGAAAGCTCCCCTTTCCCCGTTCAACGTATCTATGGAGAAAAGGTTCGTGCACACGGTCTGCCACCGGTCAAACGAGTCGAGGCCCTCGCCGGGCGGCCTTCCTTTCCCCGTGTTCCACGCATGTCCTTTCGAGGCATGCAATCGCTCGAAGCGGTCCTGTTCTCGTGCTCCCGTTCCTCCCGGGCCTCCTCGGTGTCCCGGAACGTCAGTACGGCACGCTGGTAGCGCCGGTGTGCGGGCACATGAGCCGTATGTCACGAGACGGCTACTCGGGGGCGTCCGGGACGGCGGGGCCGTCGACCCAGGCACGGCCCCCGAGGCGCAGAAGCCGCCGGAGCACGGCGCCGGTCACGTTCGGAACCCAGAGCGGAAGGCCGTTGGCGTTCGCCTCCCGGAGGAGACGTTGGAGCAACAGGCCGCCGGGCGTTCCGGCACGCTGGTCCGCCGTCGCCCACCCCGGCATTCGCACGGCGGGCGCCTCCCCGGCTCTGGCGATCTGCCTGGCCGAGGTCACCTCGGGAACCGTACCGACCGCCCCACCCGCAGCAACGAGCTGCCACAGGACCCGGCCTTTGCCATCTTCGGCCGGCCCAATGGCGATCCAACCCGATGATGGAATCTCATCGTTCGAACTCGAAACGCCGGGGCGCCAAAGGCCCACCTGGCGTCCGGAGGGTAGCTCGAAAACCGGGCGTGGTTTCGTTTGACCCGAACTCCTCCCGGTCGTACGCCACGTTCCCGGCGGCAGCAGATCATAGAGGCCATCATCTCCCACACTCCATTCTACCCAATTGACCTCGGCAATCCGCAGCCCATCTTCCGGCGTCAACGGTTCGGATGCACCAATCGCTTCCCATGCCCGCGCGACCGTGTTCTCACGGCAGTCATCAAGAAAGAGCGCCGGACCTTCGATCAGGACGAAACGGCATCCAATCCTCTCCGCAAGCGCTGCAAGGAGATGCTCCAGGAGCGGCGCGCCACGGAGAGCCCGCCACAGCCCGGTCTTCTCGAACGTAACGGCCAGGCAGTGCTGCATGTCCAAGGCCTGGAGCAACGCCATCCCGGCCTCGTGGCTATAGACCCTCGGAGCAGCTGGACTGGACGCGGCCGCTCGCATCGCCTCGGTCATCGTTTCCGTTCCCGGTGGAATCCACACTGCACCGCCGATGCCAGCCGTGATCGCGGCTGTCACGCCGCGATCGCTCGAAACCGCCACGACGCCTCGACGACGGTCGGACCGCGGCTCGAGAAACGCACGCCTGAGCCATTCCTCGTGATCGCTCTCGACGGCGATCCACGGCGGGGCCGGAGCGCCTCCGGCGATGGCGCGCTCCGCGGTCTTTTCCACCGCCTTTCGGAGCACACCGCCCGGCGACCCGAGAATTGGAATCATCGGTCCCGCTCGATCCCGAATCCAGGCGGAATCTCACCCGGTGGCGCCACACTCACATCGATCGCATCGACGCGGGCCAAGCCGGGACCTTGCCGGAGCAATGCTTCGAGCCGGACGTGAGAGGCCCCTGGCGCCCACGCAACGACCTCGACACTGCCGTCCCGGAGGTTCCGGACCCATCCGCGCAGCCCAAGATCTGCCGCAACACGCCAGACGAAGGCCCGGAAACCGACACCCTGGACCCTGCCATGGACGAGATAGCGCCGGCCTTCGATCGCCTCATTCTCCATCGCCTTCTTCCTCCTTCTTCTGGCGCGCATGGGCCCCCTTGCCAACGTGATGCACGAACCAGAACCCGGCGATCCCGAGGATGACGAGGCCGATCGAGAGCCAGTTGAACTGGGTGTAGAGGAAGTCCTTGATCCGTGCCCCGAAGAAGTACAACAGGATGCCCTCGACAATGAAACGGAAGCCACGGGAGACCACGGACGCCGCCATGAACACCCGGAAGTTGATCTTGAATGCACCCCCGCCGATCGTGAACACCTTGTACGGGATCGGCGTCAGCCCGGCGATGCCGGTCGCCCAGGCGTTGTACCGGTCGTAGAGCCGTTCGACGGCGGCGACCTTTGCCTGGTTGAAGAGCCGGTAGAGGATCGGCCGGCCGCCGTACAGGCCGATGGTGTACCCGAGCGAGGCGCCGGTGACGCTCCCAACCGTACACACGAGCGCGTACCAGAGCGCACGCTCCGGGTTGACAACGCCAAGCGTAATCAGCAGCGTGTCGGGAGGAATCGGGAAGAACGACGCCTCGGCGAACGCCAGCGCAAAGAGGTACCACCCCGGGTGAGGCGAAGCCGCGATGGCGTTGATCCAGGCGAATAGTTTCTCTTTCACCCGCGTTCCTCCTCCCACCCGTGCAGCCCGATCAACGGCACGAAGCACGCGTTCTGCAGCACGCGCCGTTTCGTCCGGCGCCCCCGCCGTTCGACGATCGTGAGCACCTGCCGGTCGAGGGGACCGACCGGAACCACCAGCCGCCCGCCGTCGGCAAGCTGCTCCACCAGCGGATCCGGGACCTCCGGAGCACCGGCCGTGACCACGATCGCATCGTACGGTGCCTGGGCCCGCCAGCCCAGCGTTCCATCCATCACCTTGATGCTGACGTTTGAGATCCCGAGCGCGTCCATGCGTTTCTTGGCCTCGCGTGCCAGCGCGGAAATCCGCTCGACCGAAAAGACGAACTGGGCGAGTGCCGCGAGCACGGCGGCCTGGTACCCCGAGCCGGTCCCCACCTCGAGCACCCGCGATTGCGGCCCAACGGCCGCCGCCTGGGTCATCGCCGCCACGACCCGCGGCTGGGAAATCGTTTGTCCCTGCCCGATGTTGATCGAGACATCCTCGGCGTACGCCTGGTGCCGCCACTGCGCCGGCACGAAGAGGTGCCGCGGAATCGCCGCCATGGCGTCGAGCACCCGTTGGTCCGAGATCCCGGAGCCCCGGAGCGCTTCCACCATCCGTTGGCGCTGGTACTCAAACCCGCGCGGCATGTTTGGGCTCCCACGACACCCAGCTCGGCGGATCCACGCGCAGATCGGACAGGAAGGAGGCCGCCGTCATGTCGAGGTGCAGCGGCGTCACCGAGATGTAGCCCCCGTGCAGCGTTGGGAAGTCGGTGCCGGGGATCGGATCCCACAGAGGCTCTCCCCCACCGATCCAGTAGATGCGCCGGCCCCGTGGATCGCGCTGGGCGATGACGCCCTCCGTGTAGCGCCGGCTCCCGAGCCGCGTCAGGCGCACGCCCTTCGGCCTCCCAAGCGGACAGTTGACGTTGAGAAGCGTGCTTGGGGGAAGCCCGTTTTCGAGCACCCACGTCGCAATCTCACGTGCAAAGGCAGCCGCGTGATCGTAGGAAAACCCCTTCCCGAGCTCCTGCGACACCGCGATCCCGGGAACCCCGAGGATCACCCCCTCGAACGCGGCCGACACCGTCCCCGAGTAGTGGACGTCGACCCCCATGTTGAGGCCGAAGTTGATCCCGGAGATCACGAGATCGGGAGGATCGTCCTTCATCAGCGAGCTGACCGCCAGCGTCACACAGTCGGTCGGCGTCCCGTCGACCGCGAACCGCCGCGTCCCCAGGCGCTCGATCCGAAGCGGCCGGTGGAGCGTCAACGCGTGCGACACCGCCGACTGCTCCCGGTTGGGCGCCACGACCCAGATCTCGCCCAGGCTCTTCAGCCGCTCGGCAAGAACCTGGATCCCCTGGGACGTGTAGCCATCGTCGTTGGTGATGAGAATACGGGCACGATGCGTCATGCGCGGATTATCCCAGATCCAAGCCTTCCGCGGGAGCATTCACGCAATCAGGTTTCTCGGTCCGCCGGCGCCGCTGGCCCACGGAAGGAGGTGTCCTTGCGGGCCATACGGTAGTCCATCGGTGGGGATTCCCGGCGCACGACGCCACCGGCCGCCAGGAACGCCGCAATGGCAGATGCTTCTGCGGTCGCTGCAGGAAGTGGCGAGATACGCGGGCTGCGGGCATTCCCAAGGTAGGGGCCATGGCGCGCGCTCAGAGGCGGCGAGCGACGGCTCTCGTCAGCATGCGGATGCGGTCGCGCCAGGGGAGGCGCAGGAAGTTCGTCTTGAGGACTCCCTTCGTGAAGTATGTCTTCCGGGAGTCATCGATGGCGACTTCCACCATGACGGGGTTGCCGGAGCGGGTAAGCTCCAGCGCGGCCGGGATGACGCCGTCGAGCTCGTTGTCGTGAAGGATCCGGAAGTACCGGCAACCGGTGGCGCGGGCGAGCTCCTCGACGGAATAGTCGGGCAGCACGGTGCAGGTGGAACGGTTCAGAGGAACCTCCTGGAACTGGGCGATCTGGCCGAGCTTGCGATCGCGCAGCACGCAGATCACCGGAGCGACCCCGTACGAGGTGGCGCTAATCAGCTCGAGGCCGGTCATCAGCAGGGCGCCGTCCCCCACCAGGGCGATCACGTCGCGCTCCCGGTTCCCGAGCTTGGCCCCGATCGCGCCGGGAACCGCGTAGCCCATGCAGGAGAAATCGACCGGCCCGATGAAGCAGCGCGGACGCCGCAGGCGGAGGTGCTCCATGGCGAGGAAGGTGCCGTTGCCGGAATCGGTCGCGTAGATCGCGTCCGGCCCGGCATACCGTTGCAACGCCTCGAAGAAGGCAAACGGCGTCACCCGGTCCGGGCTTGGGCTCTTCCGCCACCGTTCACGGACGCCGGCGTGGCCGGCGGCGATGGACCGCGTCAGTCCGCCGGCTCCGTCTCGTTTCCTGAGCAGCGGGAGCAACGCCTCGGCACAGGCGTGGGCGTCGCTGGGGATGGCAACGGCTGCGGGAAAGTTCCGGCCGAACACGCCTGGATCGATGTCCACGTGGATCAACGTTTCAGGCGGTGTCAGTCCGTAGCTCGCCGTGGCGACTTCGCCGAAGCGGCAGCCAACGGCGAGCAGAACGTCGCACGCATCCATGATCCGTTGCACGAACTTCGGCACCGATGCGCCGAAGCCGTTCCACAGCCAGAGCGGATGGTCTTCCGGGAATACGCCCTTGCCCTGGATCGTCGTCGTCACCGGCGCGCCAAGCCTCTCGGCGATCGCGATGAGCTCCTCGCGGGCTCCGGTAGCTCCGGCGCCGATGTAGAGCGCCGGTTGCCGCGCGCCGTTGAGCAGATCGGCCGCGCGTTCGAGCAGGTCCGGGTCGGGAACCGGCGCCGCCTCCGGGGCCGGAAGCGGCGGAATACCCTCGATCTCCTGGCTGAGCAGGAGGAAGTTGGCGGGAATCTCGACCGCAACCGGGCCTGGCGTTCCGCTGGTTGCCAGGCGGAACGCCTGCCGGATCAACGGGTAGATGTCGTCAGGCGTCTCTGCGTGGAACGCGCCCTTGGTCACCGGGGCAAGCACGGCCAGCTGGTCGATCGCGTGAAGCTGGTAGGCCCTGCCCGTATCCGTCCGGATCCCGGAGGCAATGACCACCAACGGAACGTTGTCGAGAAAGGCCTCCGCGATCCCCGACAGGGCATGGGTCACGCCGGCACCCGGAACGAGGTTGAGCACACCGACCTGGCCGGATGTCCTCGAAAGACCGTCGGCGATGAAGGAGGCGGCTTGCTCGCTCGTCACGAGGATCGGCTGGATCGTCGCGCTGCGCTCGAGCTCGTCATAAAGCTCAATGTTGTGCGTCCCTGGAATGCCGAAGGTGTACCGCACTCCCTCGGCCTCGAGCGCCCTGACGATCAACCGTGCGCCGCGTGTTCTCATGAGGCCAGCTCCTTGAAACGTTCGCGAACCCGCTGGGCCACCCGATCGGCCAGGGCCATGACCGTGACGTACGGGTTGACCTC
The DNA here is from genome assembly GCA_013152895.1 of Acidobacteriota bacterium. Lineage (GTDB taxonomy): Bacteria > Acidobacteriota > Thermoanaerobaculia > Thermoanaerobaculales > Sulfomarinibacteraceae > JAADFN01. The sequence continues at coordinate 21,690 of JAADFN010000181.1, read as the reverse complement.
CGAGCACCGGGGAAAGAGCGAGGAATCCGCCACGAACAGCCAGGGAATACCGTGCACCTGGCCCCACGCATCGGTGACCGAGGTCTTCTCGTCGGCACCCATCCGGCACCCACCCATCAGGTGCGCGCTGGAGATCGACATCCCGCCCGGCCGCACGTTCGACCGGGGAACCAGATCGTCCAGCCTCCCGGCATCGGCCGTCCCGATCGTGAACGTCGTCCCGGCGGGAACATGAACGCGGCGCGCCCCGGCTGCGAAGAAGATCCGCGCCGCGGTCTTCATCGAGGCGTGCAGGCTGTCGAGGACGTTCCTGCCCAGCCGGTACCGGACGACCGGCTCGCCGTGCCGGCCCACCTCGACGCGGTTCGTATCGGCAGGATCGTCGAGCGCGAGAACGAGAATCTGCTGCATCGAGCGGAAGCCCTTCATGAAGCTCGAGTGCTCCGCGCCGAAGCCGTTGAGGTTCTTCGCCGTGGTAAACGGGTAGTACATGCAGGTTTCGAGCAAAAACCGCCCGTCTTCCCGGAACTCGTCAGTGAAGTAGCTCTTGGGAAAGCCGAAGAAGTTCGTGAGCGGATGATCGTGCTCCGCTGCCAGGATCAAGGCCGGATGAAGCGTGATACCGCGGCCCAGGGCCGGAAGATACTCGCCGAAGCCAGAGCGAAACAGGAGAACGGGACTGTTCACGGCGTTGCCAGCAACGACCACGACCCTCGCCGTCACCCGGTACTCGCCCGGTTCCCACGACGATGGCTCGCCGATCTCCCGGTGTGCAACCGTTACCAGGCACCGGCGCTTGGTGACGCTCGAAACGGTCGCGTTCGTCACAACTTCGACGCCCTGGCGCTCGGCCGCCGGAAGCTGCACCCGGTGCGTCCCCCTCTTGGCCCCGTTCGGGCATCCGAGGTTGCACAGGCCCAAGCCCCGGCATCCCTCGACGTTGACGGGAAACTGACGCACGCGATAGCCCAGCGCAGTGCAGCCCTTCACGAACAGGCGGTTGTTCTCGTTGATCAACCGCTCTTCGAGCAGGTGGACGTTGTTTTCCTCGAGGTATTTCTTCGAGCGCTCGCGCACGTCGTCCCACCTGAGCCCCGGAACGTTCCACGCCTCGATGACATGCCCTGGAACGACCATCGAGGTCCCCGTGTAAACGGTTGTCGATCCGCCATAGGCGCGCGCCCAGGCGAGCGTCATGCTCCGGTCGTGGGTCAGCATGCCGCCCGACTCGAAGTAGAGACGCTGCGCCATCTCGACCTCGCGCCCGGTCAGCTCATCGTCCCTGAGCCTCGGCCCCTGCTCGAAAACGATGATGCGAATGCCGTCGGCGCACAGCGGCGCGAGCTCGTTCGCGACGGTACCGCCGCCGGCGCCGGAGCCGACGATGACGATGTCCGCCTTCACCTCACGCATGAAGCGCCTCGTTCCCGTCCCACCGTGGCTCATAGCCGAGCGACGGCCACACCTCGGGCTGGCCGTAGTACGCCATGAACACGATCGTCCTGAGAGCCCAGAACCCCTGGCGGAGCACCCGGACGGGACAGCGTTGCAACCACCGGAGCACCCGGTCCTGCCGGTCGTCATCGAGCCGTTCGAACGGCATCCCCCAACGCGGGAGACCAAGCCAGCGCACCACGCCAAGAAACGCGCCGAACTGGCGCCGCGCCTTCCGGGGCCGGCCGCCCAGCGCCCCGTCGACGATCCCGAAAAACCGTGAGATGCCGTCAGGATCCATCTCCCTGATCTCCGGCACGATGCGGCCGGCGACGGTCAGGAGAAAGCTCGCGCGTTCTTGAGAAAGGTGTTTCACGTTGACAATCTCACCAGAAACTGGAACCCCGTGCAACCACGGCCGGCAACCTCTCATCTACAATACCATCCGGAGCACGCGCCGGGCCAGCAGATGCGATCTCGGCCGTGGGCATCCGGAGGGAGGACAGATGGCTCAATCCGACGTTGTGATCGTCTCCGCCGTGAGAACGCCGATCGGCTCGATCGGAGGGGGGCTGGCTCCCCTCCAGGCCGAGGATCTCGCCACCGCCGCCATCCGGGGTGCACTCGAAGCCGGCGGCATCGATCCTGCGATCGTCGACTACACGTGCATGGGCTGGGTGATGCAGGATCCCCGGTCGCCCAACGTTGCCCGCAACGCCGCCCTGAGGGCCGGGATTCCGTACACATCGCCCGCCACGACATTCCACGAGAATTGCGCCTCGGGCGGCGCTGCGATCCACAGCATCGCCCGGCGCCTGGTTCTCGGCGAGATAGCGCTCGGCGTCGGGGGAGGCGTCGAGTCGATGAGCAACGTTGCGCGGTATCTCTTCACCGGCAGAATCCGCCGCCAGCTCTACGGCGACATGAAGCTCGTCGACGGGCTCTTCGGCGCGTTGACCGACACGCACGTTGGGAAGGGTGAGCTGATGGGTCTCCTCAGCGAGCGCATCGTTGAACGATACGGCTTGACACGCCAGGAGCAGGACGAGATCGCCTACCGGAGTCATCACAACGCACTGGCCGCGTGGGACAACGGCTTGTTCGACGGCTACGTTATTCCCGTCGAGGTTCCGGGAAGGGGCGGGAAAACCACCGTCGTGACCCGGGATGAAGGGCCCCGGCCGATCACCCGGGAGGAGCTCGCAGCGGCACCTCCCTACTTCAAACCGGACGGCGGGACCATCACGACCCTCAACGCGTCCAGCGTCAACGACGCCGCGGCTGCCGTGGTCCTGACAACCCGGAAGCACGCGCATGAGCTGGGCGTCGAGCCTCTCGCGGAGCTCCGGGCGTTTTTCGACGTCGGTGTCGAACGCGAGTACATGGGTGAGGGCGCGTTCAAGGTGATCCCACCGCTGCTCGATCGTGCGGGGCTCACGCTGGCGGACGTCGACCTGTTCGAGCTCAACGAGGCGTTTGCAGCCGTTCTTGGCGCCGCGTTCCGGTTCTTGCCCGCTCTCCCGCCCCACAAGGTCAATCTCTGGGGAAGCGGCATCGCCCTCGGCCATCCCGTCGGCTGCACCGGCGCCCGCCAGGTGGCCGACATGGTGCACCAGCTTCACCGCCGGGACGGCGAGATCGGTGTGACCACCCGTTGCGTCGGCGGCGGCATCGGCAGCGGCGAGGTCATCGTAAGGTTGTAGCAGGGAGCGTCATCGTGCACCCCCGCCAGGTGCCCGGTACCACCGGGGGGTTCCCCGCGCCGCCGGAAAAGAAAACGCCGATAGCAGCTTTTGCTGCTTCTTTCAAGATGCATGTCCCCGGCCTGAGCAGGCCTTGCGATCTCGAGCCCTGGGACCTACGTTCTTCCTAGGTGGCTCCGCCGAATGGCGCGGGGCTACACGTTGTTCTTTGTACGCCCCGCCGATCCGCCACGTGACGAACCGGAACGGGCATTTCCAAACGTTGAGTGGAGGTGCATCATGTTGGATTCTCTCCGTATCGACGCTGTTTGGAAGTCCCTTTCCACCGGGCTTCTCGACACGTCGATCAAACAAAAACTCGTCCGGAAATGGGCCCTGGAAAAGGGCGACGAGCTTCTCTACCAGCGGTACGTCGTGGATAATCCCGACAACCGGCCGCGCCGGGTGGAAGAGCTCCGGGTGCAGGTGCTCTCGAACCTGTTTCACACCGTCGACCGCGCGCTCGGCGACGGCCGCATCTCGCCCCAGGTCCGCAGGGCACTGATCCGTAACTTCGTAGGCCATGTCATCATCGGCGAGAACGACCGCCAGGCCCCGTTCGTTGAGCGAAACGGGTTCAGCCCGCCGAGCTTCGTCACGATCAGCCCGACGAAGCGGTGTAACCTGCACTGCACGGGGTGCTACGCCTCGAGCACGGCTGCCAACACCGAAAAGCTGGACTATGACGTCTTCAGGTGGATTCTCGAGGAGAAACGCCGGGACTGGGGATCGTTCTTCACGGTCATTTCCGGCGGCGAACCGTTCATGTACAGGACCGACGACGGTCACGACATCTTCGATATTTTCCAGGAGTTCAACGACAACTACTTCATGGTGTACACCAACGGGACCCTGATCACCCCCGAGGTGGCCCGCCGCCTCGCGTGGCTGGGAAACGTGACCCCCGCGATCTCGGTGGAGGGCTTCGAGGAACAGACCGACGAGCGGCGCGGCAAGGGCGTCCATGAGAAAATCTTGCAGGCATTCGCCAACCTGCGGGAGGCGGGCGTTCCATTCGGGATCTCGGCCACCGCCACTCGCCTCAACGTCGATATCCTGACCAGCGACGAGTTCGTCGACTACTACTTCAACGAGCAGGGCGCGGTTTACGGATGGATGTTCCAGTACATGCCCATCGGCCGCAGCTTCACCCTCGACCTGGTGGTCACCCCCGATCAGCGCCTCAAGATGTACGAGCGCGAGGAGCACATCATCTTCGACAAGAAGATCTTCCTCGTCGATTTCTGGAACGGAGGCCCGATCTCCAACGGATGCATCTCGGCCGGCCGTCCCGGAGGCTACTTCTACATCGACTGGAACGGGCACGTCTCGCCGTGCGTGTTCTTCCCCTACCAGACCGCGGACATCAACGACATCTATCGCCAGGGCGGGCACCTGTCGGACGTCCTGATGCATCCGCTGTTTCAACGGATCCGTAACTGGCAGGACGCGTACGGGTACAAGCGCGAATCCACCGAGGTTCAGAACCTGATCGTCCCATGCCCGATCCGCGACCACTACGCGTTCGCGTATAACGCCATTAGGAAGACGGGCGCTACGCCAATGGACGAGCCTGCCGCTGCCGCCCTGGACGATGAGGCGTACCGGGAAGGGCTCGTCGATTACGGCCACAAGGTGGCGGAGCTGACGAAGCCGGTCTGGGACCAGGAGTTCATCGAGCCGGAACGAACGGAACACAGCGGGGAGCACGCGGCGCCCACGGAGATGGCGAAAGGGGCGTGACTGGGGCTACAGGGGCGGAAACTGCGTCAGGATCCGGTGAACGGTCTCCCTGATCTGCATGTGGCGGAGGAGCAAACGTGGGCTCTGCCCGCTGGCGCTCCCGGTCCAGACTGGATCGGTGTGCCCGGGCAGGCCGATTGAAATCATCAGGAAGCCGGTACGAACGTAGGAGCTGCCGAGAGGATGGGGATTCATCGATCCCGACTCTCGCGAACCGGGGACGACGCGCCTTGCAGACGTCATGGCAACCTGAAACGAGACCCAAAAATCAGGCACGCCGCTGTCGGCAAGGCGGTATCCCCGGCCTTCAAGTTCGCCAATGATCGCCTCGCGGACGCGATCGACAAGGGGACGATACGTGTCGGACGAGCTCTTGACGAGACCCCCGTCCGATCCGGGCTTCCACGAAAACACCTTGAGCGACGAAAAGGCGACTCCGCTCGCAGCCCAGCTCTTCACCTGGAGCTCCTTCGTTCCCCTGGCCGACGTACAGGCCATCCCCACGCCAAGGGCCAGAACAAGCACGATTCCACGCTTCACCATCACGATTGCCTCCCGCCCCGTGGAGCTTCCTCTTGAGCGATTCTGCCGGATGAGATGTGCCAAGATCTTGATGCTCCGGTGCGTGCGACGAGCGGAGGCATACCCAGAGGTATGTCGAGCATCGCCGCACGTGTCCAGAGCGCAAGAGATCGGTGCAGATCGCCGGTGAGAATCGCTCATCTTAGGTCTATTCTACTACGCGTCCAAAGACGCCCGGATGCGTCGTCCTCAGCGACAGCCACCTCGCGCCGGCAACGATCAAGTGATCGAGGACATCCACGCCGATCAACGCGCCGCCGGCGACGAGCCTCTTCGTCAGCTCCAGGTCGTCCCGGCTTGGATCCAGCGTCCCCGACGGATGATTGTGATACAGCACCATCCCCGACGCGCCGTCGAGAACGGCCTCGCGAAAGAGCTCCCCGGTATCAACGGGCGCCGTTCGCCGCGTCCCGTTGGAGAGATCGTGCACCCTGATCAGTCCGTGCCTCCCGTCAAGCGAGACGAACCCGAAGACCTCGCGGCGGTGATGCGCCAGATGCTGGACGAGATAGCCACCGACCGCTTCCGGACGGTCGAGCCGTTCCCGGCGGGTCAGCTCGGCGCTGGCGAGACGGTGGGCAAGCTCGAGGGCCGCCGCGAGAGTCGCGGCCTTGGCGGGACCCAACCCCGGCCTGGCCGCAAGGCTCCGGGCACCGGCACGGGCCAGCCCGGCGAGACCTCCCTCTTCCTGCAACATCTGGCGGGCGACATCGATTGCGCTCTGACCCCTGCGTCCCGTACGAAGGAGGACCGCCAGAAGCTCCGCATCGGAGAGAACGCGGGGGCCGTGAGCCAGCAAACGCTCCCGCGGGCGCTGGGATGGCTCGATATCACGGATACGCATGTTCATTGGCTACGCTCCCCGCAGCCGTGGATGGTAAAGACATCCTATCACATCGCCCGCGCACCGATGACCCCAGCCGGCGCTGCACCCGACACATTCGCTCGTGCCTGCCTGTACCCCTCAGTTGTGGCGGGCGGCGTCTTACCCGCCATTGTGCGGCCCTGGCCCGGACTGTTTGCGAGCATCCTCATGTTCCTCTGCGAGCACCAGGACAGGGACGAACACGGGGCATCGTTGGTCTCACCAAAACGGTGGTCTACCGCGCCTCGTAGCAGAGGGCTCATGGATCATGCGGCCTAGATGCCGAGCCAATCCGGGAGGGCGGCGATCGTGGCGAGGATGGCTTCGGGGGGACGGGCGAGTGCGGCGAGATCGTCCTCGCGAAACGAGCCGGTGCGAACGGCGACGGCCTGACAGCCGGCGTCATGACCGCCTTTGACGTCATTCTCGACGCTGTCCCCGACGACGACGATCCGTTCTCTCGGCGCCTGGAGAAACGAGATCGCCGTTTCAAAGAAGGCTGCCGCGGGTTTTCCGATCAGCTCCGCCGTCCGGCCGGTGGCGTACTCGAGCGCGGCGACGAACGGGCCGGCGTCGAGCTTCAGGCCGGTTCCATCGTTCCAGCAGCGATTCTTCTGAATCGCCACCAGGACGGCGCCGGCGCGCAGGGCGAGAAAAGCGGCGTTGAGCCGGTCGAAGGTCCACTCCCGGCCCAGATCGCCGACAACAACGGCCTCCGGGCGCTCGTCATCGACCTCGAAACCGGAAAACTCCTCGAAGCTCGCGCTGGGAAGGAGCAGTGAAACCCGCGTCACGCCGCGTGCCTGCAGCCACCGTGCGGCTGCAACGGGCGCCGTCCAGATGCGCTCGGGTTCGACATCGATCCCGGCAGAGGCGAGCCGCGCGGCCAGAACGGTGCGCGGGTGCCGCGTCGTGTTCGTGGCGAACACGTACCGGATCCCGGCGCGTTCGAGCGCCGCGATGGCGCCGGCAGCGCCGGGGATCGGCCCGGTGGACGTCACCACTGTCCCGTCGATGTCGATGATACAGGCCGCTGCGCGCATCCCTACAACCCGTCCCCTCCCGGCGTGGTCTCCATCGCTTCGGCAAATGCCGCTCCGAGGCAACGCAGTCGCCATCCTTCCAGGCCGCACGCCGCAAGGTCGCCGGCCTCGCGGACCCTCAGGTCGCATGTCGCCAGCGTCTCCAGGAGCGCCTTCGGGCAGAGCAGCCCCGGCTCCAGTCCAAGCTCCTGCGCGGCCGCATCACGGGCAGCCCTGAACCGCCTGAGCCGCGCCAGTTGCGCCGCGTCGAGCTGCCGGTGCGCCTGGCCGCGCTGGCGTGGCGGCGCAGGGGATGGATTCGCCAGCACGGCGAGAACGTCCGCCCCCCAGCGGTGTGCAAAGCGAGATCCAAGCCCAGGGCGCGCCGCCAGCTCACGAACATCCGTGGGAGGGGTCACCGCGAGCCCTGCAAGCTGACGATTTCCGAGAACCTTGAAGGGCGGTATATCGAGCCGCTGCGCCTCCTGGTCCCGCCACACGAAAAGCGAGTATGCCCGGTCACGAGCGCCGCCTCGCAGACTGCGGACATCCTTGACCCGCTCGAACGCCAGCGGGTTCGGCGCCGCCCGGTGAAAGCGGATCTCCTCCATGCGGCGAAACTCCTCGACGGCCCACTCCCACCGGCCCATCGCTTCGAGCCGCTGCCGGAGCCTGGCGTTCAACGGCTCCAGGAACGCTGTATCCGCGGCGGCATAATCGAGCATCTCGTCCGGAATCGGACGCCGGCCCCAGTCCGCCCGCTGGTACTTCTTGTCCAGAGAAATGTCCAGCTCCCGTTCGAGAAGCGTTGCCAGCCCCGTCCTCGGCTCGCCCAGCAGGTGCGCCATGAGCTCCGTATCTTCCAGCCCGTGGACCCTCGCGCCGAAATCACGATCGAGCATGCGAATGTCGTAATCCGCTCCGTGCATCAGGATGGGCACTGCCGGGTCCCCGATGACTTCGAAGAGCGGCGCCAGCGCGGTCCGGTTGAGCGCCAGCGGATCGATCAGGAAATGACTTCCGTCAGCCGACACCTGGATGAGACACACCTTGTGAAAGTACGAGTGGAGCGAATCGGCTTCCGTATCGAGGGCGAAACGCCCCGCATCCCGGCATGCGCGGGCCGCCTCCTCCACTCCCGAAGCCGTGTCGATCCATCGAGGTCCTAGCCGTTGCAACATCTCAGATCCTCACTCCCCCATCCATGGCGAGAGCCACCGCCCTCCTCGTCTGGGAGTACGCGCCGTCCTATCCGTCGGGGCAAAGTATACGTCAGCGCATCTTCGTGACGGGACGGACGCCCCGGGACGACCGCCGGGCGATCGTCGCCAGGTTCACCGAGCCGGTCAGCGTTCTGCCCCATCCGTCGGTGAGCACGAGCTCGAGCCCGGATGTCTTGGCCGCACGCGCGCCCGCCCAGATGCCCAGCAGCCGGCGGTCCCCGGATGTCGATCCGCTTCCGAGAACCGACAGCACGTGGCCGTCCGCGTCCACGGCTTCCAGCTTCCACGACCCGGGCGCAGGCCCACCGGGAAGTGTGAAGAGCGAGGCGATTCCGTACAGGCCGAGCGCCACGCCCGGAACGGGAGGCACGCGGGGAGGATTCTCGATCCACGTTCCCGCGATCAGCCCCTGCCCCCCGAGCACGGGATTCGTCGAAACCTCGGAGGCATCCACCAGGAGGCGTGCCCGATCGAACGCCCCGATCCTCGTGATGGTTCCATCGGTATCTTGGGGATAGGGCTCGATGCGGCATCCGTGCAGCTCGATCGTGGCATCGTCCGACGCTTGGATGTCACAGGTGAACGTGCAGTTTCGTGCAATAGATACCGACGTGGCCTCAGCGCCGAAATACCCGCCGCTCCCATCGACGGTCGTGTTTTCCAGAACCGAGTGGGCGCCGCCGAACGTGAGCATCTCCCCGATGACGGAGTCCCTGACGGTCACGTTGGCACCGTTCTCGGGGTAGAGGTTCCAGGTGTCGATCGAGGCATTTTCGAGACGGATCGTCCGGTCGGCCAGTGGAAGCCTTTCATTCGCGTAGGTCCTGTTGTTTTCAAGCCCGGTGATCGTCTCTGCATGTGGCAGATGCAGCCCGACGATGACCCTGTTGTCTTCCGGGATGTCCCGGAGTGTCAGGTCGGCCCCCTCCTTGACCAGCATCGGCCACAGAAGCACCTGGCACCGCTGGAGGTGGCACGTGTCGGGAATCCCCACGGCACCCGGTGGGGGAAAGCTCCACGACTCGATGAAGCCCGGCTCCGGAGGCGTGTACACCGCGGTGCTCCCCGCTGGAAACTCGGGCCAGACCCAAAGCGTGCCACGCCCGGGATCGCGGGGAATGTCTTCGAGGATGATAGCCCCTCTCTCCTGCAGAATCACCTCGAAGTTGCCGTCCAGACGGGTGGCTTCGATGTGCGAGTCTTCCGCGGCAACGAGCTGGACATTCCCGAAATCCGTGGCGGTGATCTCGATCGATCCCCGGCCGCCCGCATAGAGGGCATGCTGGACCCGGTTGGGAACGCGGTAGTCGCACCCCGAGATCAGCGCCGATCCGTCGTCCGTCACCACGAGGACATACTGCCCGTTGTACGTGCTCATGAACTGAATGACCGAGTCTTTCAGAACCAAGCTGCCATGCCCAACCACCATGAGATTGCCGGCAAGGCGCACCCCCGGGTCGGGTACGTTTTCGACCGTCAACCGACCGCCACTGGCAACGATGACATCTCCGAGATCCGTTGGCTGCGTGATCGTGACCGGCGTCGTGATGATCCAGGGATCGTCAGCGCACGCCGGCCCTGCGACCGTGGCGCCGATGCCGGCAAGCATGACGACCAGTACCACGCGTCTGAATCTCGCACGTGTTACGCGCTTACGGCACATTGAACGTCACCTCGTGGCCGTTCCGGTGCGATGGGATCAACACCGGCGCCAACACCGCCGCACGGGCCAGGAGGCCAGCATAGGTCATCTCCCCGCGAATGACGCGCACGAACCAACCGCAGATCCGCCGGTTCCGGAACAGGTACTCGAACGCGCTGCGCGGATGGTGAAAGAGCAGATCGGAAAGCCGGCGGGCCAAGACGAACGGCCCGTGGATTTTCCACCAGAGCTGCAGGCCGTACCCGTCGAGAGAACGGCCCGTTTTCAGCATCGCATCGATGGCCTGGGCGGCCAGGTGACCGGTCATGAAGGCGTACGAGATGCCCTCGCCGGTCACCGGATCGACGGTACCGGCCGCATCGCCGGCAAGCACGATACGGTTGGTATTCATGCGGGCGCGGCTTCCCCCGACGGGGATCCTGTACCCCCGGGCGCGCACCGGCTCGCTGCCTTCCAGCTGGGGCCAGCAGGCGATGAAACGTTCAAGACGCGCCCGCGCTACCCGGCCTCCGCCTGGACCGCCTTCGACGTAGCCCCCGATCGAGAAGGTGGTCCGCTTGGGAAAGATCCAGCCATAGCCTCCCGGAAACGATTGAAGATCAAACGAGACTGATGCGGGACCGTCTTCGATATGGGGCATGCGCGCCTCCATCTCGTACGTCGCGGCGAACTCGCGCTCGGCCGTTGGGAAAATGGCCCTCCTGACGCGGCTCTCGACTCCGTCCGCCCCGACGAGCGCCAGGCTCCTGAGCTCGCCGCACGAGGTCGTGACCACAACCTGCCATGCCGTCTCGATCACATCGCGGACGGTGCAACCTTCCAACACGTCGACCCGGTCGAGCGAGCGCACAAGCTCAAGATGGGCCGCATCGAACGTTTCCCTGTGGACCACCCACCCGACGGGACGCGACGACCGGATGCGTGTGACGAGCCGTGGCCCGTACGAGATCACCGCCTCGGACATCTCGCGCTCGAACAGATTGCGAAGCTCCGCGGGGATGTATGGCGAGGCTTTGACCGTGATGCCGCCGGCGCATGGTTTCCACCGTGGGAATGACGCACGGTCGATCAGCAGGACGTGCCATCCCCGCCGGCCCAGCTCCCACGCCGCGTGACATCCGGCGGGACCCGCGCCGGCAACGATCACGTCCCACCGGGGGCGTTCCATCACATCGCCCCGTCCGCCGGCTGCGCCGGCCCTCGTTCGAGAACGCCGCTCATGCAGGCGATCCCACCCGCGGCCTTGGCGAGCTCCGAAACCTCCACTTCGATGCACGTGACGCCGTGCCCTTCGAGCCACCGGCGCGTCTCTGGATTGCCCGCGGGCATCAGGACCGTGCGGGGCTTCACAACGACCACGTTCAGCGCCTGACCGCGCGTCAGCTCGTCCGTGTCAGGCACGAGAAGCACGTCGAAGCCGGCCTCTTCGAGGATCGCACGGGTACGTTGCCCAAGACGCCCGGGCCACGCGATCGCCAGATCACGGTCGAGAAGGCGCAGCGTGCCCATCAGGTGCATCGCTCCTTGGGGAAGCGCCACCTCCACGGCATCGGCACCGAGCTCCCCGAGGCACGAGGCCACCTGCTGGAACCCCTCCCGGTTGGTGCGAAAGCCCACGCCCACCACGACCTTCGTGGGAGCAAGCCAGAGCGCGTCGGCGCCTTCGAAGGTTCCGCACCCCCGGATGCTTCGCAGGATGGGGATCCCGAGCGCCGCCAGGCGCCGGGCCACGTGCCGTTCCTCGCCGGCCCGGACCGTCGAGGCCGGCCGCCCGACGATGGCGCCCTCCGGCGTCATCAGGAACAGGTCGGCGACAAACACCAGGTTCGGAGGAACATCACCCTCGGGCTCGATCAGCTCCACGCCGACACCGAGACGCCGGTACGCCGCCACGAGCGCCTCGTGCTGCCGCCGGGCCACGTCCAGATCGACCGGCGCAAGCATCTGAACCGCGCCCGGATCGGCCGATGCCGCGAGCTCCCGGCCGGGGGCGTGCACGAGCACCCGTTTGAGCGGCATCCATTCCGTGTCGACGCCGCAGCGCGACCAGATCGGACCGATCTCCTGCCGAAGCGTTCGTGTCCGCGGCGACCATCCCGGTCCTCCGAAGGCGGCGGGACGATCGCCGCCGGTCATCGCCCGGCCTCGTCATCGCCCCGCTCCCGGCCGCGGGCCCTCCCGACGACGGGAACGGTCCCGTCGGTGCTCTCTCCCACGAGGTAGAGCGGCCGCTGCTTGACCTCGTCGAAGACCCGCCCGAGGTACTCGCCGAGGATACCGATCATGATCAGCTGCACGCCTCCGAGGAAGAGGATCGACGCCATCAGCGACGTGTAGCCGGGCCAGTTGATCCCGGCGAGCTTGAGGCCGATGACGACCACGATGTAGACGAAGGCCAGGGCCGAGACGGCGAAGCCGAGCCAGGTCGCCAGCCGCAACGGCAGGAACGAAAACGACGTGATGCCGTCGATCGCGAAGCGGATCATCTTCTTCAACGGGTACTTCGTCTCGCCCGCGTTCCGCGCATGGCGGCGGTACCGGACCCCGGCCTGCTCGAATCCCACCCAACTCACGAGGCCGCGGATGAACCGGTTGCGTTCTCCAAACGCCCGGAACGCCTCGACCGCCCGGGGTCCCATCAGGCGAAAGTCCCCCGTGTCGAGCGGGATGTCGACGTTGGTGATCGCCCGCAACGTCCTGTAGAAGAACGCCGCGGTCGTCTTCTTGAACCAGCTCTCGCCCTCCCGGGCCTCGCGCTGTGCGTACACGACCTCGAACCCCTCGCGCCACTTCGCGACGAGCTCGGGAATCACCTCGGGCGGGTCCTGCAGATCGGCATCGATGAGGACCACTGCCGTCCCGCGTGCCGCGTCGATCCCGGCCGTCACAGCCGCCTGGTGCCCGAAGTTGCGGGCGAATCGCACGCCGCGCACCCGCCGGTCCCGTTCGGCCAGCGCCGCAACCTCGGCCCACGTGCGGTCCTTCGAGCCGTCGTCGATGAAGACGATCTCGAAGCCCTCGACGACGCCGTCGAGCGCCGCCACCAGGCGCTCGACCATCGGCACGACGTTCGCCTCCTCGTTGAACGCGGGGACGACGACGCTGATCTCGGGGCGCTCACCCACGGGGAACCTCCAGCACCCATACTTTACCTGAGAGATCGCCGATGGCCAGCTCGTGCCCGGCGGCGTCCCACGCCACGCCGGTGGGATCCATACCGAGCCTACCGAGTGCAATGCGCTCGACGGTCGTGCCGCGGATCCGCCACAGCGCCTTGCCCGGCGTATCGCTGACGATCCAGTCGCGAGGCCCCAGCACCGCGATCTGGGGCCTCGAGTAGAAGTCGCTCCACGCGGCCGGGAGCCCAACGATCCGGCGCACCACGCCGTCCGTCGTGAAGACTTCGAGCCGGCGGTTCCCGGTGTCGCACACGACGAAAGATTGCCGGTCGAGCCAGGCGATCCCGACCGGCTCGATCAGGCCACCCCGGCCGGTCCCCGGGTGCCCGATCACCGTACGATGATGGAGATCCGGGGCGTAGAGAATGATCCGCTTGTGGCCGGTGTCCGTCACGGCCACCGAGCCATCCGGCCCGATCGCGATGCCGCGCGGCCCGTACCAGCCGTCCCGTGGCGCCGGAAGCGTCTCCTCCCGGCCCGTGGCGACATTGACACGAACAACCCGCTGGCTCCACGTGTCTGCGACCAGCAACGTGTTCGCCCCGGCCCAGACCACGGATTCCGGCTGGTTGAGCCCTCCAACGTCGACGCGGCGCGCCGTTCCGGCTGGATCGAGGATCATCACCTGGGAGAGCGCGGCGTCGGCCACGGCAATACGGCCGGAACGGATCGAGATTCCGCGCGGCTCGCCGAGCCAGCCGGTCCCGAGCATCTTCATCGAGACCGCCCCGAACGCCTCCTGCAACCGCTTCGGCACCGGAACGTTGGTGACGACGGCCGCAGTTTTCTTCATACGCGTCAGCACGATGACATCGGTCGACCCGATGCTGCCCCACGGAATGCGCGTCAGCTCGTACCTGGCGATCTCTTCGAGCGACGGTTTGCGTTGGTACATCAGCCACCACGCCCGCAGGGGAATCCGGCGGCGGCTGTACCCAGGGCCGAGGATGCTTCGCGCCTCGGCCTCCGTCTCCGGATCGCAGATCACGAGCGGCGGACGCTGCCCGGGATGCGGCAGGCTCCACATGACGCCCGTCTTTCTCCAGTACCACATCAGCGGCCACGCCGCCTCACCCGACACCGCCGCCACGACGCCGGGGTTGGAGCGCGCGAGCCGCAGCCCCTCCATGGCAACGTCCCTGAATTCCGGGCACGTCTGGACGAAGATCAGCGACTCGACGCGCCGCTGCGCCGGCGAGATCTCGTCGAGAACGAACGACGCCACGAACGACACCACGAGGGTCGCGGCCAGGCCGATCGCCGCCAGGCTCCGGCTCCACCGCCGTCCCCGCCGTCCGAAGGTCCTGGCCAACTGGGCGCCGGCCAGCGGGATGAACGCCCAGACCTGGTGCACCTCGAGCCACGGAGTCTTCTCGCCGAGGTAGCAGTAAAGCCCGATCGACAACACGCCGAAGCTGAACAGGAAGATCTCGACCGGCTTGAGCCGCTTGCGTCGCCGCACGATCCAGATCAGCGCCAGCAGGATCGGCAGGAACTCATACTGGGCCAGACGCGGCAGGTGGTACCACCACGGGCCGCCGACCCGGGCGATCTCGTGCTGCTTCCACCAGTAGGCGATCGCCTTGAGCGGAAAGCACCAGTCCGCCAGGTGCGTGAACCCGACGGTGTAGAGCGGAATCGTCACCACGATGAAGACCGACACGGCCGTCGCGATCCCCGTCCACTTCGCCGTGAGCCACCGCAACGCCCGCGCGAGGCTCTGCCGCGGCCCGAAGGCGAGCCCGGTCATCCCCCCAGCAAGCACGGCCAGGAATACCGTCACGTACGCGTTTTCCTTCGTCGCGAAGGCGAGCCCGGCCCACAGCCCGAGCCACGGCCACGCCCGGTCCGAGCCCCGGATGGCCGCCCAGAGCGCCAGGAACGCCGCCGACGCCGTGACGGCCTCGATCAGGTCCATCCTGAGGAACCGTCCGTAGTAGAGAAAGATCGGGGAGACCGTGAAGAGGAGCCCCGTCCACCACGCCGCCCGATCTCCGAACGGCCGCCGCAGCTTCCACGCCACAGCCAGCATCAGGATCCCGGCCAGCGCCGCGGGGATCCGCGCCGTGAAGTCGGAATCGCCGAGCACGGCGAAGGTCCCGGCCGTCAGCATGTAGAGCAGCGGGCCGTGGTAGGTCGGATCGTACCGGTAGCTCCCCTCGTGGAGAAGATCCCACGACAGGCGCGCGTGGATTGACTCATCGTGGTGAAAGGACCGCCCGCCGAGCCCCCAGAGGTGCAGCGCAACGGCCAGCAGGATCAGCGCGATCCAGGCCCGCCTCCGTGCTGCGGAGGCGCCCGTCGAGCCATCAACAACCACGCGCTCGCTCATCGCGCACCCCCGCGCCGCTGTTTGCTCCGCCCAACATCGACCAGCATCATTCCCTCCCCGTCCAGGATGACACGTCCCGCCCGCCGGATCGCGTCCTCGTCAAGCTGTGGATACGTCCGGCGCTCCATGCCGCCCACGGCGATGACATCGAAGGGCGTCTCTTCCGCCAGAGCGCGGATCGTTTTTGCCGAGCCGCACGTGTAAACCCGGCGAACCAGTTTCCGCCGCCGTTCGAGCACCGGCCCGATCCCGCCGCCGCGCCACACCAGCTCGTGGTTGCTCCACCCCAGGACCGCCGGCACCCCCGACGCCGAGGACAGGCGCGCGTAATCGCTGTAGGCGTTTCCGACGGCCTCGACCAACACCGTTGCGGGCGGCATGCGTTTGAGCCGCGAAACCGCCGCCAGATCGCCCGGATCCATCCACTCGAGCCCCGCAACGCCCAACCGTCCGGCGCGAAACGGCGCCGTCATCATCCCCGCGAGGTCGGGAAGCGCTGGGAGAACGAGCACAGCGGCGAGCACCGCCGCGCCGAGCCGCTTCACCGGCGCCCTCCGGAAGAGAACCGGCGCCGCGACCGCCAGGAACACCCAACCCTGGAAGTACGCCTTGAACACCGTGTTCATCCGGTGGAGCTCCGCCCCGTACGGATCGCGGACGAAGATGATCTCTGGAACCAGGAAGAGAAAGACGCCCAGGGCCGCAAGCCAGATCGCGCCCCGGTCCGGGTCCGGCTCGTGCGTGGCCACGCTCCACCAGACCAACACGGCGAGCAGCCCGGCCAGCAGCACCGCCACCGGCCGCCCGCTCAGCGCCGCCACCAGCACGAGCCACGCCGCAACGAGCCAGATCCACATCCGCCGGCGGGACGGATCGGCCGCCGGCCTCTCGACGACCAGCCCAAGCGCCCCGACGGCGGCGAGGACGAGAAGCGGCCCCGCGTAGAGCAGCAGATCGGGAAACGGCGTCCAGGCATGGACGAAGCCGATACCGTGGAACGGGGGATGAAACTCCAGCAGGAACGGCGCCATCGCGACCCCACCGCCGATCGCGACGGTGCCCGCCGCCCCCCACCGGCGAAGACCATTCCCGGCCGGCCACCGCCCGTCGCCCGCGATCAGCATCAGCGCGACCGCCGTAAGCGTCGGCGGCATCGCCCACGGGTTGGCCGCCCAGGTCGCGCCGAAGGCAACCGCGATCGCCGCGAGATTCGCTGGCCGCAGACCCTTGAGAGCCGCGTGAGCCGCCAGCGCCACCGCCAGGAGTGCAAGCGGCAGCGAGAGCAGGTGGGGATGCAGGTCCCCCAGCCACAGCGTGAACAGCGGAAACTCGGTGATCGTGTGCGGCACCTGGCGCGAGGAGGCCCAGTAGTCGAGCGACGCCAGGCCCCGGCCCGCGAAGAGCTGGCGGAGGCCGTCCGGCGTCCCGGCGAACATCGTGAGAAAGACCGCTGCCAGCGCGGCGGTCTTTGAACCGGCAAGACGCCCCGCGAGAACCCAAACACCCACCGCAACCAGACCGCCCACCAGCGCGACGACGAGGTTGTACCCCGTTCCCAGCCCAAGCCCGCCGAGCGCGAGAGGCACGATCCACACCAGCGCGCCCCAGTAGTAGTACGGCAGCGAGAACCCCGCGAGCCACATGTCCGGGGGCGGGAACGACCGCGCCCGGAGCAACGTGGCGAAGATCCCGAGATCCATCGGCTTCTCGGTCCCCCGAATCGCGGGATGGTCGAGGCGCAGCACGCCAACGGCGACCCATCCGAGCGTGAAGACCGCCTCGGCGGCCGCCAGCTCCCGCCACCCGGGCCGCCGTCTCCACAACGTCCACAGGCCCGCAGCGCCTCCGGCCAGCAGAACGGCCCCACCCACCCAGCGCCACCCTCCGAACCCGAGACACCCGGCCCACCAGGCCGGTAGCGCGACCAGTACCAGCCCCGCGGCGCGTCCCAGCCCCCACGCCTCGCCGTCGGGCAACCCGAGGCGGACGAGCAGCGCATAGCCGCACAGGCCGGCCACGAGCACGAACAGGAAGAAGGCGACCGCCGCGAGCACTCCCTCTCACCTCACCCGGACGGCGCGCATGAGCTCGCGCGCCAGCCGCCCGGCCAGCTCGAGATAGCTCTCGATTCCGGCCGCATCGAGCCCGTCCTCGTGGATCCCCGCCGTCACGACCACCGTGCATCCGAGCTCGACGGCAAGCGTCTCGGCCATCGAGCGTGCAACCGCCTCGTCCTTGTGCGGCGGAATGTTCAACACCGAAACCGTCGCCGAGCGCCGCCCCGGTTTCGCGCTCGACGGCCGGGGCTGCGCCAGCACCACCGAGCCCACGTGGGGCCGCGCTCCACCCCCGATCACCATGACGAGATCCTCCCCCACCCACCGCCACCACGCCGACACCGTCCGGCCGCCATCGCTCACGGTTCTCTCGCCGCTTTGAGCCTTCCCCATCGCCGTCCCCTCCCGGTACACATCCCGTCGGGTTGCCGCATCACCTACACCCTGCAAGGGTACCCCACCACGCCCGCCCGTGAGGAGCAAAAACTCACGACGGATCGTGGCAGCGAGCGTCTCACCCGCCGGCAGCCGGGAATCACCCTGCGACGCATCTGGAAGCGTCAGGTCATCACCCCGGGAGACGACGGGAAGCGACCGTCCCGCCATTCTTCGGCCTCGACGCCCGGATGATCCGATCGGACGGCACCACACGGAAGGAGCTCACGAATCAGGAAACATGGAAGACCGCCACGGCGGCTGCGGCAGCTTACTGCAATCTCGCCGGCACCAGGCGGCCTTTCGACCTCCTGGGCCGACGTTGCACGCGAAGGTACACCGGGCCATCCTCCTCCCTCAATGTGAGCTCCCTCCCGACGAAGACCGTTCCACCGGCCGGCGCGCCAAACAGGTCCAGCACGTCCACCCCGAGGGAGCCGGGCAGCTGTACCGTGACCTGGGTCCCCTCCTGACCGCTCCACAGTGCCGCGACCGTGCCGTTCGTACCACGAAAAGCGAGACAGTAGACCGCCGGCGGCTGGCCACAGTCCGAGACCTGGACCTTCCCTCCGGGGACGATCCGGTTCATGGCCGCTACGGCGTTCCACGCCGGCTTCGGGGTCGTGCCATCGTCCCACAGGAGACCAAAGTTGCACTCCCACTCGGTGGGATCGCCACAGTCGTCCGTCAGGTCGTACCAGATCGCCAGGGGCAACCGGTACAGTTGTGCCGACAGGAGCTCCCGCACGGCCGCCACTGCCTGCCGTTGCAGGGCCTCCGGGCCGCTCCCGCCCAACTCCAGCGTGGTGTATCCCCACTCGCCCGAGATCACCGGGATGTCATGGCGACCGGTGCGCGCCGCGACGGTCTCCCGCAACAGGGCCATGTCCTCTCCGATCGACTCGGGCTCGAAGGACCGGTAGGGGTGCACGCTGATCCCATCGGCCCTGGACAGGTCGGCGGCCGCCAGGGCGGCGTCGAGAAAATCCACATCGACCCCGGCGGTGACGCCGACGATCACCGGCACGCGAGCGCTCGCCTCTCGAACCGCGGCCAACGTTTTCGCCGCCAGTCGTCCGTACGCAGCCGGATCGGGTTCGGGGCGCCAGAAGCTCGTACTGTTGGGCTCGTTCCACACCTCGAGGGAGACGGCCCGACCGTCGAAATGGGCTGCGGCAGCGGCGGCGAACGCAGCAAAGGCGTTCTGCTGCGTGTCGGTCACGGGGCCGGTATGTTCGTCACATCCGGGATCCCGGCAGTAGAGAGGGTTGAAGTAGTCGAGAATCAGCAACGCGTGCATCCCGCGCGCCTCGACGGCGTCCACCAGGGCATCGTAAGGCGCAAAGTCGTACGAGCCGCGGACCTGCTCCACCTGGGCCCATGCCATGTCCGTCCGCACCCAGCCGAACCCTGCAGCCGCGGCGCGATCGAGCCGGCTAGTACTCAGCGATGCCAGGTTGACATTGACCCCGAGGCGATCGTGCAACCGGCCCCGGAAGAGCACCGGCGCATCGGCCGCGGCGGCGAAGGGGTCGAGCCGGAAACGCGACCCCGACAGGGCCGTCACGTCATCGAGAAAGATCTCCCCGGTCCGGTGAACGCCATAGCCGACATCGAGGAGGATCTCCAAGGCCGTGGCTCCACCGTGGAAGACGCCGTCCGCAGCGCCACCCCACCACCGACCGCCCCCGGCCGCCAGGATCCGGTACCGGACCCACCTCCGCGAATCGCAGCTTTGCATCGGCAGGTAGGTCTCGAAGACCTGACCCGTCTCGTCGGTCAACCACACGAAAAGGCGCGTTCCCGGCACGGCGCCGGCGAGCCAGAAGGAGATCCCCCGACGGGCGGAAAACCCCTCCAGCGAACGCCGCGCCCCCACGTGACAGCCGCCCCCGGTGAAATCGAATCGCAGCCGCGCCGCGGTCGAACCGTTGCGGCCAGCTCCGGCGATCCGATCCAGGCTGCCCGCCGCCCCGGGGCATTCCGGCCCGTTCGAAAACGACCAGGCCGACCATCCGGCCGGGTTCTCGAAGTCGTCCACCAGCTGGTCGGCCATCGCGCGGCCGCTGGATATGACGACCACCATCGCCAGGATCACAGGAGCGAGTCGCGTCATGAGACCACCTTCCATCGTTGAACCTCTTTCCAAGAATACACCCCGCGATCCTCCGCCCCGGCGTGATGTTGCGCACTGTGCGGAGGTTATGAACGCTTGAGACCCTTGTGTCCGGCGATAAGGAATAATTGCGCTCGACTGGAAGGATGAAAAGGGGAAAGCCACGTATTGCGCGGATTTCCACGGATTGACAACAAGGCTAGTGGAGGAGCAATGCCTTTCGCCGGCGATCGCCGCTCCCCTCCTCCTTCCTCGATATTGGCTCACCCAACCACTCGGGGCTCTCACAGCACCCGACACTGGAATCCGGTGGCAGGGCGGCACGTACTAGGGTATGGATAAGGAATGTCATGGAAAGGGAGGACAACACCTTGAAAACCCGTACATTCATTCAAGATCGCTGGCCCCTTCTGGTAAGCCTTGCCATTTCAATTCCAATGGTCTTGCTCTTGACCCTGGGCCTTGGAAGGGAGTGGAAGACGGGAAACGCCTTGGCTGTGCTGAGCACCTATCTCATGGCGGTGCTCCTGCTCATGGGTTTGCTCATCGTTGCATTCAAGGTTTACCTGTGGATCCAACAGCTTCGCCGTAACAGAAGTGAGGATCTAGACGATGGCGCGCTCCAGGTCGCAGCCGATCCAGGTCCTGCCATGAAATCGCCCAATCCACCGCCTGAGGTGGACACGTTCAGCCTGTCAGCTTCTTTGCCCTTCCAGAAACGTCTTTCTCTCTCCAGGTCTTTCCGCCGCAGCCCCGCATGCCCCCGGAGAAGAATCTGAGCGATTTCCCCGTTTACGAGATTTCACCAAGGGTGATAGTAATCCTGACCCCTCTGCACCCTCCGAGTGGGCTTGTCACCCTCCCTGAATCGCCCGGTTTCATTTTTTTCGAGGGACACCTTCGCACACGCCAGAATCTCTCTTGTAGGACCACACCTGTTGTAAAAGGCACAAGAGACAGATACGGTTTGTTAAATTCGAACTCCACAAACAGAGCTATGAGGAAGAATAGAGCTGACAAACCCTGCAAGATAACTAACTTGCCACGTTGGCCTTGGGACCTATCCTGTTCGCGAAACATCGTCTTGCTCCAGCCTCAGCGGGATGCGACAAGCGCCGGCCCGGTGATGATCGGCCGTGATCCGGCCGAGGAGTGGTTTTGCGGTTCACGTCGGAAGTCGGTTTTCCGTCAGCCTCGGGCTTCTGATCAGCGGCATCCCCCGAAACCGATGCGCCATGCCTGGTTTTTTTCGGCAGCACCTCAAACTCCACCACGTTCGACTCAAGATGCTTGATGA
>JAADFN010000180.1 GCA_013152895.1 Acidobacteriota bacterium | reverse complement strand
TTGGGGGATTGAGGAAAGGAGGCAATATGGGAGCGTTACTCGTGATGATCGTCGTGTTCCTCGGATTCCTGGTGGCGTACCAGCTGTACGGGAAGTTCATCGGGAGGAAGATCTACAAGCTTTCGAAGGCCGCCACGGTCCCCGCCGTGGAGTTCGAAGATGGAATCGACTTTGTGCCGACTCCGAAGGAGGTCATCTTTGGCCACCACTACGCCTCCATCGCCGGGACCGGGCCGATCGTCGGTCCCGCGATCGCCGTGATTTGGGGGTGGCTGCCCGCCCTGATCTGGATTTTCGTGGGATCCATCGTGATGGGCGGCGTGCATGACTTCGGCTCGCTGATCATCTCCATGCGGAACCAGGGAAAGTCCATCGCCGAGTACAGCGCCAAGTACGTCAACAGCCGCATCAAGTTCTTTTTCTTCGTCATCGTCTTTCTGGAGTTGTGGTTGATCATCGCCATCTTCGGCCTGGTGATCGCGGTCATCTTCATGATGTTCCCGGGATCGGTGTTCCCGGTGTGGATGGAGATCCCGATCGCCGTGTTCCTCGGGTACTTGATTTACAAGAAGGGGAAGAACATTACGTCCTGGTCGATCTTGGCAGTGATCGCCATGTACATCACCGTGGTGATCGGTGCATGGTTCCCCATCACGATGCCCTCCATCGCGGGTATTCCGCCAACCGGGGTGTGGACGATCATCCTGCTGATCTACTGTTTCATCGCCTCGGTGCTTCCGGTCACGACGTTGTTGCAGCCGCGCGACTACATCAACGCCCACGAGCTGATCATCGCCCTCGGCCTGCTGGTGCTCGGGGTCTTTGGGGCCGCTTTCGGCGGGCACATGCACATCGTCGCCCCGGCGGTCCGGGCGGCACCGGCGGGAGCGCCGCCGTTGTGGCCGTTTCTCTTCATCACCATCGCCTGCGGAGCGATTTCGGGGTTCCACTCGCTCGTGTCCTCGGGAACCTCGTCCAAGCAGGTCCGGAATGAGGAGGACACCCTGTTCGTTGGGTACGGCTCGATGTTGATGGAAGGCGTTCTCTCGACCCTGGTCGTCATCGCCACCTGCGCGGGGATCGGGATGGGCTACGTGAACAAGGCCGGGGAAACCGTCGTCGGCCTCGCCGCGTGGACGGATCACTACGCGACGTGGGCGGCTGCGGCCGGTTTGACCTCCAAGATCAGCGCCTTCGTCATCGGCTCCGCCAACATGATCGAGTCGATCGGTATCCCGAAGATCATCGCCATGGTCATCATGGGCGTGTTCGTCGCGTCGTTCGCGGGAACGACGATGGATACCGCGACGAGGATCCAGCGCTACGTGGTTTCCGAGCTCTTCGGCGATCTCAAGCTCAACTTCCTGACCGGCAAGTACGTGGCGACGTTCATCGCCGTCGGCTCGGCCATGTGGCTGGCCTTCGTCAGCGGCGCCAGCGGCAAGGGCGCCCTCATCCTGTGGCCGCTCTTCGGTGCGACGAACCAGACGCTGGCCGCGCTCGCCCTGATCATCGCCACCGTGTACCTCAAGGCCAGGGGTGGAGCGAAGTGGCTGGTGCCGGGTATTCCAGCGGTCTTCATGACCGTCATGACAACCTGGGCGCTGGTGCTGAATCAGACCAAGTTCCTTCACAAGAACGCCACGTTGTTGGTCGTGCTCAACATCGTGATTCTCGTCATCGCCCTGTGGATCGCGGTGGAAGGGCTGGTCAAGTTCTTCACCGTGAAACCGGAGGACAGGGGAACTCCGACAGCCGAGCCTGCCCAGATGTGAGCCGGCATGCGTTGCCATCAACGGGGCGCCCGCGACGAGCGGGCGCCCTTTCTTTTCTCCGTGAACCGGTACAATGGGCGAGCCGCTGGTGGCGGCTGGACCCGAGAGCGAGGAGATACGATGGAGAATCGCCTGAGGAGGTTGTACTTCTGGTTGCTGGCGCCGGCCATTGTACTGTTCGGCGCAGCCTACGTGGCCCAGGCGCGGCACCTCGTCGATGTGGAGCCGTTCATGCGGCGTCATCCCGCGCTGGGGCCGGCGATCTTCGTGTTGGCCGCGATCTGCGGCATCGCCCTCCCGATCCTGTTGCGCACGCTCTTCGTCTACGAAAACCGGGAGCGGAAGAGCATCACCGAGGACGCCCTCTTCGCCTTCGAGCGGAAGATGCTCCTCGCCGCGATGGCGACGCCGTACCTGGCCATCGCCGCCGCGTTCCTGGAAATCCCGAAGGTCCTCTTCGCGGGCACGGTACTTGCGATGTTGTACGCGGTCTACTACTTCTACCCCTCGGAGAAGAGGATGAGCTTCGAGAAGCGCATCTTCCGGGTGCGGTGATGGGGCTGCTCGTGTGGCTCCGGGACCAGCTGCGCGACATTGTCCGGATCAGCGACCAGTCGGCGAGAAGCAAGGCGGTGGAGATCATCGCGATCGAGCTGGAAGAGATGCAGAACATTTTTGGGCTGCTGGTCCTGGGCTCATTCGTGGGGCTCCCGGCGCCGCCGATGAACGTCGCGCTCGATCTCATGCCGTTCATGGAACAGGAGCTCATCCTGATGATGGAGAAGGTTGACACGGCAACCACGCCGGTGTCCGAGCTGTTCTCGACGTTCGACGTGGGCTGACGATGACCGCGGCGACGAACGTCTTTTTTCTCGGCAAGGGCGGCGTCGGAAAGTCAACGTGTGCGGCGTTGACCTCCGTGCTTTTGGCCGATTCCGGTCATGACGTGATGCTGGTATCGCTCGATCCCGCGCACAATCAATCGGACATCTTCGAAAGACGCATGTCCGGCAGACCGGTGAAGGTGGCGCCCAACCTGGAGGTGGTCGAGATCGACCAGGATGCCTGGATACGCAGGTACCTCAAGGGCGTGCGCAACGAGATCGACCGGACGTACCGGTACCTGACATCCTTCAACCTGGAGAAGTACTTCGACGTGATGAAGTACTCGCCGGGTCTTGAGGAGTATGCCCTGATCATGGCCTTCACCGAGATCCGGCGGAAGCATCGGGGTCGCGATGTCTTCGTTTTCGACATGGCCCCAACCGCGCTGTCGCTACGTTTCTTCGGGCTTCCGAGGCTTTCTCTGACCTGGTTTCACCACCTGAGGAAGTTGCGCGAGGACATCATCGAAAAACGGGAGCTGATCACGAAGCTCCGGCTCCTCGACCGCGAGATCGAGACCGACAAGGTCCTGCTCAAGATCGAGAAATCGCAGGACGAGTACACGCGCTTGAGAGATCTATTCGAGGACCGGCAGCAGACCAGAATCCGCCTGGTGCTCAACCCGGATCAGCTCTCGCTGGCCGAGTCCACACGGATCGTCACGGAGCTCGGGCGGCTGCACGTTCACGTGTCCCGCATCATCGTCAACAAGAGCCAGGCCGGCTCCAGGCTCGATGGCATCGAACGGGCGTTCGCCGGTGTACCAAGGACCATACTGCCGCTGTCCCCGGTTCCCCTGATCGGCATCGGGACGTTGCGCCGCTACGCCGGCGAGAGCCTCGGCGGCGAGGCGAGGGCGGCGCTTCTCGGTCTGACGGGCTGGCCCGGATGATTCACGAGCCGGTCCCGGGGATGGTGGCGTTAAGGGCGCCTGGAGCGGGCGTTTCGAGGACGGCCGGGGTCACTCGATTGGCGAGATCGACGCCCGGAGGCGCGCTGGCAAGAACGCGGAGATAGTTGCCGGTGAGCCCGCTCCAACGGGGGCCCGCCGCGCCCGGCTGGATTCTTTCCCACAGGACGTTCATGGTGCGGCCGAGGAAGCGGCGTTGAAAAGCGGCTTCGAGGGAGGCGCCGAGCTCGTGCATCCGTGCGCTGCGGCCAGCCGCCACGCTACCGGGAACCTGGTGCGGCATGGTGGCCGCGAGGGTGCCCGCACGCGGGGAGAACCGGAAGACGTGGAGCCGGGCGAAGCCCATCGCCTCGATCGTGCGAAGCGACGTCTCGAAGTCCTCGTCCGTCTCGCCGGGGAACCCGACCATGACGTCGGTCGTCACCGCCATGTCGGGATGCGCGGCCCGGGCGGCGTCGAGCAGGGCGCCGAACCTCGCGACCGTCGTGTGGCGGCCCATCCTGCCAAGCGTGGCGTCGCACCCGCTCTGGAGCGGGAGGTGGAGGTGCGGCAACAGGCGCGGGTTCGCGAACAGCTCGAGCAGCTCCGGCTCGAGATCCCACGGCTCCAGGGAGGACAGGCGGAGGCGTGGCAGGCGGGTTTCGGCAAGGATCCGGTGAACGAGCCGAACAAGCCCGTGCCGGTCGCCCCTGTCGTGGCCGTACGAGCCGAGATGCACCCCGGAGAGGACGACCTCCTTGGTGCCTTCCGCGGTCAGCTCGTCGATCGTGCGGATGACCTCATCCTCCGGGCGGCTGCGCCCCGGTCCCCGGGCGATCGTGACCACGCAGAACGTGCAGCGGTTGTCGCATCCGTCCTGAACCTTGATGAACGCCCGTGTCCGTCCTGTTGCGGCGGGGGTTGCCGGGACACCGTCCTCCCCGGCCGGTGAGCCGCCGCCGGCGAGCAGGCCCCGGTCTTCGAGAATGTCCGCGAGGCGGTCCTTGTCCATGTTGCCAACGACGAGGTCGGCCCCGGCTTCACGCACCGCGTCTGCCTCGAGCTCGCCGTAGCATCCGGTGACGACGATGGTCGCGCCCGGATGGTCGCGCCTCAGCTGCCGGATCGCGTGACGCGACTTGCCCGACGCCGTAGCCGTGACAGTGCAGGTGTTGAGAACGCACAGGTCGGCCTCGTCGCCGGGGCCGGCGATCGTGTGGCCCAAGCGAACCAGGCCCCGCGCGAGCGATTCGGTCTCGCCGATGTTGAGCCTGCACCCCAGCGTTTCAAGCCGTACCCGGATCGTGCACCTCCCCGCCAGACGGCGCTACCGATTATCGCGGAATTTGCCGGCAAAGTCAGGCCGTGGCGCCGGTTTTCCGAGACGGGTGTCTCTCCGGGGTGCTCATTTGAAGACACCCGTGTGCGTGGATGAGCCCCCACGATGCACCGACAGGATGGAACACGAGGGGGGTGACAGATCCACTGTTATGGTGTACCATAACAGTGGATGTTATGACGAGTTTCTCCCTGGATCCACGCGATGACCTTCCGCTCTACGCCCAGCTGGCGCGCCAGCTCCGGGAAGCGGTGACGGCGGGCAGGTGGCCTGCAGGGAGGCCGCTGCCGTCGGTGCGCACGCTGGTCGGTCTTTTGAAGGTCAACCCGCAAACCGTGCTGCGCGCGTACCGGGAGCTGGAGGAAGAGGGGCTCGTCGAGCCGCGGCAGGGACAGGGCACGTTCGTCCGTACGGAAGCGGTCGAGGCTGCGGCCGAAGCGAGGCGCCGCGAGCTTCTTGAAGACATCGAACGACTTGCACGGCAGGCGCGGGACCTCGGTGTGCCGGAAGAAGTCATTGTGCAGGCTGTCAGGAAGGAGAAAGGGGAATCATGATTCTTCGAAATCCACCAATCAAGGCAGAGGATCTCGCGGCCGGATACGGACGGAAGCGGGTCCTCTCGGAGCTGAGCCTGGAAGTTCCGCAAGGCGCAGTGTGCGCGTTGCTCGGACGCAACGGCGCCGGGAAGACGACGCTCCTCCGGGTTCTCCTGGGTTTTTTGAAACCGAAATCCGGCCACGTGGAGGTGCTCGGCACGGATGCCTGGCATAGCCGGTTCGCCCTCAAAGACCGGATCGGTGTCGTGGCGGTAGATCTCACTGGGGCCACGGTCGCCGCCCTCGTATTCGTCATACTTGGTGTGACCGTCGCGTGGATTGGACAGAGATTCCGCGTTGTCGAATAGTCGCTCCGCTGCTTCCAACGTGCCGCCATGCGATCCATTGAAGAGGGAATCCGCCCACACGCAGGGAGCTCCTTCCCCCGAACTACGCGTCGTGGCTCTTGACACGACCGGGAATATACCGTACGGTCGCGGCGTTGGATGAACTGATGAGCAGATATCGCGTTATCCTTGTTGCCTTCACAATCGCCTTGGTGCTCCCGCTTTGGCAGGCCGATGCAGGGGCCGCCCAGTGCCCGTACGTGGGTCCGGCGCCGCACCAGTGCTCTCGCGCAGTGGAGGTAACGACAGGGTGCTTCGAGGCGCCGCTACCCCGCAACGGGGCGGTGGAGCGATTCTTCGAGTGCCACTGCGGCAACGGGCCGGTTCCTTCCGCCCTGGCCGATTCGCCACGGCTGGTGCTTTCTGGTTTCCAGGGCCTGACCGTGGTGACGGCGGAGAGCTGGGTGCCGCTGGATTCGCAGGCCCCGTCAACGCCTGGCGAGGCGGCGTCGTCATCCAGTCCGGATCCGCCCGGACCCTCGTTCGTCCTGAACTGTGCCTACCTGATCTGATCCTTTTCCAGAGCGAAAACACGCCTGTGAGCGTCGTGCTGCGAGGTGTTGCCGTGATGCAGCATTACGATTCATCATCGAGCTTTGGAAAAGGAGAAAACCTTGAGAATCAACAACCTACTGGCGGTATGTGTGGCTGCAGCCATGGTTCTGCCTTCGGTTTCCGGTGAGGCTGCCGGAAAGAAGACGACCCCGGCTCCGGCCAACCAAGGGACGGCGAACGGCTCGCCCGCCGATTCGATTGTGAGCTCGCTCGGGAACGTCAAGCTCCGGCTTCTCGTTCGCGATGTGCTCGATCGTAACCCCGGCCTGGCCGGGCTCGAGGCCAAGGCCCGCGCAGTCGCGCAGAAAGCCCCTCAAGTCAAGGCACTTCCCGACCCGATCCTCTCCACGACCCTCTTCGTCCAGACACCGGAAACACGGACCGGGCCCCAGTACGCAGCGATCCGGCTGTCCCAGAGGTTCCCGTGGTTTGGCAAGCTCCCGGCGCGTGAGCAGGCCGCGCTGGCCCAGGCCGTCGCGGCCCGCGCCCGGGCCGAGGCGAAGAGGCTCGAGCTCGTCACCGAGACCAGGCGTCTCGCCTACGAGCTCGCGTATCTCGCCGCCGACCAGCGCCAGGTTCGGAATGACCGCACCACTCTCGTACATTACGAAGATCTTGCGCGGGCACGGTACGCCTCCGGCGTGGGAATTGCACAGGGCGTCGTGAAGATCCAGGCCGAGATCACCCGGGACGACAGCCGGCTCCTCGCCATCGCCATCCGGCGAGCCTCCCTCACCGCCCGGATCAATGCGCTGCGGGACCGGCCCAAGGGGACGCCGGTACCGGGATTCACGGTACCGCCGGCCCAGGCACGGATCGAAGCGATCGAGAAACTGCGGTCGACGGCCCTTGCGAGACGGCCCGAGTTGGCCGAGGCGGATGCGTTGATCGCGGCGGCCGAGCACCTGACCGAGGTGGCCAAGATCGGCTACAGGCCGGACGTCACCCTGGGACTGAGCTACGCCGTGGTCGGGAATCGGGATGACCGCGCCGGCAAGCTCGCCCCGCCGCCGGATAACGGCAAAGACGTCGTCGGGCTGTTCGGCGCCATCAATCTGCCCGTTCACCGGGAGAAGTTGGCGGCCGGGGTGGAGGAGGCGATCCAGAAGCGGCTCGCAGCCGAACAGAAAAAGCGCGCGGTGATCGCAGGAATCGAAGGGGACCTGGCAGACCTGACCGACCGCCTCGATCTCATCCGCCAGCGGATCGAGCTCTTCGAGAAAACACTGATTCCGCAAGCAAAAGAGTCCCTCCGCTCCGCCGAAGAGGCGTACGCTGCAGGCACGCTCAATGCTTTGGACCTTCTCGACGCCGAGCGGGTTCTCCTCCAGGTGCGCATCGCCACCGACCGGGCACGGACCGATTATGCCGTCGCCGAGGCGCGACTCGAGGGAACGATCGGGGCGCCTCTTCCTTCGTCTGAT
The DNA here is from genome assembly GCA_013152895.1 of Acidobacteriota bacterium. Classification (GTDB taxonomy): domain Bacteria; phylum Acidobacteriota; class Thermoanaerobaculia; order Thermoanaerobaculales; family Sulfomarinibacteraceae; genus JAADFN01. The sequence continues at coordinate 16,830 of JAADFN010000180.1, read as the reverse complement.
GAAATGGAGATTACGAAATGAACGACGCCACTCTGACCGGTAATGCGCCCGCTTCGGGCGCACGCCACAGCAATCAACCTCGCACAACCCTCGTTCCACAGCGGGACCCGGTGGCCTCCTCCGTTGGAGGCGGCGTCCCCCATTCTTCACGGTCCCAGCGCGGCGGCGCGACCGTGCGGGCCCTCCTGTGGGCCTTCATCGGCGCCATCGTCGCCCTTCTTCTCGTCGCCGACCCGTTCGGGATCAGCCCGGTGGACGGCTGGCTCGGCCTGTCGCGCCAGGGCGCGGCGCCCGGCGCGCACGAGGCCCGTGCCTCGGCGAAGACCCGGGGACACACGCAGCTCTGGACCTGCGGGATGCACCCGCAGGTCGTCCAGGACCACCCGGGGAATTGCCCGATCTGTGGGATGAAGCTCGTGCCGGTTCGTGGACGGGGAGCGAGCTCCGGGGCCGCGGCGCAGCCGGCCGGAAAGGGCGGAAAACGGAAGATCCTCTTCTACAGGAGTCCAATGGATCCGACGATCACGTCTCCCGTGCCGCGCAAGGACAGCATGGGCATGGACTACGTTCCGGTATACGCGGATGAGGGCTCGTCCGGTCGGTCCGGCGCCGCTACGGCAAACCAAGGCCCGGTCGTCACCATTGATCCAGCGGTCGAGCAGAACATGAACGTCGTCACCAAGAAGGTCGTGCGGCGGGACGTCACCCGGCAAATCCGAACGGTCGGCTACCTCACGTATGACCAGGAAAAGATCGTCTCTGTCACGACGAAGTACCAAGGATTCGTCGAAAAGACCTATGTCAATTACATCGGCCAGCCGGTAAAAAAAGGCGAGCCGCTTTTCGAGATCTACTCCCCGAAGCTGGTTCAGACGGAGCAGGACCTGCTGTCAGCGAAACGGTACGCGGACGACATGGCCAGCTCGGGCCCGGAGGTTGCAAAACGGGCGATGAGCCTGCTGCAAGCCGCGCGCGAGCGCCTCGGCTACTGGGATATCACGCCGGAACAGATCGCCCGGCTCGAAAGATCGCGCCACGTGTTCCGGACCCTGAAGGTTTTTGCGCCCTCGAGCGGCGTGGTCATGACGCGGATGCAGGGCCTCGAGGGGATGGCCGTCCAGCCCGGGATGGAGTTGCTCAAGATCGCGAACCTGTCAGACCTTTGGTTGACGGTCGAGGTGTTCTCGAACCAGCTGCCCTGGCTCAACACCGGAAGCCCCGCGACGATCAACCTGACCTACTTTCCCGGGGAAACGTTCCATGGGCGCGTTCACTACGTCGAGCCGCAGGTTTCTGAAAAAACCCGGACGATCCAGTTGACCCTGGAGGTGCCCAATCCCGGGCACCGCCTTCGCGTCGGGATGTATGCCACCGTGCTGTTCGAGCCGGTCATGGCCAAGAACGCGCTGACGGTTCCGTCCGAGGCCGTGTTCAGGACCGGGAGGCGCAACGTCGTGATCGTTGCCCTTGGGCATGGCAGGTTCGCACCGCGGGACCTCACGCTCGGGCCGGAGGGCAATGGTTTCGTGCAGGTGCTGAAGGGTTTGAACGATGGCGACGAGGTCGTCACCTCCGCCCAGTTCCTGATCGACTCCGAATCGAATCTCAAGGAAGCGATTCAGAAGATGATCGATGCAAACCAACACGAAGCCAGGGGAGGCGGAAAATGAACGCTCTTTCTCTCTCGTTGCAGTGGAGGCCCTTACCCCCCCAAGAGTCTCAGGCCCAAGAGCGATTCTGCCGGATGAGATGTGCCAAGGTCGTGATGCTCTGGTGCGTGCGACGAGCGGAGGCATACCCGGAGGTATGTCGAGCATCGTCACACGTGTCCAGAGCGCAAGAGATTGGTGCAGATCGCCGGCGAGAAACGCTCATCTTGGGTCAGGATCTCCTGCCGACTGATTCCGGCCTGCTGAATGATGCCGCGAAGAGTACCCCGAGGAAGGTTCTTGCTGGTTGGAACAATAACCAGTCATCAAGCTACTGTTGCCTCTCCTCCCACTTCTCCTCCCGGAGGCCATCATGCTGAACCGCATCATTGAGTGGTCGCTGAAGAACCAGTTCCTGGTGGTCGTCGGGGTCCTCTTTGCCGTTCTTGGCGGCGTGTGGGCGATTCAGCACACGCGTCTCGATGCCATCCCGGATCTCTCCGACGTCCAGGTGATCATCTACACGAAATACCCCGGGCAGGCGCCGCAGCTGGTCGAGGACCAGGTGACCTACCCGATCGAGTCGAAGATGTTGTCCGTCCCGTACGCCAAGGTGGTCCGGGGATACTCCTTCTTCGGGTTCTCGTTCGTGTACGTGATCTTCAAGGATGGGACGGACCTCTACTGGGCCCGTTCCCGGGTGCTGGAGTACCTCAGCGGTATGACGGGTCAGCTTCCGGAAGGCGTCTCCCCCCAGCTGGGTCCAGACGCGACCGGCGTTGGCTGGGCGTTCATGTACGTCTTGAATTCTCCGAAGCGTTCCCTGGCGCAGCTGCGAACCTACCAGGACTGGTACCTCAAGTATGGCCTGATGTCGGTGCCGGGGGTATCCGAAGTGGCCTCGATCGGCGGTTTCGTCCGCCAGTACCAGGTCGAGGTGGACCCCGTGAAGCTGCGGGCGTACAGGATTCCCCTGTCGAAGGTCAAGATGGCCATCAAGAGGTCCAACAACGACGTTGGTGGACGCCTGGTCGAGATGGGCGAGCGGGAGTTCATGGTCCGGGGGCTGGGCTACGTCAAGAAGGTCAAGGATCTTGAAGACATCGCTCTCGGCGTGGGACCTGGCGGCACGCCGATCCTTCTCAAGGACGTTGCGAACGTGACCATCGGCCCGGAGATTCGGCGAGGGGTGGCCGACTGGAATGGCAAGGGGGAGACCGTCGGCGGGATTGTCGTCGTCCGGTACGGCGCCGACACGCTGTCCACGATCGCGCGGGTGAAGGAACGCCTGGCCGAGCTGAAGCAGGGACTTCCCAAGGATGTCACCATCTCGGTCGCCTACGACCGTACGCCGCTGATCGAGCGCTCCATCAAGACGTTGACCCATACCCTGATCGAGGAGTCGATCATCGTCGCGCTGGTGTGCATCATCTTCCTGTTCCACTTCCGGTCGGCGTTCGTTGCCATCTTTTCAATCCCGATCTCGATTCTCCTGGCCTTCATCGTGATGAAGATCCAGGGGATCGGGGCGAACATCATGTCCCTTGGAGGTATCGCCATCTCGATCGGTGTTCTTGTCGACGCCGCCATCATCATGATCGAGAATGGCCACAAGCACTACGAAGAGTGGAAGGGCAAGCGCAGTCACTTCGAGATCATCCTGCGCTCGGCGCAGGAGGTCGGACCGACCCTGTTCTACAGCTTGCTGGTCATCACCGTGTCCTTCCTGCCGATCTTCACGCTCCAGGCACAGGAAGGGCGCCTGTTCAAGCCGCTCGCGTTCACCAAGACCTACTCCATCGCGATGGCCTCGATCGTGGCGGTGACGATCATCCCGGTGCTCATGTTCTGGTTCGTGCGGGGCAATATCCGCAGCGAGGCGCACCACCCGATCTCGCGCGTACTGCAGGCCATGTACACGCCGTTCCTGAACATGGCTCTCCGCTGGCGGTGGGTCGTTGTCGCCGTCTCGATCGTCATCGTCGCCGTGACGTGGTTCCCGGCCAAGAAGATGGGCTCGGAGTTCATGCCGCCGCTGTGGGAGGGGGATCTCCTCTACATGCCGACGACCTTCCCCGGCATCTCCATTACCAAGGCCAAGCAGCTGCTTCAGCAAACCGACAAGATCATCAAGAGCTTCCCCGAGGTCAAGTCCGTGTTCGGCAAGGCCGGCCGTGCCGATACCGCAACCGACCCGGCGCCGCTCTCCATGCTGGAGACGACCATCGTTCTCAAGGATCCGAGCGAGTGGCCGCCGGGAATGACCAAGGACAAGCTTGTCGCAGAGATGGACAAGGCCATACAGATTCCGGGAGTGACAAACGCCTGGACCATGCCCATCAAGACCCGTATCGACATGCTCTCCACGGGGATCAAGACACCGGTCGGCATCAAGATCGCTGGACCGGACCTCAACGAGCTCCAGAGCATCGGGAAAGAGGTCGAGGGCGTCGTCAAGGGACTCCCCGGAACGCTGTCCGCGTATGCCGAGCGGGTCATGGGTGGCAACTACATCGACTTTGACATCGACCGGAAGGCCGCGGCCCGGTACGGGCTGACCGTGGGGGATATCCAGGATGTCATCAAGTCGGCCATCGGTGGGATGAACGTGTCATGGACCGTGGAAGGCCTCAACCGTTTTCCCATCAACGTCCGCTACCCGAGGGAGCTCAGGGACAATATTCAAGAGCTGAAAAGCGTGCTGGTTGAGACGCCGACCGGCGCCCAGGTGCCGCTGTCCCAGGTGGCCACGATTCGAATCCACAAAGGCCCGGCATCGATCAAGACCGAGGGTGCCCGTCCCAACGCGTGGGTCTACGTGGATCTTCGGGGAATCGATGTCGGAACCTGGGTGCAACGCGCCAAGAAAGTGGTTGCAAAAGAGGTTCATCTCCCGGCTGGCTACACGATCTTCTGGTCGGGTCAGTACGAATACATGCAGCGAGCGAAGGCGCGTCTCCGGCTGATCGTACCGATCACGCTGTTCCTCGTTTTCCTGATTCTCTACCTCAACACGAAGTCGATCATCAAGACACTGATTGTCCTTTCGGCGATCCCGTTTTCGATCGTCGGCTCGGTGTGGCTGCTGTACCTCCTCCACTACAACTGGTCGATCGCAGTCTGGGTCGGAATCATCGCGCTGGCGGGCATATCCGCCGAAACGGCCGTTGTCATGCTGTTGTACCTGGATATCGCGTACGAGCGCTGGCGTAACGAGGGGCGCATGACGAACTTCCGGGACCTTGTCGAAGCCGTCGATCACGGCGCCGTCAAGCGTATCCGTCCGAAAATGATGACCGTCATGGCGATCCTGCTATCGCTCGGGCCCATCCTCTGGGCGACGGGTACGGGGGCCGACGTGATGCGGCGTATCGCGGCGCCGCTGGTCGGAGGCGTGCTCAGCTCCTTTATCGCCGAGCTGATCGTCTTTCCGGCGATCTACTTCATCTGGCGTGCGCTCAAACTGAAACGCACGTCACTCTTCCCTGATGGAACCGACGGCGACGGTGAGCCCGAGGATTCCAAGGTTACGGCATAAGGAGGTACCATGAAGCTTCTCAAAGCATTTATCCGGACCACGAAGCTCGACGACGTCATCCGCGCCCTGAAAGCTGCGGGCGCCCCGGGGATCACGATCACTCAGGTCAACGGCGTTGGATATGGTTACGAGCCCCTGCTCTTCACGCTTGCCCCGAGCGAGATCAAGAAAGCGCCGGTGGTCGCCAAGATCGAGGTCGTCTGCGAGGATGACTGCGCCGACACACTCCTGACGGAGATCCTCAAGGCCGCCAACACCGGTTACCCCGGTGACGGCATCGTGTTTGTCACGCCCGTGGAACAGGCGATCAAGATCCGGACCGGGGACGAGGCGCCCCAGTCCCTCGAACGTCGAAAGAACCCGAACATACCGAAAGGAGAAAGCTCATGACTCAAAAAACGATTGTTCGTACCGTGGCCCTGGCCATCCTGGTGACCTCGGCCGCCGGCGTGCTTCCGGCACGCTCTTCGGTCAACCGCAAAGGTACCGTCTTTGACGCCGTCCTCACCCCGTACGAGGCGATCCACAAGGCGCTGGCGGCAGATTCGCTCAAGGGCGTTGCCCGCAACGCCCGTGCGATCCGCGATACGGCACGCACGGCGGCCGCCTCGTTTGAGCCCACGCGCGCCGGCGTGACGGCGGACAAGGGCGCCCAGTGCCAGGCGCTGCTGCCCAAGGTCGCGGCCGCTGCGGGCCGGCTCGCCGAGGCCACGACCCTCGCCGAGGCCCGCGATGCCTTCGGGAAGTTGTCCCGCCCCATGGTCCAGTGGCGCGAGATGTTCAGGGGGACGAACAAGCCCAAGGTGGTCTTCTGCCCCATGGTGAAAAAGCCCTGGCTCCAGGAGTCCAACCAGGTTGCAAACCCGTACCTCGGAAAGAAAATGCTGAGATGTGGCAAGATTGTTTCGAACTAAAGATACCCAGGCGCGAGCCCCCGGGGGAGACGCTTCCCCCGGGGGGCTGGCTCCGCAAGCGGACGCCGTGGCTCCGGCCGGAACGAACGTGAACGGTCGACCTGCGGCATGGAGGGCGGACATGACGGGCCTTGAGGAGAACCGATTCGAAAGCGTGACCGCCGGAGAGCCGCCGGCAGCCGGAACCCCCGGCATCACGGTTGGCGGGCTGGGTGCACGGATTGAAAGGAGGGTACGATGACACGGATGACATCCACCGCGGGACGCGTCTTTCTCGTGTTTCTTCTGTTGGCACAGGGAGTCGCCGCCGGGGAAGTCCATCGGTTCCAGCGGTTGTTCAACCACTACAACTCGATCCGGAGGGCTCTGGCAGCCGACACGATCTCGGGAGTGTCGTACCACGCCGAACAGCTGGGCCTTCTCGCCCGCACCTTGGCCGGCGAAGCGCGGCGTTCCGGAAAGAAAGAGGACCGGGCCGTCGCCGACGAGCTCCGGGCAATCTCGGATGCAGCGCGCGAGGTGGCGTACAGCACGGACATCAAGGGCGCCCGGGCCGCGTTTGCCAAGCTCTCGCGGGCGCTCGTTGCGTACAGGGGCGTGGCCGGGGTCGAGGACCCAGTTGTCGTCTTCTGCCTCCTGCACAACAACGTCTGGCTCCAACGGTCCAATGAGGACATTGGCAACCCGTACATGGGTGCGCACAGGGCCTCCTGTGGCGAAACGCTCAGGCTCAGGAAGCCTGGATGGCTTCCGGGTCGGCCGTCTTCTGGTTCTCCCGGCGTACCATCGCCCCAGGACACCGGTTGGTGGGGAAGGAACTGATCCATGCGACGACTCACACTGGCCCAGAGAGTCAGCCTGGCAGCCGGCGCAGCCGTGGTGGTTGTGCTGGCGGGGCACACCCTTCTCACCGGTCGAGCAATCAGCGCACAGGTGGCCGGCTGGGAGCGCGAGCAGGTTGCGGCCTTCGCTCACCACGTGGCCGACATGGTGAACACGAACCCGCCCCCGGACATCGCCCAGTCGATCGCCGGCATCGCGTCCGACCTGCGAGCCTTCGGAATCGATGTGACCTACTCCACCACCGGTACGACCGCGGACGGCCGGTCCGTCAGCGTGCCCCTCGAAGGCAATCGCGGATTCATCGTGGCACGCGCCATCCAGGATCTTTCCGGGACATTGAGGGCCCGGCTGTGGCACTCCTCGGTGGTCCTCGCGTTGGGAGTGCTGGCGGTCCTGCTCATCGCGGTGGAGGGGGCCGTCTTCTGGGGGGCCGTGCTCCCACTGCGGCGGGTCCAGAACCAACTCGATCGTATGAGCCGCGGCCCGTGGCATATCGATGCGGAGGTCGGAGGGGGCAAGGAAGTCGCCGAGCTCAGCCAACACATCGAGGCGGTCGGCGCCTCGCTGGAGAAAAGTATTACGCAGTGGATCGAAGCCGAAAGACGGGCGGCCTACGAGCAGGCTCGAATGGAGCTCCGGAACAAGAGCATCCCGGTCCTCAGAGAGCTCAACGTGGCGGCAAGCGGTCTCGGCAGCCAACGGACGCTTCCGGCCGAAGGTACCCGTGCCGTCCGCCGGATGCTCGGCGCCGCCGACCGTCTCGTTGCCCTTCTGGGGGAGCCTGTCGAGCCCGAAACGATCGAGCCTGGAGGTTCATCATGAAGCCGCGCGGGGAGCTTCACATCGTTGGCGCCGGCCCGGCCGGGCTCGCTGCAGCCATCACGGCGGCGCGGGCCGGAGCTGCCGTCATCGTCCACGAGAAGGAAAGCGATGTCGGACGGAGATTCCACGGTGACTTCCAGGGCCTGGAGAACTGGACATCCCCCGTGGACATCATCGCTGAGATCGAGTCCATGGGAATCGAGGTGAACTTCGACCATATTCCTCATCAGAAGCTGGTCTGCTTCGATCCTTCGGGGCGCGAGCTGGCCGCGAGCTCTTCCAGGCCGCTGTACTACCTCGTGCGGCGCGGCGCCGGTCCCGGCACCCTCGACCGGGGCCTGCTCGATCAGGCGCGCGATCTGGGAGTCGAGGTTCGCTTCGAGGATCGTGTCGATCGTCTCCCGGAAGGCGGCATCGTGGCGACAGGGCCGCGAGGCGTCGATGCCATCGCCGTGGGATACCTGTTCGAGACCAGCGCCGCGAACGGCGCCTGGGTGGCCATCGACCGGCAGCTGGCCCCCGGCGGGTACGCCTACCTGCTGATTCACAACGGCCAGGGCACCCTGGCAAGCTGCATGTTCGAGGATTTCCACCGTGAGGCGGTGTACCTGGAGCGCACCCTTTCCTTCTTCACATCGGCCCTCGATGTCCAGCTCGAGAACCCGCGCCGATTCAGCGGCTACGGGAACTTCGAGCTCCCCCGGGCGGCCGTTCAAGGTCGGCTACTGACGGTGGGGGAGGCCGCCGGATTCCAGGACACGCTGTGGGGCTTTGGGCTGCGGTACGCCCTCACCACGGGTCACATGGCGGCCCGGGCCTTCCACGCTGAATCACCGGAAAGTTACGACAGGATCTGGAGACGGCGGTTTGCCGGCCAGATGCGGTCCGGGGCCGTCAACCGGGTTCTCTTTGGCATCGCCGGCGATCGAATCGTGTCGTGGATCTTGGGACGGGTCGCGGCGCACGGTGATCCGCGCGCCTGGCTGCATCGCCTCTACGCGCCCAGCTTGTGGAAGGCGGCGCTGTATCCAATCGCTCAACGGCGCGTGGCGAGCCGCCGCCGCCACAGGGAATGTTTGATGGCCGACTGCGATTGTACATGGTGCCGATGTCAGCGTCACGAAAAGCTCACGGGGGAGGTGTGATGCGATGAACATTCTCCTGGGAGCCTGCGCAGATATGGGTGCCGTGTCACCCTGGAACATCTTCTGTACGCGCTGGAGCCCCTCCAGCAGGAATGTCAACCGTGCCTCGAGGCACACCAACAACGGCGAGACGGCACAGGCCGGCGCCTCACCGAAAGGAGCTTGATTATGAGCAGAAATGGATATCGTCATGTCGTCGGAGCGTTGTCCCTGGCAATCCTCCTGGGAACCCCCCTCGCGTTTTCGCAATCTGCGGAGAAGGCGCAGCCCAAACCGATGATGCAGAAGATGATGGAGCAAAAAGCCGAATCCCAGGAGACCCATGGCGACATGCCGGCCAAGTGCAAGGCCATGATGCAGAAAAGGCAGCAGATGATGCAGAAGTGCCAGAAGATGGACGCGAAGCTCGAGACCCTCGCAGCGGCCATGAACACGGCCACCGGTCAGAAGAAGATCGAGGCCATGGCTGTGCTTGTCAACGAGCTCGTGCAGCAGCGCAAGGCGATGCATCAGATGATGATGATGCAAATGAAGGGCATGATGTCCGGGATGATGCGTGGCATGTCCAAGGACGCAAAACACAAGTGTAAGATGATGCAGAAGATGATGGAGAAGCACAACAAGCCGGCGCCGGTCTCGGAAACCGGCGGATCAGGAAAGTAATACCGGAAAGCCGGGGCGGGCGCCGGTGGACCGGCGCCGCCCCGGCCCCCTCCGGGGGTCTGGAGAAGAGCGATGTTTGGAGGACTCGGAATGGTAATGGGAATGGGATGGATGTGGATTTGGCCGGTCTTGTTGGTCATCGTTGCGCTGGTCGTGATCCGCGCCGTGATGGCGCCGTCACGACCACGCGACGGGAAAGGGAGGCCGGAGGACATCCTCAAGGAACGTTACGCGCGCGGTGAAATCGACAAAGAAGAGTTCACGGCGCGGCTTACGGAGCTGCGGAAGTGAGTTGAGCCCCGCGGCTCGAGGAGGCGGACATGGACAATCACGATCACTCGCACGGACAACATCACCATCACGGCGCAGATGCTGGGACCGGGAGCTCTTCAACGGCACGCATCGCGGATCCGGTGTGCGGCATGGAGGTCGACCCGGAGCGGACCACGTACCGGCTCGAGCGCGGGGGGACAACGCTTTATTTCTGTTCATCGGATTGCCTGGAGAAGTTCCAGGCGGATCCCGGGAAGTACGCGGTGGAAGCCTCTACAGGTGGGAGCTCCGAAGCTGACGCGGAGAACGGGGAAGACGACGAAGAAGAAAAGGATGCGAGCTGCCTGGTCTGTGAGATCCCGCCACAGGTTCAGTACACCTGCCCGATGCATCCAGAGATCCGTTCTGACACGCCGGGATCCTGCCCCAAGTGCGGCATGACTTTGAAGCCGGTCGCTCCACAGGCGACCGTCACGAAGGTTCAGTACACCTGCCCGATGCATCCAGAGATCCGTTCTGATGCGCCGGGATCCTGCCCCAAGTGTGGCATGACGTTGGAGCCAGTCACTCCACAGGCAGCCGCCGACAAGGTGGAGTACACCTGCGCCATGCACCCGGAAATCGTCCGCGACGAGCCGGGGAGCTGCCCGATCTGCGGCATGGTCCTGGAGCCGCGGACGGTGAGCCTGGACGAAGGGGAAAACGCCGAGCTCAAGGACATGACCCGGAGGTTCTGGGTCAGCCTCGTCCTGACGACGCCCGTGTTCATCATCTCCATGGCGGAGTACATCCCCGGCCTGGGCTTCGGAATCCCCAGGCACATCATGACAATTATCGAGTTCGTTCTGACGACGCCGGTCGTGCTCTGGGGAGGCTGGCCGTTCTTCGTCAAGGGCTGGCAGTCCGTTGTCAACCGCTCGCTCAACATGTTCACGCTGATCGGCCTGGGCACGGGCGTGGCCTACGCCTACAGCGTCGTGGCCGGGTTCCTTCCCTCGATCTTTCCGCCGTCCTTCCGGGACGTCGAGGGCAACGTGGCCGTCTACTTCGAGGCGGCCGCAGTCATCGTAACGCTGGTCCTCCTGGGCCAGGTGCTCGAGCTCAAGGCCCGCAGCCAGACCGGGGCTGCTATCAAGGCGCTCCTGGGCCTGGCGCCCAAGACGGCTCGCCGGATCAACGAGGATGGCACCGAAGAGGATGTCCCGCTGGACTCGGTCCAGGTGGGTGATCACCTCCGGGTTCGCCCCGGTGAGAAGATCCCGGTCGACGGCGTTGTGATCGAGGGTGGGAGCTCGGTGGACGAGGCCATGATTACCGGGGAACCGACCCCGGTGTTGAAGGCGTCCGGCGACCCCGTCATCGGCGCCACGATCAACCGCACCGGCGCGCTCGTCATCCGCGCCGAGAAGGTGGGCGGCGAGACGCTGCTGTCCCGCATCGTCCAGATGGTGGCGGAGGCCCAGAGGAGCCGGGCGCCCATCCAGAAGCTCGCCGACCAGGTCGCGGGGTACTTCGTTCCCGCGGTCGTCGGGGCCGCGGTGATCACCTTCATCGTCTGGGGGTTGTGGGGTCCCGATCCCAGGATGGCGCATGCCCTGATCAACGCCGTCGCCGTGCTGATCATCGCCTGCCCCTGCGCCCTCGGCCTTGCGACACCCATGTCGATCATGGTCGCGACGGGGAAGGGCGCCACGGCCGGAGTCCTGTTCAAGAATGCCGAGGCCATCGAGGTCATGCGCAAGGTGGACACCCTGGTCGTGGACAAGACCGGGACGCTGACCGAGGGGCACCCGGAGCTCCAGACGGTCATCGCCGAAGGCCCAACGAGTGAGAATGAGCTGTTGGGCCTCGTGGCCGCACTCGAGCGGAGCAGTGAACACCCCCTGGCCGATGCCATCGTCGAAGGCGCCAAGCAGCGGGGCGTCGAGCTCCCCGAGGCGTCGGAGTTCGACTCCGTGACCGGCAAGGGCGTGGTCGGGAAAGTTGGCGGGCGGAGCGTCGCCGTCGGGAACAAGGCCCTGATGGAGCAGATTGGCGCGGCGCCGGGCGCCCTGGCCGAACGTGCAGAGAAGCTGCGGGCCGAGGGCCAAACGGTCATGTTCATCGCCATCGATGGCCGGGCCGCCGGCCTCGTGGGCGTTGCCGATCCGATCAAGGAGACGACTCCGCGGGCGATCGAGGAGCTCCACGGCGAGAAGCTCCGGGTCGTCATGCTGACCGGCGACAGCCGTACGACCGCCGACGCGGTGGGAAAGCGTCTGGGCATCGACGAGGTCATCGCCGAAGTCCTGCCGGACCAGAAGGCCGAGGCCGTCAAGCGCCTGCAAGACGAGGGCCGCATCGTCGCCATGGCCGGCGACGGTATCAACGACGCTCCAGCCCTGGCCCAGGCCCAGGTGGGAATCGCCATGGGCACGGGGACCGACGTCGCCATGGAGTCGGCCGGCGTCACCCTGGTCAAGGGCGACCTCCGCGGCATCGTTCGCGCCCGCCGTCTCTCCCGCGCCACGATGCGCAACATCAAGCAGAACCTGTTCTGGGCATTCGCCTACAACTCCGTCGGCGTTCCCGTCGCAGCGGGGGTCTTGTACCCCGTCTTCGGGCTCTTGCTTTCGCCGATCATCGCCGCCGCCGCCATGAGCTTCAGCTCGGTCTCGGTGGTCACCAACGCCCTGCGCCTGAGGCGGGTGAGGATCTGACCCGGATGATGCATGAACCTTCTACCGCAGGGCTTGAGGCGCCGTGTCTGGCCGCGCTTTCTCTACGCGACCTCGACGTGCCGCAGAGACGACTTCGCTCACGGCCCACGACGCCTCGAGCCCTTCGCGACGAAGCTCATGGATCATCCAGGCTCACCATGACAAACCCGCCCTCGCCACGTCCTCCAGCGAAAGGAGCATGACCATGGCACGAACCTGGGTCGATCCCGTGTGCGGAATGCCTGTGGATTCGCCTGACGCTTTGCGAACGGTCGTCAACACGGTGGAGTACCGCTTCTGCTCCGTCATGTGCCTGAACGCTTTCAAGGAGCGCCCGGGACGGTATCTCAAGGGAGGCAACGGCCCGCGGTTCGACCGCACCCGGAAAGGCGGGAAGGACGAACCCGGAAGGAACACGTCATGAGCGGTCTGCTCGGCACATACACCTCGCTGCCGAACCTCCACCCGGCGCTCGTTCATTTCCCGGTGGCGCTGGCCATTACAGCGCTCGGCCTCGATCTGGCGTCGCTCGCGTTCAGGAGGCAGCCGTGGCTCGAGCGGGCAACGGCGCTCCTGTATGGGCTGGCGGCAGCCGGCGCCGGCGTCGCCTACCTGGCGGGGCGGCAAGCTGCGGGTACCGTTGGCGCCATATCGCCCCGGGCCGAGATCGTGCTTGCGGACCATGCCGATCTCGCCCTCTGGACGTTGCTGGCACTGACGGTCGCAGCCGCGCTCCGGATCACCGCAAGCTTCAGGGACCGGGCCCGGCCGGTGGGCCGGCTGAGCGTTCTTCGTGGCATTGGCCTTCTTGTCATGCTCGGCGCCGGGATCCTCATCGCCAGGACAGCCGATCTTGGAGGCTCACTCGTATTCCGGTACGGGGTGGCAGTTGCCGCGGCGCCTGCGGAACCGGTCGGGCAGCAGTCCGCCTCCATACCTTCTGCACCGGCCAGCCCTCCGGGGGTCCGACTCATGCGGGCGACGGACGGTGCTCTCGAATGGCGACCGGCGCCGGGCGACAGAGCGGCGATCGGTCGCATCCTCGAGCCGGCGGCCGGCAGCGATGAACGGGCCGTTGTGGCTGTCTCGAGTCCTGGAGTCAAGGAAGGCCTGTCGCTCGCGGTTCATGGCTCCTCGATCCTCGTGTTTCCCGGTACCTTCGGCAACCTTGTGATGGAGGCTCGACTCGACATGACGGGATTCCAGGGAACCGTGGGCCTGGCGTACCACGTTGACAGCGATGGCAACGGGTCGTTTTTCACGCTGTCAGACGGCGGCCAGGTCCGGCTCGAGCGCCGGACAGGGGACACTCGCAAGGTGCTTGGCTCGGCCAGCGTTGAGAAACCGAAGGGCGGCGTAACGCTCCGTACATCGGTGGCCGGGCATCATCTGAAAGGGTTTGTTGATGGAGCCATGGTGCTTCATCGCCATGGATCTTCGGGCACGGCGGGAAGGGCTGGCCTCGCATTCAGCGGCAAAGGGGTGGTGCGAGTCATCTCGGTGACAATCACGCCGGTCCCGGGGAGCTGAGAAGGAGAGAGATCATGGATCCACGAAAAAGGAAAAAGGGGGCGGCCCGCTCTTCCGGAGGAAGCGGTCGTGACGGCCGCCACCAATTGGGCCGGCTCACCGGGTGGCTCATCATGATCGGTGCCGTTACCGTGGGCGTCGGAACGATATTCCTGATGGTCCGGGGTCGCACGCCAGAAGCCCCGCCCCAGCCGCAGGTGTCGGTCCGGAACGAGGTCCTGTCGGCCGAAATACGCGATCCAAGGGTGGGGGAGGTGGAACGGAAGTTCCTCTGCCCGTGTGGAAACTGTGACCTCGAGCTGAGCGAGTGCACCTGCGACAACGCCAACGGCGCGCTCGAGATGAAGAAAACCATCGTCGCCCTGCTCGACAGCGGCCTCAATGTAAAGGCCGTTGTAGCGACGTTGACCAGCCGGTTCCCAGGCTCGTTGCGGGACTCCAAAGCGGTTCCGGAAACCGTGGAAGAGCCGGTTAAAGCCGCTTCCGGGGACTCGTTTGCTCGTGTCGTGGCCAAGCTTGACTGCGTGTGCGGCAACTGCCGAAAGACGTTGGCCGAGTGCGACTGCGCTCACCCCGACGGCGCCGCCGAGGTGAAGGCGTTCATCAGGCAGCGACTGGCGGAGGGCTTCAACGATTCCGACGTGCTCTCGGCGGTGAAGCGAGTGTACGGGAGCCATGTGTTTCAACCGTAAAACCGAGAATAAAAGGAGATCAATCATGGACAATCCATACGCCATCATCCGGGAGCTCCCCGAGCTCGACTACGACGAGACCGTTGAGGCCATCGTTCCGCTTCTCAAGGATGAGGGGTTCGGCGTGCTCACCAAGATCGACGTCAAGGCCACGCTGAAGGCCAAGCTCGACATCGACTTCAAGCGTTACGTCATCCTTGGCGCCTGTAACCCCAACCTCGCGCACAAGGCCCTCTCCGGCGAGCCGCTGCTGGGAGTCCTTCTGCCGTGCAACGTCATCGTCCTGGAGCGCGACGGCGGCGGCAGCACCGTCGCCGCCTTCAAAGCGACGGCAGGATTCTCCCTCGTGGACAACCCGGACGTCGCCCCCATCGCCGAGGAGGTTGAAAGCCGTCTCCGGAAGGTCCTCGACCGGCTGGGAAAGGGACGCCGCCGGAAACACTGTTGCTGAAGAAAGGGATGAAAGCGCCGCCCGTGGACGACCGGGCTCCCGCACGGGACATCGCCCGCCTGCTTGAGCCGCGTCCGGAGACCCTCGAGGATCTCTTCGGTTCCACCGCGCGGAGACGTTCCCGACCTTATAGCAACATCGACGTTGCCGCCTGACTCGCGTATCTCATGCACGTCCTGCTGCGACGATGGGGGCGCCCGCCGGTGTGGGCTGTTTCTCGTGGGGGCGAAGCCGACGACGTGCCCTGGGCGCGCCTTGGCCCCCGCTTGATTGAAACGCCACACTGACGGGCGTCTCCGCGGTCTCGCGACGAAGGTCCGCGAAATAAACGGGTTAACCCAGCGATTCTCTTGATGCCCGTGCCCCGACGTGGTGGGGGAGATTATTGCCCCTTGCTTTTCCTGGAAAAGGTTGTACATTTTTTCACAAGGGGGTCGTTCCTCCCGGAAGGAGAGCCGGAATGAGCTTCCAGAATCCGCCCAGAATCCACGAGGAGCCACCGCGTCTCCATCACCGGGAGGTACCACACCCCACGGCGCCGTGCCCGTACCACGGGGTGCTGGAACGAGAGCTCCAGGCGCTGCGAGACCTTCTTGAGGTCGCGCATAACACGGTTGTCTCCCAGAACATCGGTGATGTGCTGCCGATCATCCTGCGCGATGCCATGCGGCTGTTGCGAGTTCCGGCGGGGAGCATCGCGCTCTACGATTCCCGGTGCCAGGTGATGGAGCTCGAGGTCCACGCGGGATTGAGCGATGCGTTCGTGGCCAAGAACCGCTGGAGGGTGAAGCAGGGCGGCCTGACCCACAGGATCCTCATCGAGAACGAGATGCTCGTGATCGAGGATACGGCACGGGCGATCTTCTTCACGAACCCGCTCGTCCACGCCGAGGGAATCCGCTCACTGATCGCGATACCGCTCAGGTCGCAGCGGCGGCTCGTCGGCATCCTCTACCTCGACGACTTCAAACGGCGTGTCTTCCCGGAGGAGCAGGTGCGGCTTCTGCCGATCTTCGCGAGCCTCGCCGCCATGTGCATCGACAATGCGCGGCTGTTCGCCAACGCCCAACGCCTGGCCTGTCTCGACGGGCTCACCGAGCTCTATAACCGGCGTCAGCTCGAGACGGCGCTCGTTCGCGAGGTCGATCGGGCGCATCGCCACGGCACCCCCTTCACGATCGTCATGCTCGATCTGGACGATTTCAAGCGGATCAACGACCGCTATGGCCACTCGACCGGCGACCGGGTGCTCCGGGAGGTCGCGGAGGCCTTCCGGCAAGCTACCCGGGATTCCGACATTCCGTGCCGTTACGGTGGGGACGAGTTCGTCGCCATCATGCCCGGCGTCCGCCCCGCCGAGGGGCGCGAGCTGGCGTCGCGGGTCTGCCGCCAGATCGGCGAGCATCTCGCGAAGGTGCTCGGAAAGGACGGGATCGAGCCCCCCACGCTGAGCGCCGGCATCGTTTCCTTCCCGGAGAACGGCAGCAACGCTTCCGAGCTGCTGGATCATGTAGACACTCTCCTGTTCGAGGCCAAGAGGTCGGGCAAGGACCGGATCGTCGCACGGGAAGCGTAAACCGTCTGCCGGAACCGTGTCGATCCTGGGGGGGG
>JAADFN010000179.1 GCA_013152895.1 Acidobacteriota bacterium | reverse complement strand
GTCGTCTTCCCATGATCCACGTGCCCAATCGTCCCAACGTTCACGTGCGGCTTCGTCCGCTCAAACTTCTCCTTGGCCATTCCTTGCCTCCTCTAGACCGTGACGCCCTTGGCACGGGCCACAAGCTCTTCTGCCAGTTGTTTCGGTACCTCGTCGTAATGATCGAACTGCATCGTGTAGGTCGCACGCCCCTGCGTGACAGATCTCAACCGGGTCGCATAGCCGAACATCTCGGCCAGGGGCACGTTCGCCTTGACAACCTGGAATCCGGCCTTCGGCTCGATGTTGACGATGCGTCCCCGCCGGCTATTGAGATCTCCAATGACATCCCCCACGTACTCCTCGGGGGTCACGACCTCGATCTCCATCACCGGCTCGAGCAGCACGGCGTGCGCGCGGCGGGCCGCATCCTGAAACGCCATCGAGCCAGCCACCTTGAACGCAATCTCCGAGGAATCCACCTCATGGTACGATCCATCGTAAAGAGCAACGCCGACTCCAACGAGCGGGAATCCCGCGAGAACCCCTCGCTCCATGGCCTCCCGGATACCGAGCTCCACGGGCTTGATGTACTCCCGCGGAATCGTCCCCTGGGAGATCTCGTTGACGAATTCGAAGTCCGCGCCTTCCGTCAAAGGCCATATCCTGATCTTGGCATGGCCATACTGGCCCCGGCCCCCGCTCTGACGGACGAATTTCCCCTCGCCCTTGGCCTCCTGGGTGATCGTCTCCCGGTACGCCACGCGCGGCCGGCCAACGTTGGCGCCGATGTTGAACTCCCTCGTCAGACGATCGACGATGATCTCGAGGTGAAGCTCGCCCATCCCCGAGATGATCGTCTGGCCGGTCTCTTCATCGGTGTTGACCTTGAACGTGGGATCCTCGTGGGTCAGCTTGCCAAGCGCGAGGCCCAACTTGTCCTGGTCCGCCTTGGTCTTCGGCTCGATCGCGACCGAAATGACCGGCTCTGGGAAGTGCATGGCCTCCAGGAGAATGGGGGCATTCGGATCGCAGATCGTGTCGCCGGTTGAGACCAGGCGCAGACCGACGGCCGCACAGATATCCCCGGCATAGACCTCCGAGATCTCTTCCCGCTTGTTGGCGTGCATCTTGAGCAGGCGCCCGATCCGTTCTTTCTTGCCGGAGGTCGCGTTGAGGACGGCCACACCGGTCTTGACGTGGCCCGAGTACACCCTCATGAAGGCGAGCTGGCCGACGAACGGATCGGTCATGATCTTGAAGATCAGGGCCGAGAATGGCTCCTCGTCGTCCGCGTGACGCTCCAGCGGGGCCCCGCTATCGGGATCGTGGCCCTCGATCGCCGGGACATCGAGTGGAGAGGGGAGGTAATCGACGACGGCGTCGAGAAGTGGCTGGACGCCCTTGTTCTTGAACGCCGATCCACACAGCACCGGCACGATCTGTCCGACGAGCGTTCCCTGGCGCAGCCCGCTGCGAATCTGTTCTTCGGTCAGCTCACCCTCGCCCAGGTAGACCTCCAGGAGCTCTTCGCTCGTTTCCGCGACGGCTTCGATCAACCGTTCCCGGTACTCTTCCGCTTCCGCGCGGTACTCCTGCGGAATCGGTTCTTCCCGGTACTTCGCCCCGAGGGTCTCATCGACGTACCGGTAGGCCTTCATGCCGATGAGGTCGATGACGCCCGCAAAGTTCTCCTCGCTGCCGAGAGGAATCTGGATCGGGATCGGGTTGGATTTGAGCTTGTTGCGAATCTGGTCGACGACGTTCGCGAAGTCGGCCCCCACGCGATCCATCTTGTTGATGAACGCGACGCGGGGAACGTTGTAGCGGTCGGCCTGCCGCCACACGGTTTCGGACTGGGGCTCGACCCCGCCAACGCCGCAGAACACGCCCACGGCGCCGTCAAGCACGCGAAGGCTTCGTTCCACCTCGGCGGTGAAGTCGACATGACCGGGAGTGTCGATGATGTTGATACGGTGATCGCGCCAGAAGCAGGTCGTCGCCGCAGACGTGATCGTGATGCCCCGTTCCTGTTCCTGCGGCATCCAGTCCATCGTGGCCGTGCCGTCGTGGACCTCACCCAGCTTGTAGTTGATGCCGGTGTAATACAGGATTCGCTCGGTCGTCGTCGTCTTCCCGGCATCGATGTGAGCCATGATGCCGATATTCCGAACCTTTGCGAGCGATACGAGACGGGGCATTTTTTCAAAGATCTCCTTGCGTTGAACTTGCCGTTACCAGCGATAATGGGCAAAGGCCTTGTTGGCTTCTGCCATGCGATGCGTGTCGTCCCGTTTCTTGATGGCGCCACCGCGGTTGTTGACGGCATCGAGAAACTCGCCGGCCAGACGCTCCATCATGGTCTTTTCGTGCCGGCTTGCAGCATACTGGATCAGCCACCGAATCGCCAGCGAAAGCTGTCGTTCGGTGCGAACCTCCATGGGAACCTGGTACGTCGAACCCCCGACCCGGCGCGACTTCACCTCGACGTGGGGCTTGACGTTTTCCACGGCGCGCTTGAACAGCTTGAGAGGATCGTCGCCGGTCCGCTCTTCCATGAGCTTCAACGCCCCGTAGAAAATGCGTTCCGCGGTGGTCTTCTTCCCATCGCGCATGACGGAGTTGATGAATCGCGTCACCAGTTGCGAGTTGTACACCGGGTCCGGAAGGATATCGCGTTTTGAGACTGTTGCTCGCCGGGGCATGCTGATCCTCCCTCAATTCTTCGGGCGCTTGGCGCCGTACTTCGAGCGTTGCTGACGGCGGCCGTCGACGCCCTGGCAATCCATCGTGCCCCGAATGATGTGGTAGCGAACGCCGGGCAGATCCTTGACACGCCCCCCCCGGATCATGACCTGGGAGTGCTCCTGCAGGTTGTGACCCTCACCGGGGATATACGCGGTCACCTCGATCCCGTTGGTGAGACGCACACGCGCCACCTTCCGAAGCGCCGAATTCGGCTTCTTCGGCGTTGTGGTAAAGACACGCGTACACACCCCGCGTCGTTGTGGGCATGACTGCAGGGCGGGACTCTTGGTCTTTTCCGCCATGCTGCGGCGCCCGTTACGGACCAATTGCACGATCGTCGGCATATCACTCTCCGATTCGGGTTAGAAAAGCCAAGTGATTCACCCACTTGGCTGGCCTCTGGATTCGGAAGCTCCGGGCTCACCCCGAAAGCCGCGGAAGAATACTTGAGATTCGGCCTTGTGTCAACTCCCCTCGGGTTTCGGATCGAGCATCGCCGAGGCCGCTTCGGCCATTTCACGGTACAGGTCATCCTCTTCCGGTCCGGGACTGAGCTCGTCCTCCGGAATCGGTTC
Organism: Acidobacteriota bacterium; assembly: GCA_013152895.1. Lineage (GTDB taxonomy): Bacteria > Acidobacteriota > Thermoanaerobaculia > Thermoanaerobaculales > Sulfomarinibacteraceae > JAADFN01. The sequence continues at coordinate 11,834 of JAADFN010000179.1, read as the reverse complement.
GATGATCGTCCTCCGGTACCGCGGCGTTCCCGTGCCCGCCGGGATCAGACGGCCGACGATGACGTTTTCTTTCAACCCGTGAAGGTTGTCCACTTTACCGGCCACGGCGGCCTCCGTCAGGACTCGCGTCGTTTCCTGGAAGGATGCCGCCGAGATGAACGATTCTGTCGCCAGGGACGCCTTCGTGATCCCCAGCAGGAGGGACTTCGCCGTGGCGGGCTGTCCGCCGGCCGCGATGACCCGCTCGTTTTCCCGCTCGAAGAGGTACCGTGGCACCTGCTGATCGAGGAGCAGATCCGTATCTCCAGGGTCGACAACCTTGACGAAGCGCATCATCTGCCTGACGATCACCTCGATGTGCTTGTCGTTGATGGCGACGCCCTGGGAACGATAGACCTCCTGGATCTTGTCGACGAGGTGGCGCTGGAGCTCCTTCTCACCGAGAATCGAGAGGATGTCATGGGGGTTTGTCGGGCCTTCGGTCAAGGGATCTCCCGCCTGGATGAACTCACCCTCCTGAACGGAGACGTGGGCGTACCGTGGGATCGTGTATTCCCGGCGGATATCTCCTTCGCCTTCGACCAGGATCCGGCGTTGACCGCGAACGGGCTCGGTGACCTTGACAATACCGTCGATCTCGGACACGACCGCGGGTTCCTTCGGTTTCCGGGCCTCGAAGAGCTCAACGACGCGTGGCAGGCCGCCCGTGATGTCTTTCGTCTTCGACATCTCCCGGGGGATTTTCGCAAGCGCATCGCCGGGCGCGACGAGATCGTTCTCGTTGACCGTCAGGTGCGACCCGATGGGAAGCTGGTATCTCCGCTCCTCCGAGTTGTCATCATTGATGACAACGATCGTTGGAATCCGCTTGCCCGAGCCCAACGGCTCGATCACGATCTTGTGAGCGTGCCCGGTCAGCTTGTCGATCTCCTCGCGGACGTTCTCGCCCTCGATCAGATCGATGAAGTGAACCTTCCCGGGAATCGCCGTCAAAATGGAAGAGGTGAAAGGATCCCACTCGACGAGCGGGGCTCCGACGTCGACCTGTTGTCCATCCTCGACCAACAGGTGCGATCCGTACGCCACCGAGTACCGCTCTTTCTCGCGGCCCCTCTCGTCGACGATCACGACCTTGCCCATCCGGGAGATGGCGACGTTCTGGCTTTCCTTGTTGACGACGGTCTGGACGTTGATGAAGCGGATCGTCCCCGGGTGGCCCGCCACGTGGCGCGAGCGCTCGCCACCGCTGGTCGCCGTGCCCCCGTAGTGGAATGTCCGCATCGTCAGCTGGGTTCCCGGCTCACCGATCGACTCGGCTGCGATGATCCCGACGGCCTCGCCGATCTCGACCAGCCGCCCACGGGCCAGCATGCGCCCGTAGCACAGCTGGCACACGCCACGCTCCGTGTTACAGGTCAGCACGGAACGGATCCTGACCCGCTCGATACCGGCTTCCTGGATCCGGCTCGCCAGCGTCTCCGTGATCTCCTGGTTCGCCCCGCAGATGAGGTTTCCCTCGAGCGGATCGAAGATATCCTCTGCGGCGACACGGCCGACGACCCGGTCACGGAGTTGCTCGAGAATCTCGCCGCCCTCCATGATCGCCGTCACCTCGATGCCGTTGTCCGTGCCGCAGTCGTGCTCGACGACGATGACGTCCTGAGAGACGTCAACCAGGCGGCGTGTCAGGTAGCCGGAATCTGCCGTCTTCAACGCCGTGTCGGCCAGCCCCTTGCGGGCGCCGTGCGTCGAGATGAAGTACTGCAACACCGACAGCCCCTCGCGGAAGTTGGCGGTGATCGGCGTTTCCATGATCTCACCCGAAGGTTTGGCCATCAGGCCGCGCATGCCGGCCAGCTGCCGGACCTGCTCCTTGGAGCCGCGGGCGCCGGAGTCCGCCATCATGAAGACCGGGTTGAACTCACCGGTCTCCGGATCGATCGCCGACATCTGGGAGAACATCTCCTTCGCCACGCGCTCCGTCACCCGGTGCCAAATATCGACGATCTTGTTGTGACGCTCACCCGTCGTGATCAGGCCCGCCGCCCGCTGGTGCTCGACCTCATCGACCTCCTTCATCGCCTTGTCGAGAAGCTCTTGCTTCTTCTCGGGGATGACCATGTCGTTGGCGGAGAATGAAAGCCCGGACCGGGTTGCGTTGGCGAATCCGATCTCCTTGAGGCGATCCAGGAGACCAACCGCCCAGTCGTGCCCAAGATTCATGAAGGCGTAGGCGACGAGGCTCTGGATTCCCTTTTTCTTGAGCTGACCGTTGATGAACGGCAGCCCTTCGGGCAGGTTCATGTTGAACAACACCCTGCCAACGGTCGTTTCAAGCAGCATGTTCTCGACCTCGATGATATCCGCATGCAGCAGGTCCTGGCTGCCGCCCTGGGCAACGAGATCGACGAGCTTGCCCGTGTACCGGATCTGGATGGGAGCCTGGGTTCCGACGGCTCCCGAATGGTGCGCGAGAAAGACCTCGTCGAAATCGGCGAAGATCTTTCCGGCGCCCTTGGCGAACGGGTTTTCCGTCGTCAGGTAGTACATCCCGATGACCATGTCCTGGGACGGAACCGCCAGCGGCTTCCCGCTGGCCGGGGAGAGGATGTTCCACGATGACAACATCAACACCTTCGCCTCGAGCTGTGCCCGTGGCGAGAGGGGCAGGTGCACGGCCATCTGGTCGCCGTCGAAGTCGGCGTTGTAGCCGGCGCAGACGAGCGGATGGATCTTGATGGCCTTGCCCTCGACGAGCACCGGCTCGAAGGCTTGAATTCCAAGACGGTGAAGGGTCGGCGCACGGTTGAGCATGACGGGATGCTCGCGGATGACCGTCTCCAGCGCGTCCCACACCTCGGGCGTCTGCTCTTCGACGAGCTCCTTGGCCATCTTGATGGTCGTCGCTAAACCGCGCTTTTCAAGCTCGTTGTACACGAACGGTTTGAACAGCTCGAGCGCCATTTTCTTGGGCAGACCGCACTGGTGCATCTTCAGGTCGGGGCCCACGACGATCACGGAACGGCCCGAGTAATCGACGCGTTTGCCGAGGAGGTTCTGCCTGAACCGTCCCTGCTTCCCCTTGAGGTTGTCCGACAGCGATTTCAGCGGGCGATTGTTGGAGCCCTTGATCACCCGGCCCCTCCGTCCGTTGTCGAACAGGGCGTCCACGGCTTCCTGGAGCATGCGCTTCTCGTTGCGCACGATGACCTCCGGGGCCCTCAGGTCCAGGAGCTTCTTGAGCCTGTTGTTCCGGTTGATCACCCGCCGGTAGAGGTCGTTCAGGTCGGACGTGGCGAACCGGCCGCCATCGAGCGGCACCAGGGGACGAAGCTCGGGGGGCAGCACCGGGATCACCTCGAGAATCATCCACTCGGGGTGGTTTCCCGACCGGCGCAGCGCCTCGACGAGCTTGAGCCGCTTGGCCGCTTTTTGGCGGCGCATCACCGATGTCTCCGTCCGCATCAACATGCGCAGCTCCGCCGCCATGTCGTCAAGATCGAGCTTTTCCAAAAGCTCGCGGACCGCCTCGGCACCCATCTTGGCAACGAACGCCTCGCCGAACTCGTCCTTCGCCTCGCGGAACTCCTCCTCGGTCAGGACCTGCTTTTCTTCGAGGGTCGTGTCGCCGGGATCGACGACGATGTACGCCTCGAAGTACAGAACCCGCTCCAGCGAGCGGACCGTCATGTCGAGAAGCAGGCCGATGCGCGACGGGAGCCCCTTGAAAAACCAGACGTGCGAGACGGGGGCGGCAAGCTCGATATGCCCCATGCGCTCCCGCCTGACCTTCGACTTGGTGACCTCGACGCCGCACTTGTCGCAGACCACCCCGCGGTACTTCATCCGCTTGTACTTCCCGCAGAGGCACTCCCAGTCGTTGATCGGCCCGAAAATCCGCGCACAGAAGAGTCCATCCCGCTCGGGTTTGAAGGTCCTGTAGTTGATCGTCTCAGGTTTCGTCACCTCGCCGTGCGACCACGAACGGATTTTCTCCGGGCTGGCCAAGCCAAGGCGAATCGCGTTGAAATCGTTCAAGGGCTTTGGCTTCTCGAAGAAGCTGCGGACCTCTGTGAAGCTCGAACGCTCCATATGTCGTGCCCCCTTCTTACTCGTCGTCCTGCTGCAGAAGCTCGACATCCAGTGCCAGCGCCTGAAGCTCACGGACCAAAACGTTGAAGGACTCGGGAAGGCCGGGCTCTTCCGGAACCTGTCCCTTCACAATCGCCTCGTACACTTTTGCGCGCCCCTCGACATCGTCGGACTTGACGGTGAGGAGCTCCTGGAGGATGTTCGCAGCGCCGTACGCCTCGAGCGCCCAAACCTCCATCTCTCCCAGCCTCTGCCCGCCGAACTGCGCCTTCCCGCCGAGCGGTTGCTGCGTGATCAGCGAGTACGGTCCGATCGACCGCGCGTGGATCTTGTCATCGACCAGGTGCGACAGCTTCAGCATGTAGATCGAGCCGATCGTCACCCGTTGCTCGAACGGATCTCCGGTGACGCCGTCGTAGAGGAGGCTCTTGCCGTCCTCCGGCAACCCGGCCCGGCTGAGCATCTCGCGGATCTCTTCCTCGGTCGCCCCTTCGAAAACCGGGGTTGCGAACTTCATGCCAAGCTCGCGCCCCGCCCAGCCGAGGTGGGTTTCGAGAATCTGGCCCACGTTCATCCGGGAGGGCACGCCGAGCGGATTCAGCACGATCTCGACGGGCGTCCCATCGGGCAAGAACGGCATATCTTCTTCAGGAAGAATGTTCGAGATCACGCCCTTGTTCCCGTGCCGGCCCGCCATCTTGTCGCCGACCTGCAATTTCCGCTTCATGGCGATGAAGACCTTGACCTGCTTGATGACGCCCGGAGGAAGCTCGTCACCCTGGCGGAGCAGCTCGATCCGCTCCTCGTTGAGTTGCTCGAGAACCTCGATCTGAGAATCGGCCTGCCGGATCAACATCCGAACCTTGTCGGCCAGCAGGTTGTCCTTCAATGGCAGGTTGAGAATCTCGGCCCGCTTCAAGCTCCTGACGAGCTCCTCGGTCAGCGGCTGCCCCTTGCGGAGCAGGATGGTTCCCTTCGCGTTCGTGACATTCCCCGCGACCTTGACCCCGGTCAACAAGCGGGCGATCTTGGAGTCGCGGACTTCCAGGATGATCCGTTTCTCATCCTCGGAGTTCTTCTGGATGCGTGCGATTTCCTCGGACTCGATCGCAAGTTGCCGCGAGTCCTTCTCGACGCCCTTGCGGGCGAAAATCTGGACGCCAACCACGACGCCATCGATGCCCGGAGGACACCGCAACGAGGCGTCCCTGACATCGCCGGCCTTTTCACCGAAAATCGCCCTCAACAGCTTTTCTTCCGGAGTCAGCTGGGTCTCGCCCTTCGGCGTGACCTTGCCGACCAGGATCGACCCCTGCTTCACATGGGCGCCGATATGGATGATACCGGCCTCGTCGAGCTGCGCCAGCGCGGACTCGGACACGTTTGGGATGTCCCGCGTGATCTCTTCGGGACCAAGCTTGGTATCCCGGGCCGAGGTCTCGAACTCCTCGATGTGAATGGACGTGTAATAGTCTTCCTTGACCAGCTTTTCCGAGACGAGGATGGCGTCCTCGTAGTTGTAGCCACGCCACGGCATGAAGGCCACGAGCACGTTTCTCCCCAGGGCGAGCTCTCCCCGATCGGTGTTCGGACCGTCCGCCAGCACCTGCCCCTTGACGACGTGCTGGCCCTCGCTGACGATCGGCTTCTGGTTGATCGAGGTGTTCTGGTTCGAACGGCGGAACTTCGTCAGCTGGTAGATATCCGCCCCGAACTCGCCCTCTTCCTGGCCCTCGCCTTCAACCCGCACGATGATCCGCTGGCTGTCGACGGTATCCACGATGCCGGAACGACGGCAGATGACGACCGCGCCGGAATCCTGGGCGACGACACGCTCCATCCCCGTTCCCACCGTCGGCGCCTCCGGCCGGACGAGGGGGACAGCCTGGCGTTGCATGTTCGAGCCCATCAGGGCCCGGTTCGCATCGTCGTGTTCCAGGAAGGGGATCAACGCTGCGGCCACCGAGACAACCTGGCGGGGGGAGATATCGATGAAATCCACCTGCTCCCTGTCGATGAGCAGGTACTCGCCCCCGGAACGCGCGATGACCTTGTCATCGACGAGATTTCCCTTCTCGTCCACACGCGCATTGGCCTGTGCGATATTGAGCTTCTCCTCTTCCCATGCGGGCAAGTAGAACGCGTACGGCTCCCCCCACGACTCCACCTTCTTGGCTTTTCGGAGCTTCGCGTTGGCCTTCTCGAACTCGCTTCTGAGAACGACCTGTCCGGGCTCGAAGCTGGAATCCCCGACCTGGGTGATCCTGATGTGCTCGAGCACGCGGCCCTTCTCGACCTTCTTGTACGGGGATTCGATGAAGCCCATCGGGTTCAAGCGCGCGTAGCACGACAGCGACGAGATCAACCCGATGTTCGGCCCTTCTGGAGTCTCGATCGGGCAGATCCGACCGTAGTGGGTCGAGTGGACGTCGCGCACCTCGAACCCGGCGCGCTCGCGCGACAGGCCTCCCGGTCCAAGCGCAGACAGGCGGCGTTTGTGCGTCACTTCCGACAGGGGATTCGTCTGGTCCATGAACTGCGAAAGTTGCGAGGATCCAAAGAACTCGTCGACAGCCGCGATGACGGGTTTCGAGTTGACCAGGTCCCGCGGCATCGCAGAGTCGATGTCCGGGTGGATCGACATCTTCTCCTTGATCGCGCGCTCCATGCGCACGAGGCCGATCCTGAACTGGTTCTCCAAGAGCTCGCCCACGGTTCGCACCCGGCGGTTGGACAGGGAATCGATGTCATCGACCCGGCCGAGGTCCTTGTGGAGCTGCAACAGGTACCGGACCAGGCTCAGGAAGTCCGAAACGTCGAGCGTCCGCATCTCGAGCGGCTTGTCCAGCCCGAGCTTCGCGTTGAACTTGAACCTCCCGACGGCCGAGAGATCGTACCGGCGTTCGTCGAAGAACAGGCCGTTGAAGAGCGTCGTCGCCGACTCCTCCGTTGGAGGATCCCCCGGCCTCTGCCGCCGGTAGATTTCCATCCGGGCATCCATCTGGCTCAGCGTCGCATCCTTCTCGAAGGTCTGGTGCAGAATCTCTCCAACAGGATCCCAGTCGGGGAAGGCCACGGAGATCATCTTCAGGCCCGCCTCCTCGGCCATGGCGATGAGATCCTCGGTGACACGGCTGTTGGTCGCCGCCAGCACCTCGCCGGTTTCCGGGTCGACCAGATCGTCGACGAGAATCGCTCCGATCAGCCCCTCCCGCCCAACGGCGACCTCGGCAGGAGCCTGCGGAGTCGCCTTTGCAAGCCGCGTGCGCAAACGTTCGTCAAGGGTCAGCCCTGCGAAGAGCGTCGGCGTCAAGACCTTGCGGAAACGGAGCGCCTTCTGCCGCTCATCCTCGATCTCGAGGATCCGGTTGTCGAGCCTGAGCGTGGCGGTCGGCTGGCCCGGGGTGAGGCGCGCATCGAAGACCGTGTAGAAAGCGCGCAAGATCTGGCTGTTCGTCTCCAGCTCCGGGCTCAACGCCCTGAGGAAAACGGTGGCCGGGAGTCGCCTCTTCCTGTCGATACGAACCCACAGGATCTGCTTGGAGTCGTACTCGAACTCGATCCACGAACCCCTGTACGGCACGATCTTCGCGAGGTAGTGGTTTGGCCCCTCGAGCGTGAAGAAGACGCCCGGCGACCGGTGAAGCTGGGAGACGATCACCCGCTCGGTGCCATTGATGATGAACGTGCCGGTATCGGTCATCAGGGGAAGCTCGCCGAAGTAGAGCTCTTCCTCCTTGACGTCGCGGACCTGTCGGGTGCCATCCTCTTCGATATCGAAGGTGACGAGGCGGAATGTGCACCGGACGGGGAGGCCGTAGGTCATGCCACGCTCCCGGCACTCGTCCGCCGAGAACGTCAACCGGAGGCCCACCGGCGTCCCGCAGGTATTGCAGGTCTCGACCTTGTTCCGGTTCGCCTTGCCGCAATGCGGGCAGACGACCTGGTCCTCGTCGGGGCTCCCGGCCTTGAAGCGCTTGCCACAGAATTGGCACGTCAGGCGCAGGTGCTCGAGGCCGGACAGGCGGCCGCACCGGCACGCCCAGTTGCCAATTTCGTACCTGACGAACTGGAGCTCGCACGTATCGCGGAAATCCGTGAACGGGAAAATCCCGTTGAATACCGCCTGAAGGCCCGAGTTGTCGCGTTCCTCTGGCAAGAGGTCCATCTGCAGGAAGTCGACGTAGGATGCCCGTTGTACTTGAATCAGGTTGGGCATCGGAATCGTCGAGAGGTTTTTCGAAAAGTTCACCCGCGTGATGGGGGTTGTGCTCATTGGCACGTCCTCCTGATCCCGGCCCCCGCCGCGTGCTCCCCGAAGTGGAGCAACGGCGGACGCCTCTCCTTCCCTAGCGCGCCTCCTGGCCGGGCATCACGATCCACAGCCATCTGAAAACACGCTCGCGAAGGAGGATTATGGGTATTCTCGTCGCGAGAAACCCGTTCGGCGCAAAACACGGGGAGCCACACCTTCCCCGTGCCCGCACGTGAGGCCTTTTTTTGAGTCCGGTACGAGTGAAATACCACTCCGTTACTTAATCTCCACCTGGGCGCCAGCTTCCTCAAACTTTTTCTTGATGGTCTCGGCCTCTTCCTTGCTGACGGCCTCTTTGATCTTTGCCGGTGTGCTCTCGACGAGCTCCTTCGCTTCCTTCAAACCGAGCGACGTCACCTCACGAACCGCCTTGATGACGTTGATCTTCTTGTCACCGTAGGAGTTCAGGATCACATCGAACTCGGTCTGCTCCTCGGCAGCTTCGCCAGCTCCACCGCCAGCCACGGCGCCGGCAACCATGACCGGAGCTGCAGCCGCAGCCGACACGCCAAACTCTTCTTCAAGAGCCTTGACCAGGTCGTTGAGCTCAAGCACGGTCATACCCTTGATTTCCTCGATCATCTGTTCGATCTGGGCCATTTTTCAAAATCCTCCTTGGGGTTGCTCAGTCGGTTTATGATTCTTTCTTCTCGGCAACGTGATGAAGCGCAGTCGCCAGTTTCTGGACCGGACCGTTCAACGCAACGACGAGACGGCGCATCGGCGACTGCAAGAGGTAGGCCAGCTTGGTCAGCAGCTCCTCCCTCGTCGGCATTTCGGCAAGCTGCGCCGCCCTGTCGGCCGACAGAATCTGCCCCTCCAGGAATGCCTCTTTGAAACGGAGCTCGGGATGCGTCTTCGTAAAATCCCGGAGAGTCTTTGCAAGCGCAATGCCGTCACTATTGGTGAATGCGAACGCGTTGGGGCCACGCAAATGCTCGGTCAGCTCGGACAGCGAGGTCCCTTCGACGGCCATCCGGACGATGTTGTTCTTGATAACCCTGTACGCCCCGTCAACCTCGCGGATACGGGCCCGCAGCTCGTTGACCTCGTTCACCGTCAAGCCCGTGTTCTCCATGATAAAGAGCGTATTCACGGCGGAGATCTGCTCTCGAATCTCGGCGGCGAGCGTCCTTTTCTGCTCTCGTGTGAGCATCGACGACCTCCTACTTCATATCGAGGCTCACGAGGTCGACCTGGACCCCGGGCCCCATGGTGGAAGACACATACACCGTATGAACGTACCGGCCCTTGGCCGATGCCGGCCTGGCTTTCATGACCGCATCGACCAGCGCCCGGGCGTTCTCGATCAGCTGGTCCCCGGCGAAGGAAACCTTCCCGAGCGGCGCATGAATGATGGCCGTCCGATCGACGCGGAACTCCACGCGCCCGGCCTTGATTGCATTGACCGCCCCCGTGACATCCTGCGTCACGGTTCCCGACTTCGGGTTCGGCATGAGACCCCGGGGACCGAGCACACGCCCGACCCGAGAGAGGTGCCGCATCATGTCCGGAGTCGCCACGACCGCGTCGAACTCCAGCCAGCCGCCCTGGATCTTCTCGACGGCTTCTTCGGCCGTCATGACGTAGTCGGCGCCGGCCTCTTCAGCGTCTTTCTGGGCGGGGCCATCCGTCACGACCAGCACCGTGCGGGTCTTCCCGGTTCCGTGAGGGAGCACGACGGTGCCCCGGACCATCTGATCGGCATGACGCGGGTTGACACCGAGACGCATGGCGATCTCGACGGTCTCGTCGAAATTCGCGTAGGCCGTCTCCTTCACGAGGTTGAGCGCCTCCTCGAGCGGATACACGGACTTCTCGATCTTGGCAGCCGCTGTGCGGTACTTTTTCCCTTGATGTGCCATTCGGCTACCTCCCTAGTCCCGAACCTCGATTCCCATGGATCGCGCCGTTCCCAGCACGGTGCTGACGGCACTTTCGAGGGAATCTGTGTTGAGGTCCGGCATCTTGGTTCGCGCAATCTCTTCGACCTGCTGCCGCGTCACGGTTCCAACCTTGTCCCGGTTCGGAACGCCCGACCCCTTCTTGATCCCCGCAGCCTGCCGGAGCAAAAACGAGGCCGGGGGCGTCTTGGTGACAAAACTGTAGGTACGATCCGCGTAAACCGTGATGACAACCGGAATGATGATGCCGGTATCCTTCTGCGTCCTGGCATTGAATGCCTTGCAGAAGTCCATGATATTGAGGCCATGCTGCCCAAGCGCCGGTCCCACGGGTGGAGCCGGGGTCGCCTGGCCGCCTGGCAGCTGCAACTTGATAAATCCAACGATTTTCTTGGCCATCTTTTCCCCTTACGTGAGCTTCTGGACCTGGCGGAACTCCATTTCGACCGGCGTTTCGCGGCCGAAAATCGTGACCATCACCTTCACCGTGCTCCGGTCGAGATTCACATCCTCGACCACCCCGGCGAATCCGGCAAACGGCCCTTCCGTGATCTTGATCCGTTCACCCTTCTCGAAAATCTCCTTCGGCCGCGGCTTCTCCTCGGTCGCAACGGACTGATGGAGGATCTGGTTGACTTCTTCCTCGGACAGGGGCGTCGGCTTCTTCCCCCCCCCGACGAATCCAGTCACCTTCGGCGTGTTGCGGACGAGATGCCATGCATCGTCCGTCATCTCCATCTCCACCAGGACATACCCGGGGAAGAACTTCCTCCGGACCTCCCGGCGCTTGCCGTTCTTCATCTCCACGACCGTCTCCGTGGGAACACGGATCTCACCGAAGAGCTCGGACATCCCCAGCGCTTCGATGCGGGCCGCAAGCGTTTTCTTGACCCGATCCTCGAACCCGGAGTACGTGTGGATGATGTACCACTGCTTGGCCATGAACGGCGCTCCTTACGAAAAGACGTGAAAAACGGAGAAGATCGAGTGGATCGCTTTGAAGAAAACGAAATCGCAAAGGTACAGGTAGATGCCGAAAATGAACGAGGCGATGAGCACAACTATCGTCGTGTTGACAACCTCCTGTTTGTTCGGCCACGTGACCTTCCGCGTTTCAACGTTGACTTCACGGAGGAAGGTTTTGAGGCGTTTCCACCAATCCATAGTGACGACTCCCGTCGGTTTTCATGGCAGGCCAGGAGGGACTCGAACCCCCAACAACCGGTTTTGGAGACCGGGACTCTACCAATTGAGCTACTGGCCTGCAGGCATCGTGTTTCTAAACCTCTTTGTGCAATGTATGGCGGCGGCAGAAACGGCAATATTTCTTCAACGCGAGCTTCGTCGTGTTCTGCTTCTTGTTTCGCGAAGCCGAGTAATTTCTGCGCTTGCACTCCGTGCACTGCAGGTGAACTGTCTCCCGTGGCATGCCCCTACTCCAGGATTTCCGTGATGGAGCCGGCGCCGACGGTTCGGCCGCCCTCGCGAATCGCAAACCGCAACCCGCGCTCCATCGCAATCGG
>JAADFN010000178.1 GCA_013152895.1 Acidobacteriota bacterium | reverse complement strand
GATCAGCTATTGTCGCCCCCCGCGCGGGGGCGCGGATTGAAACGGATGCGACCTGATCTCCAGATGATCGAGGGAGAGTCGCCCCCCGCGCGGGGGCGCGGATTGAAACGATCTACATCTGCACCGACGGCTCGCAGCCCCTGGTCGCCCCCCGCGCGGGGGCGCGGATTGAAACGGTGCGGTGGCCATCCCCCGCTTAAGCGCCCGTTGTCGCCCCCCGCGCGGGGGCGCGGATTGAAACCTCCCCGGTCCGGGGCGTGTCGACCGGTTGAACGTCGCCCCCCGCGCGGGGGCGCGGATTGAAACAACATCATAGCGCCCGCTTGCACTGCGTTGACGGGTCGCCCCCCGCGCGGGGGCGCGGATTGAAACCTCGCGACCGGTCGTGTTGGCCGCCGTGATGAAGTCGCCCCCCGCGCGGGGGCGCGGATTGAAACATCGTGGATGACGTTATCCAGGTCATCGATCACCAGTCGCCCCCCGCGCGGGGGCGCGGATTGAAACTCCAAGCTCCGCGGCGCGACCTCGCCCGAAGAGGGTCGCCCCCCGCGCGGGGGCGCGGATTGAAACAGCTGTACGCAGCTCGCCGCAGCCCTGAAGCGCACGTCGCCCCCCGCGCGGGGGCGCGGATTGAAACACTTTGGCTGCGACGTGTGCGCGGATCCGGCGAAGTCGCCCCCCGCGCGGGGGCGCGGATTGAAACCAACCGGCGTCCGAGACGATGGACAGCTGCGCGAGGTCGCCCCCCGCGCGGGGGCGCGGATTGAAACCCGAGCGCGGTGGTCGTGTTCCGGGGACGCGGCGTCGCCCCCCGCGCGGGGGCGCGGATTGAAACTACTAACAGTTACGGTGTGTGGAAATCTATAAGGTCGCCCCCCGCGCGGGGGCGCGGATTGAAACGAGTTGATCTCGGAGATGTACAAGTTGCCGGAAGTCGCCCCCCGCGCGGGGGCGCGGATTGAAACACAAAAGCATCCATCGTGCTCGGTGACGACCCATCGTCGCCCCCCGCGCGGGGGCGCGGATTGAAACAATCGGCCCCAGCATCGGCTCGATTGAGATCATCGTCGCCCCCCGCGCGGGGGCGCGGATTGAAACAAAATGCATGTTCGTCCACAGAGCACGCAGATAGGTCGCCCCCCGCGCGGGGGCGCGGATTGAAACAAGTAAACACATGCTTGGGGGTAAAACCCATTTGGTCGCCCCCCGCGCGGGGGCGCGGATTGAAACGCTAGCCCAGCGATACCGGCGATACCGGCGGCGAGTCGCCCCCCCGCGGAGGACGCGAAACGGACCTTTCTTTTCCGGCGCATGGAACATCGGGGCCGGCTTGCATTCCTCGTGGTTTCCCCCCGGGAGCCGGTCGCCCCGTCTTCGGCTTGGATCGTGGAGACGAAGGCCTACGATCCTCACCTTGGCGAAGGGCAGGTATCGCGTTTTCCCTTCGTGCCAATCCCGTCGTACGCCGCCGCACGGAGAACGGAAAACAACGCCGCGACGACGTGGTTATGGATGCCAGTAGTATGCATAATTAGTGTGTAAGGAGGTCGCCAATGGCCCACCGCGTGAACGTGATGCTGGACGACGAGGCGTGGGAGGCTCTCCAGGAGATCAAGCGCGGCGAGCGGAGCCGATTCGTCAGCGAGGCCGTGAAGAAAGCGGCTGTCATGCGTCGTCGCCGGCGCGCCATGGAGAAGATCGACGCCATCCGGGAAGGTTTTGTCCACCCGCCCGGAACAGCGGAGCAGTGGGTTCGGGAAGACCGGGATTCCCGATCACGATGATTGTCATTCCCGAGCTCGAATAATTATTAGAACATGATTGGTACGAGTTTGTGGCTCCGCCCCCGTGGCGGGCCGGAGATGACGCCGCGATGGGTCAGGAGGTGGCGGGCGGGCGGCGGGGCATCTCGCCGGGATGAGGGAGCGGATGTCACCTTCTCCCGTGAGCTTGTGGGAGATTGACGGGCTTCGGGATGGGGGCCGAGCCGAGGACGGCCGACGCGGCGATTCGCTGTATCATGAGCGGATGGAAACGCCTACCAAGCGAAAAGTGAAAGGGACTGGCCGGTGGTGGGTGCGCCGTAAGGGCGAGGGATTTCCCCGGTTCTGGATCGTCGTGCTGATCGTCGTGACGCTGGTGGTGGGCGCGAGCCGGATCGCGGCGGTTCCGCGATCGATCTGGCACCAGGATGAGGCGGTGTTCGCGTCGTCCGTTCTCAGCTTCAACGTCCAGTGGGGCCGGCCGCATCCTCCCTGGTTTCCGCTATGGATCCTTCTCGGAAAGGGGCTGCACGCGACCGGGATTCCCGCGGCGCGTTCGCTCCAGCTTCTCAGTGCCGGGTTCTCGGTGCTGACGTTTCCGGCGCTCTTTTTTCTGTGGGGTCTTTGGCTCCGGCGGGAGTTGGCGCTTGCGGCCAGCCTCCTGTTCCTCTTCCTGCCCGGGGTGTGGATGCTCTCCGGCCGCGCCTTTTCGGATACGGCCGCGATGGCCTTGTTGGCGGCCGCGCTCGCGCTGTTGCTGGATACCGACGCTGGCAGCCGGAAGACGGCGTGGGGGTCTGGGCTGGCGGGGCTGACGATCCTCGTACGGCCGCAGCACGTGCTCCTGCTGGCCGCTCCGCTGGCCGTGATGTGGTGGCGGAGCAAACACCGCGTGGCGCTCTGGGCGCCGCTCGCCGTGTGCCTCGGTGCCGGCGCCGCCGGTCTCGTGGTTTTCGGAGCGTCGCCCCGAGTCCTCTGGCAGGCCCTCCGGCTCCAGGCGGGTTACCAGGCGGCCCATACGGTGACGGCTGCACACACCTTTGCCGAGCTCGGCCCGGCGCGCGCCATGATCCTTCCGGGCATTGCTCTCGCGTGGGTCGCCGCTGCCGCTCTCGGGGCTGTTGTGTTCTGGCGCGCCCACCTGCCCGCGGGCGGCGTGCTTCTCGGCGCGATCCTCGTGCCGGCCCTGGGCGTCGTGTTTCTTCTCGTCGACGGGACCATCATGCGATACTGGCTTCCGGTGTTGGCATTGGGGTGTGGCCTGGCGGTGATCGGCCTCGCCGTCGTCGCCCGGGGATGGTCGCTGGCGATTGTTGCGGTAGCGATAACCGCATCCGCCGTGGTCGTGATTCCCCAGCTCTCGCTGATGCGCCGTGCGGTTTCTCCCCCGATCCGGGCCGTGGGGGTGGCCGAATCCCTGGCCATGGAACACGGCTGGACCGTGGTGGCCGACTTCAACATCGAGCCGTTCGACACGTACCTGCGGCTGAGCGGCCGCGCCGCGCGTCGGATGATCTACGACGTTGAGCTTGGCAGGTCCCAGGGCGTGCCGCCGCCCTGGGAGAGCGTGGCTATTTACACCGATCACCAGGACCGGTTCATCCGGGGTGGGGGGACACCGCAGGTTTTCCGGTGCCAGGTTCCCCTGCTCCTGCGCGTTGAGCCAACGGTGTACGACACCGTGACCGTGGTGCCGGGCGCCGCCGTCAGGGCCGCACGCAGGCGGCTCCCGGGTCGATGAGAGCACTCCCGTCACGGTGGGCTTTTCGAGTACCACCGCCGTGCGCGCCACCTCCCGCCTTTCGCGATCGTGCCTGATGAGTGCTCCGGGAGAGATCCTGCGGCTATATGCAGAAGATATAGATGATGAGCCTATGAAGACATCGGTAGGGTGATGGATTCGGGAAAAAGCTAGCGCAGCAGGAGCATCGGAGCCAGGGCCAGGAACCAGCTGGTGAGAGAGCCGAGAAGGAAATACTCGGTGACAATCATTGAGCGAGCTCTTTCATCAGCGCATGTGCCCGGAATACGGCGTTCGCCCCCTTTGTGCGCTGCCGGGAGGTAACAGAGGGTTGTGTGATTTCGAGGTCCTTGGCAACGGTGCTCTGGGTTTCCCCGAGGAACAAGCCGAGAAGGATGCGGGCATCTTTACGGTCCATTCGTCCCAGTATGTGATCGCGGCACATGAGGAAGCTATTGATCGCTGCCTCGAGGTGGGCGTCGTCAGAACGTAACCATGTTCGCAACGATTTTGGCCAGACCCTTTTCGATTGATTGACTTCGACCCGATCGATGGCTTCCCGGGCGAACCACCATCCCGAGCCGGTCTGTGAATACGGTTTCAAGTCTGGTTTGAGAGGCCTGATCTCGCCGATACCCAGACCGAAACGGAGATCACACGTTTCCCAGACCTTGAGACGGACGAGGAGAGCCGCATCGAGAGCCGCCCCAAGATCACCGTAAACCCCCTGGAACTGGTCGCCGACGGTGATCTGGAGCGCCTGAACGGCCTCGATCCTCTCATTCACCCAGGAAAGCGCCACATCCACGGTGTTGAAGAGGAACCGTTGATCACGGTACTTCCGCGAATCGACGATGTCCCCGATCATGGCCGTGAGGCTTCGGGAGCTGCCGTTACTTCTGTTCACGAGAATATAATAACATGGACTATATTCCCTGTTCATAGAACTCCACCGTATCGACGGCGGTGTGCGGCGCGGATGCCACCACGGCCGGTTTACATCCCCCGCGAAAGCCGTGCCGGGTGTGTGTGGCGCGGTCGGGCCGGGACTTGCCGCGCGGATTGATCGAGCGTCGCCCGGGGAACGTGCCCACGATTGATGGTTTTCGGTGCAGTGACGGTCACGGGCTCGCGTTCTTCACCTGGCCGTGCCAGAGGAGGCGGAGCTGGATCGAGAAGTCGGGCGCGATGCCGATGGCGGGGATGTTCTCGCCGAGGGCCGCTTGAAGGTCGAGGGTGGGGGAGAGGTGAAACCGGGGTCCGATCGCCATCTCCAGCGCGGCCTTGTGGAGCTGGCCGGAGGCTTCGTGCCAGTAGGGCGAGGTATCGACGCGCACAATGGCGCCCACGTCCATCCAGGACCAGACGCCGATCCCGGCGGCGAACCAGAGATGCCAGGCATTCGTTG
>JAADFN010000177.1 GCA_013152895.1 Acidobacteriota bacterium | reverse complement strand
GGGATCACCGGCGAGTGGATCCCCTCGTCCAACACGAGCGTCAAGGCGACGATCCATCCCGACTTCTCCGAGGTCGAGGCGGACGATACCTACCAGCGGATCAACAACCGGTACCCGGTCTTCTTCCGCGAAAAGCGGCCGTTCTTCATGGACGGCATGGAGTCGTTCAAGACGCCGATCGACCTGCTCGACACGCGCAACATCGTCAAACCGGAGCTCGGCCTGAAGTTTTCGACCAAGGGCAAGCGGCTCGGGCTGTACGGGATCTCCGCCGAGGAGCAGGACGTGCCGCCGGAGCGGTTCGGGTTGAGCGGCCGGGCGCGGACCACCTGGTGGCACATCCTCCGCGCCACCTGGGACACGCGGCCGAAGGGCTCGTTCGTCGGCGCCATGGTCACCGAGCGGGATTTTGGATCCTCATTCAATCGCGTGGCCTCGATCGACGGCGTGCAACGGCTCAAGAAGCTGACCGTGACTTACCAGGGCGTCGTCTCCCAGACCCGGCAGCACGGCGACACGAGAACCGGTAACGGCGCCTCGCTCGATCTCGACTACAAGTGGAGCCAGTACTTCGAAACCTACCTCTCCTACGAAGCGCTGTCGCCGGACTTCCGTACCGATGCCGGGTTTCTTCAGCGCGTGAACTTCCGGAGCTACCAACTCTCACAGAGCTTCGACTACCAGCCAAAGACGTCGAAGCCGCTGGTCAAGAGCTTCCTCACGCAGGCCGGCTACCAGCTCCGGTACAACTACCAGTCGACGCTGATCAACCAGGTTCCGTACGTGTTCGCCGCCCTCAGGCTCCAGCACCAGGTGAGCGTCTCGGGGTATTACCAGAAGGACCACGAGGAATTCGATGGCGTGATTTATCCGACCCACACCTTCAACGCCGGCGTACGCTGGTGGGAGCACCCCAGGTTCCAGCCGTTCGCCTACTACCGGACCGGTCAGTCGATCCTCTACGGTAGCGCGCCGCGGCTCGTCGCTCAGGAAGCCGTGTTCTTGGGTTTGACCTCGAGCTGGGGGCCGTTCTCGATCAGGGTGAAGGCGTCCGATTTCACGTATCGCGAGCGCGATACCGGTACGCTCGACCGGTCACAGCGCTCCTACGAGGCCGTCGCGCGCTACGTCTTCAACGACCACACGAACTTCAAGATCTTCTACATCCACGACCGGGCGTCGCTGTACGACTACGGCTTCGACAACCCGTACGACTACATCAACCTGCTCTTCACCTGGCGCAAGAACGCGTTTACCAGGATCTACGTCGGCCTGACCCACTCCCGGGACCTCGACCGGGATCTCACGTGGATGCCGTTGTCCTCCGAACGCCAGACCATCGGCTTTGTCAAGGTCACGTGGCTGTTCGAGTGAAGGGAGCTACCGATGAAACCGTCGCGGTACAACGTGTTGTATTGGGAAAAAGGTGGCTCGATCCGTGCCTCCAACGGCCTCGTGGTCCTCCGTAAGGGGAGGATCGCGGCCACGGGAACCCCTTCGGAGGTGCACTCTTGGTTACACCCAAGATGAGCGATTCTCACCGGCGATCTGCACCAATCCCTTGCGCTCTGGACACGTGCGACGATGCTCGACATACCCCCGGGTATGCCTCCGCTCGTCGCACGCACCAGAGCATCACGACCGTGGCACATCTCATCTGGCAGAATCGCTCATCTTGGGTGACAACAATTGTCCAAGGAACGTCGGTTGGAGCATCCCCCAGGGCCCATCGCGCGGGTGGCGCAGCCGTGATGCGGCGCCTGGCCCGCGCGGCCCTGGCAGTTGTGGTCTTGGTCGCCCTGACGGCTCCGGCCGCCGCAGCTGTGCGGCGCAGCCTGGGTCCGGACATCCGGATTCATCGGGCGCCCGGCAAGATCCGCATTGACGGCCGACTCAATGATCCGGGCTGGCGCGGCGCGGTCCAGGTCCCGTTGCGGTGGGAGACCTTTCCTGGCGAGAACACGCCGGCGCGCGTGAAGACAACGTGCATGCTGACATACGACTCGAGCGCGCTCTACGTGGCATGCAGGGCCTTCGACCCGCGGCCATCGCGGATCCGCGCGCAGTTTCGCGAGCGCGACCGTATTTCGCCCGACGACCGGATTAATGTCACCCTTGATCCATCTTTTGCGGGTCGGCAGGCCTACGGGTTCGGGGTGAACGCGGTCGGGTCGCAGATGGACTACCTTCTGACTCACGGTGGCAGGTCGATCGACGTAAGCTGGGACGCGATCTGGGAATCCGCCGGGCGCATCGTCAAAGACGGCTACGTTGTCGAGATGGCCATCCCATTTCGCATTCTGACTTTGCCCGACAAGCCGAGTCAGACGTGGGGCATCGTTATCGCACGCCTGTACCCGAGGAACGTGCGCTACGAGTTCGATTCTCGCCCGTTCTCGCGCAGCGATAGCTGTTCGCTGTGCCAGCTCAATCGGCTGGTCGGCCTTTCGGGAATCCGGCCTGGGTCGAACCTGGTGCTATCGCCCTCACTCACGGCGGAACGCACCGACGTCCGAACAGACCTGCCGCACGGCGCATGGGCGCGCGGTGGCGTCTCGTCGAACCTGGGGTTTACCACGACATGGTCGCCGCGCTCGAACGCCCGGCTTGCAGCAACGATCAACCCCGACTTTTCGCAGGTCGAGATCGATTTGCCTCAACTCGAGATCAATCGGCGTTTCGCGCTTTTCTTTCCGGAAAAACGCCCCTTCTTCCTCGCCGGCTCCGGGTATCTCGACACCCCATTGCAGGTGGTCAACACTCGTGCCATCGCCGATCCGGCCTGGGGTCTCAAGATGACCGGGAAGGCCGGCGCCTGGTCCGGTTACGCCGTCGCAGCAAGAGACGCGATTACCAATCTGGTCATCCCGGGACCCGAGGGCTCGCAAACGGCATCGTTGGATGGCGGTAATCTCTCGTTCGCGCTTCGCCTTCGACGGGACGTCGGTGTGCGTTCGACGATTGGCGCTGTGCTCACCGGGCGAACTGGGAAAGACGGGTACTCGTCGTCTCTGATCGGTGTGGATGGAGATTTCCGCTTCGGCATTTCGGACGAGATTATCTGGCAAGTACTCGGTTCCGCCACCCGCTACCCCGATTGGCTCGCCGCGGAGTACAACCAGCCGGCCAGTTCGTTTCATGGGCATGGCGCAACGGCGGAGTACCGGCACAAGGAACGCGACTGGCTCTGGTCGTTGGGCGTTGACAGTAGAAGCCGGGGCCTTCGAGCTGACCTCGGCTTCCTGCCCCAGGTCGGCTTCAGGCACGGATGGGGGGATCTCGAACGGAGATTCTGGGGGGCTAGCGACCGTCTGGTCAAATTCGCCGCCATTGACGTATCGGGCTCATATTCTGAGGAGGCGGGCGGAACGTTGCTCGGGCGTGAGCTTTCGGTCTCCGCTGAAGTTCAGTCTGTCGCCCAGTCGTTCGCCAAGGGGACGCTCACGCGGCGGACGGACGTCTTCGGCGGGACCGCCTACGATCAGTCGCAAGTAAGCCTGTTCCTTTCGATGGAGCCGAGCCGGACCCTTGCTTTCAGCGTGTTTGTGTCGAGAGGCGACGCGATCGACTACGCTCATAACGCCGCCGGGAGGAGCTTAGCTGTCAATCCGCGGCTCAGGGTCAGGTTGGCACGGCGCCTGACCGGTGAGCTCAGGTACTGGCGACAACACTTCTGGCGACTGCACGGGACGCTCTACATCGCACAGCTCTCAGACCTACGATTGAACTATTTCTTTGACGCCAAGACGTCGCTACGCGCAGTGGTCCAGTACCGTGATACGAAACGAAACCCACGCTACTGGACAGACGTGGACTCGTCTTCGAAGCGGCTGTTCTGCCGCCTCCTGTTTGTCCATCGGATCAACGCGGTGAGCGAGCTGTACGCAGGCATATCTCAATCTCAGCTTGGCAATAGCGCGTTCGCGCTGACGCCGGCAAATCAGACGTTCTTCTTCAAGGTTCGATATGCATTTCTCCGTTAGCTCCCATCCAGGAAGGTGGCATTTTCAGCGATCGTTTTCTGCGCACGCGCAAGGGAGGGAGCACGACACGAAATGACGGTTCTGGATGACGTTCGCCCTCGTGATCGTGCCTCAGTCGTTCTCGTGCCGTCTCGTGGCGACCGCCCAGAGGGCGACATACGCCCGGTGGGCCTGACGTTGAAGT
>JAADFN010000176.1 GCA_013152895.1 Acidobacteriota bacterium | reverse complement strand
GACCTCGGGCCAAGCCGTCTGCGCCCGGCGCCTCGACGTGCCCCGGGCGGGATTGCCCCTCGCCTCGTTGCGGCCCGTCCCCGCGCAACCCGCAGAACCTGTCGCTCGGAGTGTCGAGACGTGAACGTTGTGAATGCTGCGGCTCGGCGTGCCTCGACCTTCGGTCTCGGCGTCGCCTCGCTGGAGACTGCGCGCCGTGCCCCGGCCTTTGGCCGGGCCGTCGGCTTGCAGCGATATTGGCTTCGCGTTGTATTGATCCTTGGTAGGGGCGGGTCTTGCCTGCCCGGGTGGGGGATGGCCCGGATCCACCGCCAAGGGAGGTGCAATACCTCGTTGGTCGTGCTGCGTCAGCGGGTGAGAATACGTGTGTCCGGGACGTTTCGAGCACCGACGAGGTGAATTCGTGGGAGCACAAGGCGTTCTTGCGTACGGGATCGAGGCGGATCATTCTTGCAGCGGGCCGACGGCGCATGGCGGGTTGCTCCCGTACATGGATCTCGTTGGGGGCCTGGGAGTTCGCGAGTCGTCGGGTCGTCACCTCGGCGGGCGAATTCGGGAGCGTTCGAGGGGATGGACGGTGGGGATGCTGCGAGTGGTGGGGATGCGCGCCGTGCTTCGGTCTCGGCGTCGGCTTGCACGGGACGGGAGGGCTCGGCGTACTTCGGCCTGGGGTGTCGGACCGGCCCTGGATCTGGGGAGGCCGGGGAATCGAGTCGGCCGTGGTGAGTGGTGGGCTTAAGGTTTCTTTACGAAACCATGGAGAACCTTGATGGTTGCTGGTCATCTCTGAAGGTGACTGCTTCGTACCATGGTGTGAGACTAACGATTCCGCCCGGGGGAATCACAACATGGGAGGTTCACATGAAGAAAACATGGATCGCAGTCGTACTGATCACGGTGATGAGCCTTGGTGCGGGCGTGGCGCTCGCAGGAGGGCCGGGCCAGGGCCATCGCGGTATGGGAATGTTCGGCGGACACGGGTTTGCCATGATGGCCCAGATCGGCCGTGCGCTGTGCCGCCTCGACCTCAGCGAGGAGCAGCAGCA
This sequence comes from Acidobacteriota bacterium, assembly GCA_013152895.1. Taxonomy (GTDB): domain Bacteria; phylum Acidobacteriota; class Thermoanaerobaculia; order Thermoanaerobaculales; family Sulfomarinibacteraceae; genus JAADFN01. The sequence continues at coordinate 14,280 of JAADFN010000176.1, read as the reverse complement.
GAAGGTGCATGCGATCATCGAGGCCGCCAAACCCGAGATTCAGAGCCATGTCCAGGCGCTCCGGGAGGGGCGCGAGCAGCTCCAGGCGATGTCGCCGGGGAGCTTCGACCAGGCCGCGGTCGAGGCGATCGCGCAGAAGCAGGCCGCCGAGATTTCCGCCCTGATCGTGCTCAAGCAGAAGGTGCGGAGCCAGGTTTACAACATCCTGACGCCCCAGCAGCAAAAGCAGGCCGACGAGATGCGCCAGGAGAGGCAGCAGGAACGCCGCTGCATGCAGGGCATGTTCGGCCAGGGGCCGCATCCAGCGGCCGGCTGGGCGAAGTAGACGGATTTCCTCCGGAGGTGGCCCGCATCCCCCCAACAGCGCCGGCGGACGTCACAGTTCGCCGGTGTCTCTTTTCTCCCAAAGCGCAGCGGGTGCGACACGCCTTACTCGCGGAAGGTCCAGCGGAGCTTGACGACCAGCTGGTTGGAGACCGGGCGGAAGCTGAGACTTTCCGGGCTTCCCGGGATGTGCTCCCAGCCGTGGTTCCAGACGACGAAGAGGTCGTTGCCAGGGCGGAAGGTCCAGCGGAGCCTGGTGTTGGTGCCCAGGTTTCCCGATTCGGAGTCGAACTGGGTGTAGCTCGACAGGATGATGTCCGGGGTAAACGCCCAGGCGACCTTGGTCTGCCAGAGGCGTTGGATGAAGTTCCCTTGAGGCAGGTGGCCAAAATCATTCTCGGCGTCGAGACGAAGCCTCAGGTGGCCCGATGGCGTGGTATACGAGACGAAAGTCTCCCACTGAGTCAGCGAGCCGGTGTAGAAGTTCCCGAGCCAGACGGTGACACCGGCCCGCCACGGCCGGTGCCGGGATGATTCAAGCTGTACGCGATATCGGGTGAAATGGTATTCGCCCGGCGGGATGAGGACGCCGTTGGCGACCTCGAAGGGGGCGTCAAGCCGCTCGAACTGGGGGGCGATGTTGGTTTCGGCGTGGTCGCCCGATTGCGTCACGACGTTGAACGGCGTCATGAAGACACGCCACGATTCGGCGTGACCGCCGAGGTCCTCGACGTAGGTGATGAACGTTTCGAAGAAGAACTGGCGGACCCAGCCGAACGGGCCGCCGTGCGGCCGGGGCTGGTACGCGCCACCACCCTGGTACCAGCGGGTGCCGGGTCGCGGCAGAAAGCCAAGCGCGGGGTTCAAACCATCCCCGAACTCCTTGACGATGAAGAAGAGGTTCCACAGGTCGTTGGGGTAGTCGACCGAGAGGCCCCAGCCGTTACGCCGTCCGTGCGGGTTGTCGCCGGCGCTCCATGCCGACCAGCCGCCGACCGAGAAGTTCTTGTCGCCGTGGAAGGTCGAGGTCTGCCACAGCGCGTCGACGCCGTACAGGGCGTTGTCATGGATGCCGTCGGGATCACCGTCGGTCACGATAGTACCGACGGTGAGATGCTCATCGGCATCGTACGTCACCCGTCCGGCAAAGAGGTTGGTGCCGTCGGCAACCGAGCTCGAGCCCGTGATGGTGTCCAGCGCGCCGATGTTCCAGCGGCCCGCCCGTCCGAGGACCTTGACCCCGCCGAGAATAGGAACCTGGTGGCCGTTGTAAAGGCCGATGCGCCTGGAGAAGAACGGAATGAAGTCGTGGTTGAGGCCGCTGCCGAAGGTGAAGAGGCTGGAGCCCTCGAGGAAGAAGGAGCGCTTCTCCGGGAAGAACAGCGGGAAACGGGTGAGATTGACCTGACGTGTATCCACTTCGGTTTCTGCAAAATCGGTATTGAGCGTCAGGACGCCGGTCAGGTCGGGGGTCAGGTTGTACGTGACGTCCAGGCCGCCGTCTCCCTGGATTGTGCTGTGGCCGGTTCCAAGATCCGCATCGTTGCGAACCAGGCCGTACGGGCTGATGGAGAGCCCCTTGCCCTGTTGGAGGCCGCCGACGCCGTCGAGCGTCCCGTCGCGCCTGAAGTCGTACAGGCTGGAGTCCAGGGTCGTCCCCTGCCAGCGCAGGACGGTCCGGTCCCGGGCCACGGTCCGCTCGACGTTGAACCCCCAGTGGTCCTGACCGGGCCTGAACCGCAAGGTCTCCGCCGGGATGACGATCTCTGCGGTCCAGCCGTGCGCATTCCGCGCCGTCCGGGCGTCCCAGATGCCGTCCCAGTCCAGGGAGATGTTATCGGGGCCGGAGATCAGTCCGTCCTGACGGGCGCCCGCAGCATTGATCCTGAACGCGTACCCTGTGCGGTGGTCGTTGAACGTGTCGAGAACCACGGCAACGGTGTCGTCGCCTCGAAGGTTTCCGTCCCGTTCCATCGTATGAATCGCGATCTTCGCGGGGTCGGGGTCGGAGCAGACGATCCCGATGTAGAGATGTTTCCGATCGACGAGGACCTTGACCTCGGTGTGGTACGGAGTGGGTGCCCCGGGGTTTGGACTTTGCTGCACGAGGACCGGAATCGTGCCGGCCCGCCGCCAGGCCGGCTCGTTGAGGAGACCGTCGAGATGGATCGGCTCGTGCGTGAATGCTGCCGTCACGCTGGCCGTCCGGGCGCCGGCAAGGACCGCGCCCGGTGAGAGGAGAAACATCAAAGCGATAATAGTGGTTCGACGCATACTTGCTGGATTCTAACGTATGAGCGCCTGGAATCTGCCGTACGGCGCTCTTGTTATGATGGAGTACGTCGTTGACGCGGTAGGGTTTCATGCGGAAGTAGAGGAGTTGACAATGGTTACCATTTCAGACTTGGCCCAGGAAAAGATCCTTGAATACATGGAGCAGGCGAACGGCCCGTGCCTGGGGTTGCGGCTCAGCGCGCGGAGGCTCGGACGAACGACTTTCGAGTACGGTCTGACGCTCGTTTTGGAAGATGATCCGCGCGAAGACGACGTCGTGGTCGAGTTCGAACGGCTGAAGGTCTTCATGGACCCCCGGTCTTCCGAGCTCCTCGAGGGCGCCTCGATCGATTTTGTTTCCGACGCCGATGGCGCTGGTTTCAAGATCGACAATCCTCAGGCCAAGGTCCATTGGGACGACCCGGTGGCCCAAAAGGTCCAGGATGTTCTCGACACGCAGGTCGCCCCGGCCTTGGCGGCTCACGGTGGCTGGGTCGAGCTCGTGGAGATCAAGGGAGATACGGCCGTCGTCCAGCTCGGCGGGGGGTGCCACGGATGCGGCCTCGCCCACGTCACCCTCTCGGACGGCATCCAGAGCGCCATCATCGATGCCGTTCCCGAGATCAGCCACGTCGTCGACGGCACCGATCACGAAACTGGAGACCATCCCTACTACCCCAGGTGAATGTCCCGCGCTTGGGGAGGCGCCGCGATCACGGCGTCTCTCATCGTGCTCTCGCCCCCGCTTCCGGACCTGCTGGAACGACAACGCCTCACGGCGAGGGGCTACGCGGTGCGCGCGCGTGGGCGAGCCATGTGCCGAGGATCTCCCAGGCCGCATGCTGGACGGCGGAGATGCCGTCGGCCTGCGGGATGAGATTCCTGATACCGACGTGGGTGAGGCGGCCCCTGAAGTCTGCCGGTAACGGCTTGGCGTTGAGGCCGTCGCGCTTACAAAGCGTCATGGCCCGGCGCATGTGCCACGCCGAGGTGATGAGGCCGATCCGGGCCCATCCTTTCGTGGTCGCCAGGCTGGACAGAACGGCGATCTCCTCCGACGTTGTTCGGGGCCCCGGGACCTTCATCAGACGATCGTTCGGAATGCCGAGTCTTTCGAGGAGGTCAGCCTCGAGCGCTGTGTCATCGACGCGCGTCCCGTCCGGGAGGGTGCGGACCGGTCCGGTCAGGACCAGCAGGCGCGCCCGGCCGGCAAGCGCCATCTCCGCGGCGAGTGCAAGCCGGTCGCCCGCGGAACCCACCTCGGCCCGGCCGCCGGGGCGCCGGCCCACGCCGCCTCCCAACACGGCGATGGCGTCGAACGGGCCGGCTTCGAGCGGCCGGATTGCGACGAAGGGCCGTTCGAGGAAGCCGAGGAGCGTGCATCCCAGCGGCAGGTTTCCCACGAGACCGAGCGCGATCCAGAGAACGGTCGCGGCGAACCCGTCCCGCCTTTTGCCCCGCCACAACAAGAGGAGCGCCCACGTGCCGAGCGCGATCCAGACGAGACCCAGCGGCATCACGCACAGGGCCACGGTTTTCCGCAGCTCGTACGCGCCGGCCGTCAGCCAGAGCAGGGCGATCGATGCCACGGCCCAGGCCGTCCACCACGAGAGCTGCCTCCGCCGGGTTTCGCCCCGGGTGAGGCGGTGGAGGATGACTGCGCCGAGCACGACGATTCCAAGTCCAATCCAGCCCGCCATGCTTCGAGTGTAGCGCCCCGGGGAGGGGCGTGCGAGAAGAAACGGGGCGGAATCAATCAGCGGCCCGGGGAAGCCCCGGGCCGCTGATTGATGGAGTCAACAGGATCACGCGCCCTGTTTTCTCAAGACGTTGAGGGCGGATCCGGCCTTGAACCACTCGATCTGCTCAGCGTTGAGGGAATGGTTGACGGCGAAGCTCTCCTCGCTGCCATCGGCATGGTGGACGACCACGGTGAGCGGCTTGCCGGGCGCCATCTCGCCCAGCCCCCTGATGGAGATCCGGTCGTCCGCCCTGATCGTGTCGTAGTCAGCTGGATCGGCGAATGTCAGGGGCAGCATCCCCTGCTTCTTGAGGTTGGTCTCGTGGATGCGTGCGAAGGAACGGGCGATGACGGCGGCCCCGCCGAGGTGACGGGGCTCCATCGCGGCGTGTTCGCGCGAGGAGCCCTCGCCGTAATTCTCATCGCCGATGACGACCCAGCGGATTCCACGTTCTTTGTACGACCGGGCCAGCTTCGGGATTGGCATCGTCTCGCCGGTTTCGACGTCGATGCCGGTCCCCGGTTCCGCCGTCCACGCGTTGACGGCGCCCAACAGGAGGTTGTCGGAAATATTGTCGAGATGCCCGCGGTACCGCAGCCACGGTCCCGCCTGGGAGATGTGATCGGTGGTGCACTTGCCCTTGGCCTTGACCAGGACGGGGAGGTTCTCGAAATCGGCGCCATCCCACGCCGGGAACGGCGTGAGCAGTTGCAGCCGCTCTGAATCCGGCGTGACCCTGATCTCGACGCCCGACCGGTCCGCTGGCGGCGCGACGTACCCCTCGGTCTTGAAGACGAAGCCCGACGGGGGAATCTCGGGCGCCGGTTTGGGGGGCTGAAGTTTGAAGCGTGCGCCATCTGCGCCCTCGAGCTCGTCCGTCAATGGGTTGAAGGAGAGCTTGCCCGACAGCGCGTATGCGACAACGATCTCGGGGCTCCCGATGAAGGCGCGCGTCTCGGGGCTCCCGTCGTTCCGCTTGCGGAAGTTCCGGTTGAACGAGGTGACGATCGAGTTCGGCGTTCCGGGCTCGATGTCATGACGTTCCCACTGGCCGATGCAGGGACCGCAGGCGTTGCCGAGGACGACGGCCCCGAGGTCGGTCAGAATCTTCATCTGGCCGTCGCGTTCGATGGTGGCCTCGATCTGCTCCGAGCCCGGGCTGACCCAGAAGGTCGTCTTCGGCTTGGCCCCGTGCTCAAGGGCCTGCTTGGCGACGTCCGCCGCGCGTGAGATGTCCTCGTACGAGGAGTTCGTGCACGAGCCAATCAGCGCCGCCGTGACGTTATCCGGGTACCCGTTGGTCTTGACGTCCGTGGCCATCCGCGACACGGGATGGGCGAGGTCGGGCGTGTGCGGTCCGACGAGATGCGGTTCGAGAGAGTCGAGATCGATCTCGATGACCTGATCGTAGAATCTCTCCGGGGCTTCGAGCACCTCGGGATCGGCGGTCAGCAGGTCGGTGTTGGCATCGGCCAGCTTCGCGATCTCTCCGCGGCGTGTGCCCTCGAGGTAGGTCTTCATCCGGCCGTCGTAAGGAAAGATCGAGCAGGTCGCGCCGAGCTCTGCGCCCATATTCGTGATGGTGGCCTTACCGGTGGCCGAGATCGAGGCGGTTCCCGGCCCAAAGTACTCGACGATCGCGTTGGTGCCCCCCTTGACGGTCAGGATGTCGAGGAGCTTGAGGATCACGTCCTTCGGCGCCGCCCAGCCGTTGAGCTTGCCGGTCAGCTTGATCCCGATCAGCTTGGGCTGCAGCACCTCCCACGGGAAACCCGCCATCACGTCGACGGCATCGGCGCCGCCCACGCCCACGGCGACCATGCCGAGGCCACCGGCGTTGGGCGTATGCGAATCGGTGCCGATCATCATGCCGCCGGGGAAGGCGTAGTTCTCGAGGACGGTCTGGTGGATGATCCCGGCGCCCGGCTTCCAGAAGCCGAGGCCGTAGCGGGCCGCCGAGCTCTCGAGGAAGTCGTAGACCTCGCGATTCTCTTCGATCGCGCGTGCTACATCCTCTTTGGCGCCGCTGCGCGCCCGGATCAGGTGATCGCAGTGGATCGTCGAGGGCACGGCGGTTTCGTCGCGGCCAGAGAGCATGAACTGGAGCATGGCCATCTGCGCCGTTGCATCCTGCATGGCGACGCGGTCCGGGCGCAGCATGATGTACGCCTTGCCGCGCTCGAGCTTCTCGTTCTCGGGATCGGCCAGGTGGCCGAACAGGACTTTTTCGGCCAGCGTCAGGGGACGGTTCGACCGCCCTCGGATCACATCAAGGCGTTTACGGGTCGTCTCATAGACGTTGCGCACCATTTCCGGTGTGGTTTCAATCTTCGGCATTTCAGCCTCCTTCCGTGCGTTGCGTTTGGATCGTGAGGAGATTCACAAGCACATCGTCTCCCCGTGTGCGCTCCTCAAACACGCATTGTAGTACATCCGCCCTGGCATGTTTCGCCACGAGATCGGGTACCATGGGGCCAATGCCCCGATTCGTTTGCGATGCAATGCTGGGTTCACTGGCTCGATGGTTGCGGTTCTATGGGTTTGATGCTCTTTTCCTTGAGGGAACCGACGAGGAGCTTCTGGAAGTTTCACGCCGCGAGGAGAGGTGGCTGGTGACCCGTGACGGCGCGTTGGCCGCGCACGGGCCGAGGTCGGTCTGTCTGCGGGCCGCAACGCTCGACGACCAGCTGCGGGAGCTCTTTGCCAGGCTCGACCTGCATCCGGAGCCGACTCTCGAGCGGGCACGGTGCAGCGCGTGCAACGGCGAGCTCGAGAGCGTGCCGGCCGAGGAAGCCGTCACGAACGTGCCGCCGTTCGTGGGCCGGACGGTCGACCGGTTCCGGCGGTGTACATCGTGCGGGCGGATCTACTGGGCGGGAAGCCACACCGGGCGCATCGTGGACCGGATGCGCCGGATCTGCAGCGAGCCGGACACCGGAAAGGAGGCGGCCGAATGACCGCGGGAATGACAGGGGCGCACAGCCCACCACCGTGCCTGTTTCTTGAGATTGATCACGAAACTGTGACCGGTGTGGAGGGGCACGCGCGCGACCTCGTACCGCCGCTGATCACGGACGTCGTCGGCGCAGGGCTGCTTGATTTCGTGCATCCTGTCGATCGCTCCGCGATCGCTACGTGGCTCACCGAAGGTCTCGGCGCCTCTCCACCGTTCCGTCGCGCGGCGGCCGATGATCCGCCGCGTTGGTTCCGGTTCATTACCGCGGATATCGGTCCCGGGGGCAAACGGGGGCGGATCCTGTTCGTGGACGTAACCCTGGAGGTGCGGCAGGAAGCGTTGCGCCAGCGGCTCAATTCGGTTCTGGCCCGGTATGTGGGGTGGTCCCTGGTCCAGCGGGCGCCAGAGCTTGCCGCCGAGCTTTCGGGCGCCAGCTACGGGTGCCTCACGGAGCTGTATCCCCCCCTCGCCATCGTGCGGGCCGCCTACGGGCAGGGTATGCCCGAAGCTGGAACGACCCTTCCCATACATGGGACGCCGTTGGAAGATGCGGCGGGCTCGCGAACGATGAAGGTCCTCCGGGAGGGGGTGGGCGAGCTGTATCCGAGCTGGCCGCTCGTACGCCTCGTGCGAGCAGAGTCCGCGATCATCATCCCGATCGTCGATCCGGCGACGGCCGAGACTCGCGCCGTGTTGACCTGCTGCTCGGCGCGCCCGCTCGACGTGACGCCCGTCGAGGAAGAGCTGCTCGATTTGCTGGCGATGCGGTTGTCATCAGAGCTTGGTGCGAGAGATGGTGCGCAGGGGCACGACCCCCCTCCACTCGGGAGCGCCGTGAACGTGCCGGACGATGTGGTCGGCGGCCTGATGACCATGATGATGTTCGATGGCGTGATCCATACCCTGAACAACCTCTTCGCTTCACAGATGCTCCACCTCGATCTGGTCACGGGGGACCTTCCTTCCGGCGGCGCAGTGGCCCGCCGCCTGGAACGTGTCGCCGCCGAAGCCGCTCGTGGCGCGAACATCGTCGAGGGACTTGGCCTGTTGGCTCACGGAGGATCCGGCCAGTGGCGCGATGTCGAGCTCGATCGTGTCGTGCGAAGGGCGTTGGAGCTCGTCAGGACGATCCACGGGGCGGTTGATATGACGCTGGATGGTGGCGCCGGGGTGGGCCTCAGACTGTGGGTTGAGGAGCGCACCCTCGTGAGGCTCCTGGCCGGATTGCTGGAAGCGTGCGCGACGATGGCAGGCGAAGCCGGGAAGGTTCGCATCGGGGTGTGGCAGGACACGGGCGATAACGGTGAGAAGCAGTGGGCCGTCGTCAGAATGACAGCCGGCATGGGCACGCCCGGTTCGGAGAGCGCGGATGTGGCTGCTCGGGCAACCGAACGTTTGAATGTGGGCCTCGTCGTCGCCAGGCGGTTCGCCGGACGCTTCGGCGGTCGGGTCGCGTTCAGCCGGGATGGCCAGACGGCCACCATCGAGATCGCCGTGCCGGCCTTCCCGGCGGATGGACGGCCGCCAGATGGTGGCGATCCGGGCCACGAGAAAGGGTGAGCCGCGGGGGCGTTTTCGGGACGCATCGGCTATGATGCGGGTGTGATGGGTACGGTGCCACCCGATCCTCTCGGCGAGCTCGAGTCGCGGCTGGGATACGTGTTCTTCGACCGCGCGCTCCTGGCTCGCGCGCTCCGGCACGGCTCGGCCGCATCGGCCAGCGACGCCGGTTCGTACCAGCGGCTCGAGTTTCTCGGCGACGCCGTGCTCGGCCACGCGGTGGCCCACCTCGTGTACAGGGCGTTTCCGGATCGCGCCGAAGGCGGCCTGACCCGGATGAAGGCTCAGCTCACCCGCTCTGCGACGCTCGCGGCGAAGGCGCTGGAGCTCGGCCTCGATGCAGTGGTCGAGTTGGGGCCCAGCGAGGAGAAGGCCGGTGGACGCCGCCGCCGCACCCTGATGGAGGACGTCTTCGAGGCGGTTGTGGGCGCGATGGCGCTCGACGGAGGCTGGGAGGCTGCTCAGGGATTCGTGGAACGGATGTTTGGCGCAGACCTCGCCCACATGGACGACCGGAGCCTCGTGCGCGCCGATCCCAAGACGGCGCTTCAGGAAGCGGCCCAGGGACGTGGCCTGCCCCTTCCCGAATACCGGGAGGTCGAGCATCAGGGGCCGGACCACCGGAGGCACTGGGTCTTCGAGGTCGTCTGGAACGGCGCGCCGCTGGCACGGGGCGAAGGCTCGAGCAAACGGGAGGCGCAGCAGGAAGCGGCGCTCAGGGCGCTCGATATCCTCGGCCTGGTTCCAGGCGCCGGCGGCACGGAGTGAGACGCACGTGAAACCAGGATCCAGGCGCGAGCTGCTGACCGCGCCCGTGGGAGCGTCGCTGGTCCAGCTGGCCCTCCCGATGGCGATCGGGATCGTGGCAATCGTCTTTTTCAATATCGTCGACACGTTCTGGGTCGGTCATCTCGGCAAGATCCCGCTGGCGGCCATGGGGTTCACGTTCCCCGTGACCTTCGTGGTCAAGGCGGTGATGATGGGCCTGTCGATCGGTGCGACGGCGGTCATCGCCCAGGCGATCGGGTCGGACGAGGGGGAACAGGTCCGGAAGCTGACCACGCACAGCCTGGTTCTGGCAGTGGCGGTCGTGGGCGCTTTCTCGGCGGCCGGGCTTCTCGTCATGCGGCCGCTGTTCAGGCTCCTGGGCGCATCCCCGCAGATGTTGAAGCTGATCGCATCCTACATGACGCCGTGGTTTCTCGGTATTCCCTGCCTCGGCGTGCCGATCATGGGGAATTCGGCGATCCGCGCCACCGGGGATACGCGGACCCCCGCGATGGTGATGATCATGGCCGGACTGATCAACGCGGCGTTCGACCCGTTCCTGATCTTCGGTTGGGGACCGTTCCCGAGGCTCGAGCTCGAGGGCGCCGCGCTGGCGACGGTCTTCTCCTGGGCACTTGCCATGGTGACGGTCCTGTGGCTGTTGAGCCGGCGGTTCGATATGGTTCAGTGGAGAGGATTCAAGTTCAGGGAAGCCGTCAGCTCGTGGCGCCGGGTGCTCCACATCGGCATTCCGGCTGCGGGAACCAACCTGCTGGCGCCGCTGTCCAGCGGTATCCTGACCCGCATGGTGGCGGGCTTCGGTGCAGCGGCCGTGGCGGGCTTCGGCGTGGCGACCCGGGTCGAGGCCGTGGTCGCGGTTGGCGTCATGGCGATGGCCGCGGCGGTGACCCCGTTCGTCGGCCAGAACTATGGAGCGGGGGCGTGGCCGCGGATCGAGAGGGCGATGCGCTTCGCCTTTATCTTTTGCCTCGCATGGGGCGCCCTGCTGGCGGCGCTCCTGATTCCCGCCTCGCGCCTGATCGTCGGCATCTTTTCCACTGATCCGATCGTCATCGCCCGCGGCGCACTCTACCTGCAGGTCGTTCCGCTGAGCTATGCGGCGTTCGGGATCGCCGCTGTCTCCGGCTCGGGGTTCAACGCCGTTGGCCGTCCGCTTCGCGCGGCCTTTCTCGTCGGCGTACGGCTTCTCGTTCTCACCATTCCCCTGGCGTGGCTCGGGCGCGCCTGGTGGGGTGTAACCGGGATCTTCGGCGCGATCGCCGTGGGCAACATCGCCGGGGGCGTGCTGGCGTACCTGATGGTGCGCAGCTACATCAGGGGGAAGGCGAGCACGTTCATCCCGGTGGTGCGGGAGGCGCCACGGCCATGACGGCCCGCCATCCGCTCGTCGAACGCGCCCGCGAGGCCCCCCAGGCGCCGGGCGTCTACAGATTCCGGGATGCAGAGGGAACGGTCCTCTACGTCGGCAAGGCCCGCGATCTGCGCAAGCGGGTGCTGTCCTACTTCAGGAACCGCGAGCCCGGGGCCCGCACGGCACGAATGCTCGCCCTGGCGCGGAATCTCGACTTCACCGTCACGGCGACCGAGGTCGAGGCGCTCGTGCTGGAAAATACCCTGATCAAGCGTCATCGTCCCCGCTTCAACGTCCTGTTGAAGGACGACAAGACCTACCCGTACATCAAGGTCACCACCGGCGAGACGTGGCCTCGCGTCGAGCTGACGCGGCGGGTCCGGGAGGATGGACATACCTACTTCGGCCCGTTCATGGGCCAGTACATGGCCCGGCGCCTGATGGACGTGATCCGCACTCGATTTCTCGTCCGGACGTGCCGGATCGACATCGACGGCAGCTTGCCGCGGCCCTGTCTCTACCACCACATGCACGCCTGCCTCGGCCCCTGCATCGAGGGCCTGACGACCCCCGAGGAGTACGCCTCTGCCGTCAAGGACGTGTTGCTCTTCCTCTCGGGGCGGACGGCGGAGCTCGTCGCCCGGCTGGAGTCCAGCATGTGGACCGCGGCCGGGCGGGACGATTTCGAGCGTGCGGCGGCGATCCGTGATCTCATCGCCGTCGTCCGGCGGCTGGGCGAGCCGCAGAACGTCGAGCTGCCCGGCCGGGGCGATGCCGACGTGCTGGCGAGTATGACCGATGGCGAGCACGCGACGGTCTGCGTACTGCCGTACCGGGACGGCAAGCTCGTCGACAAGCGCGAGCTGCACTTCGAGGGCGCCGGCGACGTCGATGCGGGCGAGCTTCTGGCCTCGTTCATCGCCCAGTTCTACGAGGCGAACCCGGCGATTCCGCCGGTGATCGATACGGCGCAGGAGCTCGATCCCGACGACCGGGCGATGCTGGAGGCGTTCCTCGGTGAGCGCCGGGGCCGGAAGGTCACGATCGCCGCCCCCATGCGCGGTCCCCGCGTGCGCCGCGTCGAGCTCGCGCTCGCCAACGCCCGGGCTGCGTTTGCGCTCCGTTTCCGTGCGCCGCTGGCGCAGGCGCACCGGCTCGAGCGCCGCCTGGGCGAGGCGCTGGGGCTGCCGGGGCCCGTCCGCCGCCTCGAGTGCTTCGATATCTCCCACGCCGGCGGCAAGGACATGACCGCTTCGTGTGTCGTCTGGGAGTCGGGCCGGATGAACAGGAAGGCGTACCGCTCGTTCCTGATCAGGTCGGTCTCAGGCGTCGATGATTGTGCGGCCATCGCCGAGGCGGTCGGCCGCCGGTACCGCCGGTTGCGCGACGAGCATCAGGCCATGCCCGATCTCGTGCTGATTGACGGCGGCCCGGGCCAGCTCAACGCCGCCACGGCGGCCCTGGACGCCCTGGGCGTGGACCTGCCGGTCGCCGCCCTCGCGAAGCGCGAGGAGCTCATCTTTCTACCGGACGCCTCCGATCCGCTCCGGCTCGACCGGTCCGACCCGGCGCACCTCGTGCTGCGCCAGGCCCGCGACGAGGCCCACCGCTTCGCCGTCTCGCGGCACCGCCGCCATCGCCGCACGCGGACCCTGGCCAGCGAGCTGCTCAACATCCCCGGCATCGGCCCGGGCCGCGCCCGGACGCTGCTGACACGCTTCGGTTCCCTCAGCGGCGTCCAAAAGGCATCCGCCGACGATCTCGAAGCCGCCCTTGGCCCCCGCCTCGGCCGGACCGTTTGGCGCCACCTCCACGAAACGGAGCAGGATCCTCCGCCCTCTTGATCGCCCTCGCCACGAAGCTCGACGCCATCGAGCAGCGAACCGTCTCGTCCACCTGGCCATCCGCTCGGGGCCCGGCGCTCCCGCGGGTTCGAAGGGCAGCACCTGGACATCGGGACGTGCCCCGAAAGTGGCCTCGATCCTGGGCGGACTTCCCGCCGGTCCGGCCCACCGAGCCCGAGGAACGGTTTGTTGTGAAGACGCTCGCCGGGTACCGGTGGCGGATCTTGCGCCCGGCATGGAATGACGGCTCTGGCGGTTCATTCCCCGGGGCCGTTACCACAGGGCGGGTGCCGTGCCCCCGGGCGGCGGGTTCAGGCCGCCGCCGAGGTGCCCGGGAACCTGGGCGGCGGGACAGGTCCGGTTGAAGCCGCACCAGGCGCAGAGCACGCCCGGCCGGGCGGGAAACTCGGTGGCGAGCAGCGCCTGGCGGGCCAGCTCGGTAAAGCGCGCGCGAATCCCGGCACCCTGCTGGCGGGTTACTGGGCGCCAGTTGGTGGTTCCGAAACGGAGGTAGTGGTAGCCGGCGAGGCAGGTGGCGTCCCCGTGCCGATCCATGGCGCTGGCCGCGTAGAGCGGCGCCTGCAGGCCCTCGGAAAAGTCGCCGGCGTCGCCCTCGCGGGATGAGGTCTTGTAATCGACGACGAAGAGCTGGCCGTTCGCGGTCCGGCCGATCCGGTCGGCGAAGCCGGTGAATGCGATTCCGTCGGCGAGCCGGGCGTGGAGACGCTGCTCCAGTGCGACGGTGGTGCTGCGGTCGTGGATGAAGACGCGATGGTAGAACGTCGTCAGCATCTCGCGGCCGCTGCGGTAGCTGTCCTGCGGGTCGTTGCCGACCCTGATGACGGCGATTTCCTCGGACCAGGAGGCCTGCCAGCGGCGGGCGAGCTCATCGAGGATCGCGTCGAGGGTGGGGGACTCGCCCGTGTCGCGGCGGGCGTACATCCACTCGAGAACCTCGTGGACGATGTTGCCCAGGTACGATTCGATCGACCGGAACGCTTCGGAGAGCCCGTCGATGTACCGGTACTTGTACCTCAGGGGACACTGCGAAAATGCCTTGAGCCGTGAGAAGGAGAAGACGTTGACGGGCGTGGGGCGATGTGCAGGCGTTCCCATCGCCGGCGAGTGTAGCAGGCCCAAGGATCGTGCATGCCGTAGAGCCCGGGAACGAGGTGCCCATCCGCGGCACGGTCCTTGTGGATGCGCCGCGCGCATCCTCGCAGCCGGGGCCGATCGTGGCAGATCTGCCGTGGCCGGCGAATCGATCACCTCGTGCCGCGAAGCGCGCGGATCAGGCGGTCGGCGACGGCGCCGAGGCTCTTTCTTGCGCTGCGGTCGGTGCGGACGTGGGTGTACTCGACCGTCTTCGTCCATGCCGGCATCAGCTCGGCGCCGGAGCCCAGGTCGATACCGAGGACGTCGAGGCGCGACTGGAATGCC
>JAADFN010000175.1 GCA_013152895.1 Acidobacteriota bacterium | reverse complement strand
TCGCGGAAATCGCCGCCGAGATCAATGCATCTGCTGAAAACATCGGCGCCCGCAGGTTGCACACGGTGATGGAGCGTCTTCTCGAGGAGATCTCCTTCTCGGCGCCCGAGCATGCCGGGGAGGCGCATGCCGTCACCGAGGCCATGGTGCGCCAGCGCCTCGAACCGCTGATCTCCGACCGCGACTTGGCGCGGTATATCCTGTGAGCATGCCGGTGCGCCGCATCGTCCCGGCTCTGCTGGCGCCTGTCATCATCCTCCCGGCGCTCCTGACGCCGGGGTGCGGGCGCAAGGCGGCGCCTCAGCCACCGATCGTCCGGGTTGCCGAGCGCACCCGGGACCTCGTCGTCAGCCAGGTGGGGACCGAAGCGGTTCTCACCTGGAGCTACCCGTCGATGACCCGCTCGGGCGGGCCGCTCCCCGATCTTGAATCCGTCGAGGTGTGGCGGCTGAGCCTCCCGCCCAGCCGGGAACCTCATGGCGCCTCGCTGCGACTCCGAGAGGTGCGCGTGCAGCTTCTGCTCGCGAAGGGACGCCGGGTGGCCCGCCTGCACGGGGCGGACCTTCAGCGCGCGACGCGCGGCCCCAAGCTCGTTTATCGCGACGATCTCGCCACATGGTACCGGAAAAACCACGACCGGATGCCCCTCATCATCTGGTACGCGGTGCGCTCGATCTGCTGCCATGGCCACGCCTCGGAGCTGTCGAACATCGTCAGGCTGAGGCCCCAGGCGCCACCTTCGCCTCCCTCCGGAGTGACCGCCAAGGCCCGCGCCGCCGGTATCACCCTCAGCTGGACGCCGTCCGGCGCAAACGCCGTGATCGTCGAGAGATCCAGGAACGGAAAGGCGTGGCACACGCTGACCCCGAAACCAATCGTGAAACCACCCTGGCAGGATGCCTCCGCGGCACAGGGCGTGACCTGGATCTACCGGTTGCGGTCTCTCAAAACCGTTGGCGGGGTTCGCATCGTCGGCGAACCCTCCACGCCAGTCACGATCCCGTACCCCGATATCTACCCGCCCCAGCCCCCGGTACAGCTCATCTGCCTGCCGGAAACGGGCCTCGTGCGCCTCCGCTGGTCCGCCGTGGCGGGCGCCGCCGAGTACCGCGTGTTCCGGAAACGGAAGGGGGGGAGGTGGCATCACCTCGATTTCCACGTCAAGACCCACGAGTACACGGATCGCAGGCCGCCGCAGGGGACGCTCATCTACGCCGTCCGGGCGGTGGACGCGGCGGGGAACGAATCAAAGCCGGTCGCCTGTACAACGATCGCGGGACAGGGGCCGTGATCGAGGGGCTTTTCAAGGTCGAAGGGGCCGGCAACGACTTCGTCCTCGGAACCGGGGCGTGGGCCGAGAGGCTGGCTACGGATGCTGCGCTCGTCCGCAGGCTCTGCATGCGCCGGCTCGGCTTCGGGGCCGACGGGACGCTCGCGCTCTTTCCCGACGGTGATGACGCCGTGCGCGTCGTCTACAGGAACGCCGACGGAGGGGAAGCCGCGTTCTGCGCCAACGGCACGCGCTGCACGGCCCGCGCCGCGGTGAGCCTGCTCGACCTCCCGCCGCACCTGATCGTCCGGACGGCGTGGGCCGATATTCGAGCCGAGGTTGACGGAGAGACCGTACGGCTGAAACTCCCGCCACCGCCGTCGACGCCCCGAAGATTCACGTTGGAAACCTCCGGACAGACCTGGAACGGATGGCTCCTCGAGGTAGGGGTTCCCCATCTGGTGGTACCCGTACCCGGCGATCTCGGCACCCTCGCCATCGACCGCTGGGGACCCGCGCTCCGGTCCCACCCGGCCCTCGGCGCTGCCGGCGCCAACGTCAGCTTTGTCGAAAAAACTGGCGAGGACCGCGTTGCCGTCCGCTCGTGGGAGCGCGGTGTCGAAGGGGAGACTTTGTCATGCGGATCCGGCGTGGTCGCGGCTGCGCTCGTGTGGATGGCGCTTCACGGCGGCACACGCCTTGCGTGCGACACGCGCTCTGGACAGGTGCTGTACGTCGAGGCCCTGGGCGTTCCGCCGCTGTGCCCGGCGTCGTTGCTTGGACTGGCTCACATCCTGGGCGAGTTGGTGCCGTGGAAGGCGCCCGGACACTCCCCGCCACACTGAGCGAGCCCGGACGATGTACCGTCCATCTCGCGACGAAAGTCCGTGAGATATGTGGGTTAGGAAAACGCAAACGCCAACCTCCCCGCGCCCGGTCCTTGCAACCGGACGCCGGAAAGGCCGGCGTAGCGCGCGCCAGCAGGCCTACTTTTCGACGCGCTCGCGCAGGGTTTTCCCAGCTTTGAAGTAGACGTATTGGCGCTCGGGGATGGTGATCGTCTCACCCGTGGCCGGGTTCCGGCCCTGCCGAGCGGCCCGCTGACGCGTGGCGAACGTCCCGAACCCGGGAACGGTCACCTTCTCTCCGTTATCCAGCGCGGTCGCGATGATCCCGGTGCGCGGCTGGGCCGAGAAGATTGCGTCCAAAACCTCCGCAGCTTTCCCCTGGCTCAATCCCGTTTTCTTAGCAAGCTTCACGGCCATCTCAGTCTTATTCATTCAATCCTCCTTTCGGATCTTCACGTTATAAACATTATTGGGGCACTGGTGTGAAGATGTCAAGTGTCAAGGCGCTTCGAGCTCGTTGCGCTTCCCGTTTCGTCCGGGGTGGGTTACGATGCCATCGTGAGACGGGTTGCCATCCTCGGCGTGGTCTTGATGC
Source organism: Acidobacteriota bacterium (assembly GCA_013152895.1). Classification (GTDB taxonomy): domain Bacteria; phylum Acidobacteriota; class Thermoanaerobaculia; order Thermoanaerobaculales; family Sulfomarinibacteraceae; genus JAADFN01. Next base: position 24,521 of record JAADFN010000175.1, on the reverse strand, counting down.
TTGCGGTCGCGGCGCCTGCGCAGGAAAACCGGGTCCGCGCGTGGCAGCAGCGGCTGCACATCGTTGAGCCGCTGCCGGTTCCCGTTCTCACCGTGGCGCCCGTCAACCCGTTCGCGGCAGCCCTCGATGTTCCCCCCACGTTGAAGCGGGCAACGCCCCCACGCAAGCTCCGGGTCCTGGGGGTGGCGCGGGTCGCGGCCTACGTCGATGCCCGGGGCGTATGTCACGGGGCCGTCCCCCTCCGCCTGCCGTTTCCAGCGTTGACGGCCTCCATCACGGAGGGGTTCCGCAAGGCGAGGTTCCACCCCGCCCTCGTTGGACGAACGCCGCGACCGGCGTGGGTCGTGCTCGACATCACCCTGACCGGGAAAATCAAGAATGCAATTCTCTCTGGACAACGCCTGACGTTGCCCTCGCCGGCGAAACCGCCGGTGCCGCGCGTCCAAACCCAGCCGTACCCGTCCGGGAGACTCCGCACGCTCCCGGCAGCCGACCCCGCCACGCTGACCAGCCCACCGACGCCCAGGAAGGTCCGGATCCGGGTCCCGGGCCGCCAGCTCGAGGTCGCGCTCGGCGCCCTGGTGCACGTCACCAGCGATGGCCGGTGCGATCGTCTCGTGCCGCTCGACGTGCCCACCGGCCTTGTCCGCTGGCTTGCGGCATACCTGGCAACGTGGCAGCTCGCTCCCGCCCGGCGTGGCGGGCAACCCGTCGCGTGCTGGGTCGTCTACAGCACCCGGGCCATCTTGAAGTTCTCGAAGCTGTCATCCACGGCCGTCCGGCCAGTTCCCGGCGCGACCTTCAACCCCTCCGGCGAATCACCTTCCGCCGGGACCCCTGGCGGAGCGTGACCCGCTCGGCGTCCAACCATCCGAGGATGGGAATCGCCAGCCTGCGGGTCAGGCCGAACCTTTCCTTGAACTGGCCGATCTCAAAGCTGTCAACCCCCCAACCCAGCACCGACCGCCGGACCTCCTCCAGCACCTCGGAGTGGATGAGGAGCTTCCCCTCGAGCCGGGCCAGGCGGCCCCGGCGGACGAGGAAGGCGCAGATGCCGTCGATCGTCGCGGGACGGGCCGCGAGCGTCGCAGCTACCTCCTTGGGCGACGGGGGGGTAAGGCCGGCATCCCGGTAGAGTTTCTCGACCTTGCGGGTCAGCTCCTCGCCCATCGGGGTCATGTGCTCCCGCCGGCCGACCGGCACGACCATTCCCTCCGCAATGTCCAGCGCACCCCGCGTCCGAAGCTCCTCGAGGTAGGCATCCGCCAGTGGCAGCGCCCCCCTGGGAAGAATCGACGCGGCAAAGTCACGCGCGGGAATCCCGGCGGAGACCTCCTGCCCCGCGAGCCGGCTCCCCAACGTCTCCCGCGCCCGTTCGGCCAACCGCGCGATGTGGCTCTCGGCCACCAGGCGCACCGGTTTCGTCGGCAGCGTCCGGATGCGTCCGGTTTCCACGAGCCGTCCCAACGGCGCCTCGATCGATGTCTCGAGGATGCCCAATCTTCCCGCGAGCCGGGTGACCGGCACGGCCGCCAGTCCCGATCTCACGATCCACGATTCCAGGAGGGCCGGCCAGGCGCTGCGCTGCACCGACGGCAGGTCCCGAAGCTGCCCGGCATCGCGGCGGTGGAACCGCGGGAGATGCGCATCGAGGATCATGCCGCCCGCAAAGGTGTTGACGGGCGCCGGGCGCCGGAGCACGAACCGGTCTCCCGGAAAACAGACGAGCGGACGCTCCAACGCGATCTGGGCGACGGCGGTCTGTCCGGGCTTCAGCGGCCGGCCGGACAGGCGCTGCACCCGGGCTGCCACGCGCGCCGCCAGCGCATGAAGCTCGACATCTTCGTCCTCGTCCAGCGCGCGGGGGGCGGTGCCCAAGAGCTCCAGCCGCACGGTGACCAGGCGGGTGGGTTGCCACGGGCCCGGCGTCATCACCTGGTCGCCACGATGGACGTCGGTCGTTCCAAGCCCCGCGAGATTGATCGCCACGCGCTCGCCGGCCTCGACCTCGCGCCGTTGGGCGCCGTGGACGTGAAGCCGCCTGGCGCGGCTTTCGCGCCCCGCGGGGAGAATCACGACGGGGTCCCCGGCCCGGAGCGTCCCCCACAGGGACGTGCCGGTGATCACGGTACCGGCGCCCGCCATGGTGAACACCCGGTCGACGGCCTCCCGGTACGGCCGGTCCGTTGTCAGGTGCGGGCGAGCTCCGGAGGCCTGCTCCACCAGCACCCGGCGCAGCTCGGGGATCCCCCGCCCGGTGCGGGCGGAGACCGCAACGATCGGCGCACCGGCGAACGGGGTCGTGCGAAGAAGAGAACGGATCTCATCGGTCGCGATCTCGAGGGTCTCCTCGTCAACGAGATCGGCCTTGGTCAGCGCCACGGCACCCCCCGGCACGCCCATCAGGCGGATCACCTCGAGGTGCTCCCGGGTCTGGGGCATCACCCCCTCGTCCGCGGCGACGACCAGGAGCGCCATGTCGATCCCCGAGGCCCCGGCGATCATCGTGTGGACCAGCCGCTCGTGACCGGGAACGTCGACAAAGTGCACCTGCAGATCACCCTCCTCCATGTGGGCGAATCCCAGGTCGATCGTGATGCCCCGCTTCTTCTCTTCCGGAAGCCTGTCGCAATCGATCCCGGTGAGAGCCTTCACCAGAACCGTCTTGCCATGATCGATATGCCCGGCCGTGCCAATGACGATGTGACGCATGCGTACATGGTACCCCGCCCCGCAACGAGGCGAGGGGCAATCCCGCCCGGGACCCGTCGAGGTGGCGAGCGCAGACGGCTTGGCCCGAGGCCTCCCGGGCGCCCTGGGCACCTCCCAACCTCGCACCCTGCCTGCTGGAGCCGTGGGGGCCCGCCAGCGTGATGTTTCTCGCGGCGAACGTCCGTGGGGGACGGGCTAACCGTTCTCGACGTCCCACAGGTCCCGGATCGCGGGGTGGTCCCACGGAATCCTGCGCTCGTCCGGGTCTTGGGCATCGAACGGCCGAGTCACGATGTAAACGAGGGCGCACCGATCGGTGAGCGGACGGTAGCCGTGAGCGACGCCGGGGGGGATCTTCACCCAGATATCGCGCCCGCCTCCGGCGATGATGGTCTGGGTTTGGCCGCTGGTCGGCGAGCTCGCCCGGAGGTCCCACAGGACGATCTTCATCTTGCTGTCCGGCGGACAGAACCAGACGTCGGTTTGCCCGAGGTGGTAGTGCAGTCCCTTGACCGTGGTCGTGAGGTCGACGATCGAGTAATTTACCTGGGCGACCTCGATCCCCTCGAAGAAACGGGCCAGCTCGGCGGAGCCGGGATGCGTCGCACGGGCGCGGTAGATCTCCAGGAACAGGCCGCGGTCGTCGACGTGGCGTGCGAGGCGGAGGATCTCGACGCCGTCGAGGTTGTCCGCACGCTCGTAGCTCTTGATCGACCCCCGGTGCTCCGCAAGGATGTCTTCAGGCTTCAACTCGCTCGTGCTCATGGTGCCTCCCCAAACAGGGTAGCCCGGCGGCGAGGCGGAGACAATCCATCGCGCCGATTCTGTTACGATGACCGCGTGCGTGGGTCAGTCGCTCCAGCCCGCCTTTTTGAAGTTTTCGCTCCCGCGGTGTGCTTGCTCTGCGGGGCGCCGCTGACGGCGGCGGACCGTGGGCTGTGCGCCTCCTGCTGGAGCACCGTCATCCCGGTACCCGATACCAGGTGCGAACGATGCGGACAGGAAACGGCGAGCGGAGAGCCGCTCTGCCTCGGCTGCGCCACGAAGCCGCCGCCCCAGGCGAGCACGACGGTGTGGGGCGAGTATGACGGCACGTTGCGGCGAGCGGTCCTGGCGTTGAAGCACCATGGACGGGACGAGCTGGCCAAGCCCCTCGGCCACCGGCTGGGGCTGAGGCTTGGCTCACGTCCCTGGATGGCCGGTGTCAACGTCATCGTTCCCGTCCCGTCCCACCCCCTCCGGCGGCTCCAGCGTGGCTGGGTCGCGGCGGAGCTACTCGCGCGCGTGGTTGCAAGGGATCTTGGCCGCCCCTTTCAGCGCGCGCTGCGACGACACGGCTTCGGGCTTCAGGTCGCCCGGACGCGCGTGCAGAGGCATCATCTCGCAGCCGGGTCGTTTCGCGTCGCCCGGCGGGTCACAGGCCAGACGATTCTACTGATCGACGATGTGCTGACGACGGGCGCCACGCTGCGCCGGGCGGCCGGCGCCCTCCTCGCCGGGGGCGCTGCTGCAGTGCACTGCGGGGCCGTTTGCGCAGCCGTCGATCCACGGAGGCTTGTATGAGTCTGTTCGATTCGCTGATCAAACACGGGTTGCCGCTGATCCCGAAATTCGTCGTCGGACGGGTGGCGAAGAGGTATGTCGCCGGTGAAACGCTCGACGATGCCTGCCGAACCATCAGGAATCTCAACGCAGAGGGGATCATGGCCACCGTCGATGTCCTCGGCGAGGAGATTGTGGTACGGGACAAGGTCGAAGCAGCCGTTGCTACCTACATCAAGATGTTTGACACGATCGACGAGCTCCATCTGGATTGCAACGTGTCGATCAAGCTGACCATGCTCGGCTTGAGGATCGACGAGTCGTACTGCGTGGACAACGTTCGCAAGATCCTCGATGTCGCGGCGTCCCACGGCAACTTCGTGCGCATCGACATGGAGGACCATACCTGTACCGATTTTACGTTGCGCGCCTACCGGGAGCTCCGGGCGGGGTACGACAACGTTGGCGTGGTGCTCCAGGCCCGTCTGCGCCGCACCCTCGACGATATCGGCGGCCTTCTCGATCTGAAACCGAACGTCCGGTTGTGCAAGGGTATCTATTTCGAGCCGAGAAAACGTGCCTGGCCCGGGTATCGAACGGTTCAGGCCAACTTCATCGCGGCGCTCGACAAGCTCCTGGAGCACGGCTCGTACGTCGGTATCGCCACGCACGACGAGCACCTGGTCTGGGCGGGGATGACGGCCGTCGACCGGCTGGGGCTTTCGCCGGAGCAGTACGAGTTCCAGATGTTGCTCGGCGTCGATCCCGAGCTGCGGCGGATCATCCTCGACAGCGGCCATCGGCTCAGGGTCTACGTCCCGTTCGGGCCGGACTGGTACCCGTACTCCTCGCGGCGTCTCCGTGAAAACCCGACCGTGGCCAGGCACGTCATTCGCGCCATGGTGGGCCTGCGTTCCAGGGAGTAGAAGCACGTCTCGACGCCGTGTTGCGTCCCGGGGCCATCCGGCACCTGCGCGGTGCGGTTCGTCGGGATGACCACCACGTCGATCGCTCCTCGGGCAGCCATCATCTTGAGAGGGAGGAAGAAACGGGGTATTCTCAAGCTGCACGGTTTCTCGCGGGCCACGAGCTGGCGCGTGTCGGACCGCGGCAGAAGAGATGGAGGTCGAAATGATGAAAACGTGGAGAGCTCTCGTGCTGACCAGCGTTGTCCTGGTTACCTCGTCGGTTGCGTTCGCCGGGATCAACGCCCGTATCACCGGACAGGTGAAGGATTCGAGTGGCAAGGCCATTGTCAACGCGACGATTACGATCACGTCCCCCGACGTCACGAATTACAAGAAGATTGTCACGCCTGACAAGCATGGCAGGTACCAGGTGCTGATCCTCGATGCGACCCAGAAGTACGTGTTTCACGTCGCGGCGCCGGGTTACCAGGCCGTCGAGGAGTCCGTCAAGGTCCCCGCGGGGAGCATGAGTAACGTCTTTAATTTTACGTTGAAAACGATCGAAGAAGTCCACCAGGAGGTCCAGAAAAAGGCCCTCGAGCAGCCGGGTTTCAAGGAGTTTCGTGCCGGTCAGGATCTACTCAAGGCCGGGGACAAGGCGGGAGCCAGAAAAAAGTTCGAGGAAGCGGTCGCGGCGAAGCCGGACATGATCGAGGGCTGGACCGCTCTGGGAACGCTGGACTACGAGGCGGGAAACTATAAAGAGGCGCTCAAGGATGCGAGGAAGTGCCTCGATCTCGACGACGAGGCTGTCAATTGCCTGGCCACGGCCGCGAACGCGGCCAAGCAGCTCGGGGACACGAAGGCGCAGCGGGAGTACCTTGCCCGCTACCGCAAGCTCAACCCGGATGATCCCGCGACGCTGTTCGACGAGGCGGCGCAGTTCCTCAACAAGATGGATGACCAGCACGCCAAGCCGCTTCTCGAGAAGTGCCTCAAGGCAGATCCAAATTATGGGCCGTGCGTTTTCCAGTACGGGATGCTTCTCCTTCGCGCCGGGGACATGGCCGGTGCGAAAAAGCTGATGCTGCACTACCTGAAGGTCGCGCCGAACGGGAAAGAGGCCGCAACTGCCAAGGAGACGCTGAAATACCTCTGAGATCCCACGGTCAGCTCATGAGAAACCTGGTGATCGGCGTCGCCGGCGGGACGGGCTCGGGGAAGACAACCGTCGCCGATGAGATCGTCCGGCGGGTCGGTGCTCGGCACATCACGGTGCTCAACCACGATCGCTATTACCACGATCTCTCGGGCCATTCCCCCGACGCCCTTCTCCATCACAACTTCGACCACCCGTTGGCGCTGGACACCGGCTTGATGGTCAGGCACCTGGCCATGCTCCGCAACGGCGACCCGGCGCCCCTTCCCGTCTACGACTTCAGCCGTCACGTCCGGCTCGACCGGACCGAATGGGTTACGCCCAGCCCCATCATTCTCGTTGAGGGCATCCTCGTCCTGGCGGAATCCGACCTGCGGGAGCAGATGGACATCAAGATTTTCGTTGACACGGCCGCCGACATCCGTTTCATCCGCAGGCTGCAACGGGACATCCAGGAACGGGGCGAACGGTCGCAAACGTCATTCAACAGTACCTCGATACGGTCCGGCCGATGCACGAGGAGTTCGTGGAGCCCTCGAAAAGATGGGCGGATGTGATTATCCCGGAAGGCGGGTTCAACACGGTGGCCCTCGACCTCGTGATCAGCCATATCGAGCAGAAGCTGAGCGGGAGAAACGAGGGCGAGCCGGGGTAAAGGACGCTGATTGTTACCTAAGATGAGCGATTCTGCCGGATGAGATGTGCCGAGATCTTGATGCTGTGGTGCGTGCGACGAGCGGAGGCATACCCGGAGGTATGTCGAGCATCGTCGCACGTGTCCAGAGCGCAAGAGCGTGGTGCAGATCGCCTGTGAGGATCGCTCATCTTAGGTGTTGATTACTTGGGAGCCACGGCCGCTGGACGGCGCCGTCGGCGGCGGGTGTGGAGCTCTTCCTCCTTGAACATGAACTTGATGGCGTGCTTGAACAGGAGAAGGTTGGGGGCGTCCGAGCGGTTGAGCTTGACGCAATTCTTGTCGTACCACTCGATCCAGCCGGTCAGCTCAGTTCCGTCCATCAAGACGACAACCATGGCCGTCCGAGCCTGCATCTGCTTGAGGTAGTAGAAACTCTCGGCGTTCGTTTGTTCCGCGGGAACCTGCTTCCGTCGTCCCGTTGCACGTCCAGGGTACCGCTCGACCATTTCGTTCAATGACGGCCGAATCAGCTTTCGATCAGGCATATCCACTCTCCTTGATGCTGGAAGATCGCTCACAACCCAACGGCGCGACCGTGCTGCGCGCCGCGCCTCACATGAGCCCATGGTCCAGCATTTCGATTCCTGACAGGCATCATACCGTATCCAAGACAACTCTACCAGCGTGGGCGTCGCAGGACGATGGACCGGGCACGGGCCACAGGACCGCGGGCGGGCATCGGTTGGCGCTGAGCACGGCACATCGCACGAACCTCACTTCCGCCGTCGGTTCGGGGCCGTGGGGTAGTTTTCGACCTCGTGGGACAGGCAGCACATCAGGCGGCCACACATCCCGGAGATTTTCGTGGGGTTGAGGCTCAAGCTTTGCCGTTTTGCCATGCGAACGGTGACCGAATGAAACCGGTTCATGAACGAGACGCAGCACAGGCAGCGGCCGCAGGGCCCCAAGGCCCCGATGATCTTGGCGCCATCCCGCACCCCGAGCGGGCGCATCTCGATACGCCGTCCCGACTGCCTGGCGATCTGACGAACCAGACGGCGAAAATCGACGCGTTGCTCGGAGGTGAAATACACGATGGCCTTCCGGCCGGAGATGGGAACGCGCACCTTTTGAATATTGATCTCGAGGTGAAGCTCGGCGGCGTGCTCACGCATCTGCCGGCCGATCGTCGCCTCGTCGTACAGGGCGGCGTCGCGTGCGCGGAGGTCCTCCTCGGTCGCACGCCGAACGACGCGTCCGGCCCGGCTCCGGGGTTCCTTGAGCACCGGCGACGCGAGGAGCGTTGCCCGGCCGACGAACCGTCCGTCCGCGGTCTCGACGACGACATCATCGCCGTGGCGCAGATCGAGGGGACCCTTGCGGCACGGGAGCGGCTCCGTGCCCTCGTCCACGACGACCCTGATCCAGTCTTTGGCCGCTGGGGCCACGGGCAGTCCGGCACAACAGCAGCTCATGAATGGCCTTCCAGCTCGTTCGTCAGGTCCGCGTCACTGAGCCGCACCTTCTGCTCCGCTTCGGTGCGATGGCGCTTCAGGGACGCCGCGACCTCCGGCCTCGTCAGCGCAACGATCTGAGCCGCCAGGTAGGCCGCGTTTCGTGCACCGGCAGCCCCCGCCGTGACCGTGGCGACCGGGACTCCAGGCGGCATCTGGACTGTGGCGAGAAGCGCATCGAGACCGTCGAGAATTCCCCCGGGTAAGGGGACGCCGATTACCGGGCGAAGCGTGTGGGAGGCGACAACGCCGGCCAGGTGCGCCGCCATGCCCGCCGCGCAGATGAACACCTTGCAGCCGCGCATTTCTGCGGCTTCGATCACCTCGAGCGTCCACGCTGGAGAACGGTGAGCGGACGCCACGTGAGCCTCGACTCTCACACCCAGATCGTTCAGCACGCCGAGGGCGGGTCGGACCAACGGCCAGTCGCTCGCCGACCCCATCAGAATCATCACCTCGCAGGTGTTCATCGGGCACCCTCCATCTGCGCCAGGGTGTCGGCGCCGATATCCGTCCGAAACTGCATCCCGTCGAAGTGAATGCACGAGACACCCTGGTAGGCCGTCTCGACGGCTTCGGCGAGCGTGGCGCCGCGACCGCAGACGGAAAGCACCCGCCCGCCCGCAGTGACGAGGTTGCCGTCGTCGTCTTTGGCCGTGGCCGCGTGGTACACGACGATTCTCCGTCGAGCCATCGCCTCTTCAACGCCCGAGATCGGCGTCCCACGCTGCACGGCTCCCGGGTATCCCTTCGAGGCGAGAACGACGCAGGCAACGGCCTCCCGGCGCCACGACAGGGTCGAGGCCGAAAGCTGGCCGTCCGCCGCGGCCCGGAGAAGCGCTCCAAGATCATCCTCCAACCGGAGGAGAATCGCCTGGGTCTCCGGGTCGCCGAGACGGCAGTTGAACTCGAGCACCTTCGGGCCATCGGATGTCATCATCAGGCCAACGTAAAGAACGCCGCGGTACGGCCGGCCTTCCGCGGCCAAGCCGGCGATCGCGGGGCGTACGATCTCTTCCAGGACGACACGTCCGATTCCAGCCGGAAGCACCGCCGGAGAGTGGGCACCCATGCCGCCGGTGTTGGGGCCCTGATCCCCGTCCTTTGCCCTCTTGTAATCGTGAGATGTCGCCAACGGAACGAACCTCGAGCCGTCACTGACGACCATGTAGGAGAGCTCCTCCCCGGTAAGGTGCTCCTCCACGAGAACCCGCCGGCCCGCGGTACCGAAGCGCTTCTCGGAAAAGAAGATCTCGAGCGCGGTATCGACCTCGTCGTGGGTCGTCGCGATGATGACGCCCTTGCCGGCCGCCAGGCCGTCGGCCTTGAACACGACCGGAAGACCCATCCCTGCGGCTGCCCGCCGCGCCTCGTCCGCGGTTTCCACGACCTGGCTGGATGCGGTTGGAATCCCGTAGCGATGGCAGAACTCCTTCGCAAACACCTTGCTGGCCTCGATCTCTGCGGCCGCCCGGGTGGGACCGAACAGGCGCAACCCGCGCTTCGCGAATGCATCGGCGATGCCCATGGCCAGCGGTAGCTCGGGGCCAACGACCGTCAGATCGATGTGAAGGTCTTCGGCAGCTTCGGCGAGACCGGCGATCTCGTCGGCAGCAATTGGCAGGAGGTCCGCGGCTGCAGCGATCCCGGGATTCCCGGGCGCGGCGTACACCTCCGTGATGCTCGCAGAACGCCTCAGCGCGTGAACGATCGCGTGCTCGCGGGCGCCGGAACCAACGACGAGGGCTCTCATACGCCTACCCCTTGGCCTGAAGGAGCGTCAGGCACGCCGTCTGGACGATGTCGGCCGCGGAGCAGCCCCGGCTGAGATCGTTGGCCGGCCTGGCAAGTCCCTGGAGGAGCGGTCCAAGAGCCCTCGCGCTGGCCAGCCGTTCGGTCGCCTTGTAACAGATGTTCCCGGCGTTGAGGTCCGGGAAGACGAAGACGTTCGCCTGGCCCGCCACCGGGGAGCCCGGCGCCTTTTTCTGACCGACGGCCGGGATGAGAGCGGCGTCCATCTGCAGGTCGCCGTCAAAGGCGAACCCCACGTTCCGGCGATCGAGGATCTCGACCGCCTCGCGGACCTTGTCCACCATCGGGTGATCCGCGCTGTGCTTCGTCGAGAAGGAGAGGAGCGCCACCTTCGGCTTGGCCCCGACGACCAGGCGGAAGCTCTCGGCGGCGGCGATCGCGACCTCGGCAAGCTGCTCCGCATCCGGGTCGGGCAACACCGCGCAGTCGGCGAAGACCATGACGCCGTCTTCTCCCCACCGCGGATCGGGGTGCACCATGACGAAACACGATGACACGGTCCCAAGGCCCGGCTTGGGACCGATACAGTGGAGCGCAGCCCTGACCGTATCGGCGGTGGTGCGGACCGATCCGCCGACAGAGCCCGACGCTTCACCGAGAGCCACGAGAAGCGAGGCGTAATAGAGCGGGTCTCCGGCGGCCTCCACGGCCCGGTCCCGGCTCCATCCTTTCTTCTCACGCCGCGCAAACAGATGGTCGATCAAGGCGTCGCGGCGCGGATCGGTCGCGGGATCAATGACCGAGATTCCCCGCTTTTCGAGCCCGTCGTGGGCCTCGGTACGCCTGTTCGCCGGGCAAAGCACGGTGATGCGGCAGATCCCCTTCGATTGGAGCTCCGACGCGGCATCGATCACCCGCGGGTCATCGCCCTCGGGAAGAACAATGTGGCCGTTGACCTCGCGCGCCCGCCCTTCGAGCGCCGTCAAGAAATCCATGCTCACCTCCGCGTCGCATTGTATCCCAGCCGGCCGTGCCGCACGCGCGCCACGGCCGGCTGGCGGGGCGGCTCCGCTAACGTACGACCATTTTCTCAAGCAGCGCCCTGAGTTTTTTAAGCTCGGCGCCGTAACCGGACCAATCCCCCCGCTTGAGCGCGTCCATGGCCTTGTTGTAATGATCAAGGGCTTTCTGCGCTTCCCGTGTCAGTGGAACGGCCGGCGCTTGACCCTGCATCACCCTCGAGATGGCCTTTGCCGGGACGTTCTGCGCGTTGAAGACGACGCGCAACGCCAGGTCAAGGTTCCGTTCCATCTCCAACCTTTCCTTGAAGGACACGATGACCCGCTTGAGCTCCGGCATCTCGCTCTGCTCCGCCTGCAGGTAGACAGGCTCGACGTAGATGAACGATTTCTCGATGGGAATCACGAGCATGTTGCCGCGGATCACCCGTGAGCCTTTCTGGCCCCACAACGTCAGCTCGGATGAAATGCTCGGTTTCTGATTGATACGCGCCTCGATCTGCATCGGGCCGTAGATGAGCCTCTCTTTCGGAAGATCGTAGACGATGATCTCCCCGTAATTCGGCGTATCGCACCTGGCGCACATCCAGGCGACCATGTTGTCCTTCTTGGAGGGGGTCAGCGGGAGCATCAGGATGAACTCTTCCGACGTTCCGTGCGGGAGCTTCATCACGATGTAGTACGGGAGCATCCGCTGCTGCTGCTCCTGGTAGATCTCGGACGGCGTCGTCCAGAGATCCTCCCGGTTGTAGAAAACCTGCGGATCGGTCATGTGGTAGGTGTTGTTGAGGTGCGCCATGATGACGAACAGGTCCATCGGGTACCGGATGTGCTTTCTCAGGAAAACCGGCATGGCGCTCAGCGGCTTGAAGAGAGCCGGGAAGATCTTCTCGTACGTCTGGATCAAGGGGTCGGACGGATCGACGACGTAGTAGCTGACGTCGCCGTTGTACGCGTCGATCACGACCTTGACGGAGTTCCTGATGTAGTTGAGGCCCCGCTCCCCGATGCTCTGCGAGACGGGCTCCGAATACGGGAACATGTTCGTCGTCGTGTACGCATCGTGGATCCAGTAGAGCCTCCCGTCAGCGCCGACCACGAGATACGGGTCGGAATCGTACGACAGGAACGGTGCGATGGTGCGGTCCCGGACGGTGATCCTCCTGTTGTACATCAACCGGCTTTCAGCCGTGATGGCATCGGTCAGGAGGATCTTGACGTCGGAGAGCTTCCATGCGTAAACCGTTCTCCGGAACCATCCAGCGATTGGAACCCCACCCTTGCCGTGGTACGTCGTGTACACGTTCTGGTTCCCCTTCGGGTAATCGAATTCCCGGGTCTTCGAACGCACGATCGCGTAGGTGTCAGTCTCCTCGCCGAAGTAGATCCGTGGCTCGGTGATTGTCAACGGAACGCTGGCCTGGGGTGGGATGTTTTTCACGATGAACCGGGGCATTCCATCGGCCGTCACCTGGTTGACCGGGTTCATGACCACCCCGAAACCGTGGGTGTATATCAGGTGAATGTTGACCCACGTCCGGGCCCGGAGCGGGATCTGCGATTCGGGCAGCTCACGTGCGGCAAGCGCGACCTGGAGGTATGTCTTACCGAACCGGTACCGGTCCACGTCGACGTTCTTGAAATCGTAGTACAGGCGAATTTCCTGCAGCTGCTTGTAGGTCTGGATCAACGGTCGGCGATCCCAGAGACGGATGTTCGCCACCGTCGCGGCGTTGTTCTGAATGTCCCTGTAGGTCAGGTCTTGCACGACCGGGAAGTGGCGTTCCTCGATCTTGTTGAGGCCGTACGCCCGCCGCGTCAGTCTGATGTTGTTCTTGATATAGGGTTTTTCCTTGACGAACTCGTTCGGCCGGACCACGTACTGCTGCACGATCGTGGGATAGACCCACGTAAAGAGGACCAGCACGACGACATACGCCCCCAGCAGGTACGTGATGACTTTCCATCTCTTCAGGACCGGAGAGAGAAAGAGCATCAGCGCCACGGCCGCCGTGATCAGGAGCAAAACCCAGTACGCGGGAAGAAACGCATGAACATCGGTGTAGGACGCACCGTAGGCGACGCCGGTCGTTGAGTACATGAGGCCGTACAGCTTCAAACGGTAGAGGAGGACGATGCCGAGAAAGAGAAATCCCCCGAGGACGGCGAGGTGGTGCTTGGCCCGTGTCCCGATGACGAGGCCGCGTGGCCCGAGCGTGATCGACCGGTCGATGTTGTACGAGAAGATGACGCCCGCAGCGATGAGAACGACCGCAAGCAGGTACCACCCCTGGATGAACTGATACACGGGCAGCGTGAAGACATAGAAACCGACGTCCTTGGCGAAGATGGGGTCGGTGATGCCAAAGCGCGAGGCGTGCAGGAACTTGAGGAAGACGTCCCAGGAACCGGACGCGGCGAGCCCCATGACGCACGAGAAAAGGAAGATCATGATGGCCCACGCGATCTTCAAGATGCGTGGGTTCAGCAAAAGGTCGAGGGGGGACCCTTGGGGTTCACCAGCCTCGATCGTGGTCACCGGACGGACCGAGGGGCCGTTTCTCCATGCGATGGCGATGTTGACCGTGGCTGCAATGGCGAAAAGCAGGAAGAAGACGGCGAAGCTGACCACTTTCGCCACGAGCATCGTGTCGAAAACCGTCGCATAGCCGAGGTTGCCAAACCAGAGCCAGTCACCGTAGTACTGAACAAAGACCGCGGCAAGGCCGAACAACCCAACCGTCAGCACGATCGCCGTCAATAAGGATCGCTTTGATTTCATGATCTGCTCCCCCTTGGTTCGCCCCGTCGTGAGCGCACCCGATGACTGTAACGCGGTGGCGGCGGCGGAACAAGGCTTGATGTTTCCCCGATCATGTCAATTGGCCCGGAGGATTCGCCGGGCATCGGCGCGCGCTGCATGAGAACGGGTGGTGGATCGTCCGGGCGAGCCTGTCCCGTGGCACAGCGCAACATTCCGAGATGCGCCCACGATGGACTTCTGATGGCGCGCTATACTAAAAGGCGAAACGGAACGGGTTCAACCATGAAGGAGTCTCCTGCGACTGCTGCGAAGAGCCGAGCAAAGCCGACAGGCTTTGATGTTTCTCCGGGGCTGTTTCGCCTGATTTTCGACACCAGCCCCGATATCGTCACGATCAACCGTTTCAAAGACGGTGCATACATCGAGATCAATGAGACATTTACGAAGGTCACCGGGTTCACCCGTCAGGACGTCCTCGGGAACACCTCGCTCGGCATCGAGATCTGGACCGACCCCCAGGACAGGCTCCGGCTGATCGCCGGGCTCCGTGAGGAGGGCGCCGATGGCGTGGTGAGGAACCTCGAAGCGGCATTTCGGATGAAGGATGGCACCATCCGTACAGGCCTCGTGTCGGCCGCGATGATGATCTTTGCCGGAGAGCCGCATCTCCTCACCCTCACGAGAGACATCACGAAGTGGGTGCAGACGACCGAGGAGCTGCAGCGTTCGGCAGCCCGTCTGGAGATCCTGCACACGATCGACGTTGCGGTTTTGGAGGCTCGTTCCGTTGACGGGATGTGCGAGACCGTTCTCGATGGGCTGGCGATGCTCATCCCCGCCGAACGCGCGAGCATCGCGATCTTCGACGAAGAGGCTGGGGATGCCGCGGTCTTTGCCAGGGGGGTGCTGGAAGACACCATGGGGAGGGAACGACGCGTGTCGCTGGCGGGCGTCTTTTCAGAAATCGAGAGGCTGCGCGCGGGAGAGGTCGTCATGGTGGACGATCTCGAGGACGCTGACGGCCTCGACACGGGACTGACCCGTCTCCGGGACGCCGGAATCCGTAGCGTGACCAACATTCCCCTGCGCGCGCATGGGGTTCTTCTGGGCAGCCTCAACTTCGGGTTCAACCATCCCGGCGGCTTTTCCGAACGTAACCTCGACATCGGCCGCGAGCTGGCCGATTCCATCGCGGTAGCCCTGGAACAGGCCAGGCTGCGCGGGGTGCTCGAGCGGCATACCTGGGAACTCGAACAGCGGGTGGCGGAACGCACCGATGAGCTGCGGCGGGCGGTCACCCTGATGGCCGGCCGGGAGATTCGCATGGCCGAGCTCAAGCAGGACATCAATGCGCTTCGCCGCCAGCTCCACGCCGCCGGCATCGAGCCGGCGGCAGGCGATTCGCTGGCGCGAGGAGGAGAATAATGAGTACCGCACGGGGGAGCCCCCGCGTGCCGGGGAAACGCCCCGGGGAGGGGCGTGAGGAAGGTCGTCGATGCGTGAGCTGATCGCGGCACTAGCGGGGAATGCCGGGCTGCTGCTCGCTATGGCCGTCCTGTATGACGCCCTCGGTTTCCGGGGGGGCCGCCAGCCCCCGATCCGCCGCGAGCTCGGAAACGGTTTCCTCCTCGGAACGATCGGCGTGGCCGTGATGCTGTTCTCATTCCAGCTCGCCCCGGGGGTGGTCTTCGACACGCGCTCCGTCGTGCTCAGTCTCGGCGGCCTGTTCTTCGGGGCGATCCCGGCGCTTGGAGCGGGTGTGATCACCGGGACCTTCCGCCTGGCGATGGGCGGCCCGGGGACAGCGATGGGAGTCGCCGTGATCCTCGTCTCCGTGGCGATCGGCGTCGCCTGGAGATACGTTCGGCGTCCGCGGCTGGAGGCCCTCAGCCTCGGTGAGCTTTACATCTTCGGCATCGTCGTCCATCTCGGGATGCTCGCCTGTACCGTGTTTCTTCCAAGAGCCATCCGCCTCACCACCCTGATGACGATTGTGGCTCCAGTCCTGGTTATCTACCCCATCGTGACGGCCCTCGGCGGGTGGGTGCTGCGGAGCGGGCACGAACGACGCCTGGGCGACCAGGCGCGCAAACGCGTGACGGAAATCCTCGAGAGCATGACCGATGGTTTCATCGCCCTGGACAGGGACTGGCACGTCACCTATGTCAACGCCAACGGCGCCGAGCTCTTTGGACGGAAGCCCGCGGAGCTTCTCGGGAAGCGCATCTGGGCGGAGCTTCCCGCGGACGCCGTTCAGCACTTTCGCCGTCACTACGAAGAGGCCATGCGCGAAGGAAAACCAGTCTTCTTCGAACACTATCATGCGCCCTGGGACCGCTGGTTCGAAAACCGGGTTTTCCCCTCTCCCAACGGTCTCTCCATCTTTTTCCACGAGATCACCGACAGCAAGCGCGCCGAAGAGGCGGCGTCGCGGCTCAACGAGGCGGTGGCCCGGCAGGCGAAGGAGCTCGAGGCGCGGGTCGCCGAGCGGACGCGGGAGCTTGAGCAACGCACGGCGGAAGCGGAACGCCTCAACCGGGCCATGCTCAACCTGCTCGAAGACCTGAAGGCCGAGCAACGGCACACCCGTGAAATCACCCGGCGGCTGGAGATCAGCAACCGGGAGCTGGAGACCTTCGCCTATTCGGTCTCCCACGACCTGCGGGCGCCGCTCCGGGCGATCGACGGGTTCTCAGAAGCGCTCGCCGAGGAGCTCGGGAGCGGTCTCAACGAGCGCCAAAAGGATTCTCTCGACCGGATCCGGGCCGCTGCGCAAAGGATGGGCGGCATGATCGACGACCTGCTCAAGCTTTCGCGGGCCACGCGGGTCGAGATGCGGCGGCAACGGGTCGATCTGTCCGAGCTGGCGCACGCGGTGCTCGACGAGTTGCGCGAAGGCGATCCGGGCCGCCCGGTGGAGATCGAGGTGCCGCCGGGGCTCACGGCCGAGGGCGATCCGCAGCTCCTGCGCCTGGTCCTGCAGAACTTGATCGGCAACGCGTGGAAATTCACCGCGCCCCGGCCGCGGGCGAGGATCGAGCTCGGCCGGCTGGAGGGGGGTATATTCTATGTGAGAGACAACGGAGTGGGCTTTGACATGAAGTACGCCGACAAGCTGTTCGGGGCGTTTCAGAGGTTGCACCGGCAGGAGGAGTTCCCCGGGACGGGGATCGGTCTCGCCACGGTGCAGCGGATCGTCCTCCGTCACGGCGGCCGGGTCTGGGCCGAGGCCGAGCCCGGACGGGGAGCGACGTTCTTCTTCTCCCTCGGCGAAGTGGGGGGGGGATGAGCACCAGGGTCATCCTCCTCGTGGAAGACAACCCGGACGACGAGCTGCTGACCCGGCGCGCGCTGGAGAGGGCCGGCGTCGTCAACACGGTCGACGTGGTGCGCGATGGCGTCGAGGCGCTGGACTACCTGTTCCGGGAGGGAAAGCTCGCCGGCCGCGATTGCTCGACGCTTCCCGCCGTGGTTCTCCTCGATCTCAAGCTACCCCGCCTCGACGGCCACCAGGTGTTGCGGGCCATTCGCGAAGATGAACGGACCCGTTTCCTGCCGGTGGTCATACTCACCTCCTCGAGTGAAGAGGAGGACATCGTTCAAAGCTACCGGGACGGCGCCAACAGTTACGTGCGCAAGCCGGTACGGGCGGAGGAGTTCTTCGAAGCCGTCCGGCAGCTCGGTCTGTACTGGCTGTTGCTCAACGAAGCCCCCGGGGACGTGTGAGGTGGCGAGACCGGTCAAGGTCCTGGTGATCGAGGACTCGGAGGACGACGCCCGGCTTCTGATCCAGGAGCTCGAGCGCGCCGGTTTCGCGCCCGAGTGGCTGCGGATTCAAACCGCCGATGAGCTCGAGCGCGCCCTGGACGAGGGAGGGTGGGAGCTCATCCTCTCCGACTACCGCATGCCGGGGTTCACCGGCGCCGAGGCGTTGTCGATGGTTCGCAGCCGGGGCCTCGATGCCCCATTCATCGTCATCTCTGGAACGGCCGGCGAGGAGACGGCCGTGCAGATGATGCGCGACGGCGCCGATGACTACTTCCTCAAGGGGATGCTCCGGCTGCTCCCCGGCGCGGTCGCCCGGGAGCTCAGGGAGGCGGAGGCGCGCCGGGCGCGGCGGGACGCCGAGCATCAGCTCCGGCTGGTGACGCGGGCGTTGGAAGCCAGCGCGAACGCCCTCGTGCTGACCGATCGCGACGGCACGATTCAATGGGTCAACCCGGCCTTTACGTATCTGACCGGCTACGAGGCCGAGGAGGCGATCGGTGAGAACCCGCGCATCCTCAAGTCGGAGAAGCAACCCGAGAGCTTCTACGCCGAGCTGTGGAACACCATTCTCGACGGACGGGTCTGGCACGGCGAGCTGATCAACAAACGAAAGGATAAGACGTTCTACACCGAGGAGATGACGATCACCCCGGTGACCGGCGAAAGCGGCGAGGTCACCCACTTCATCGCCGTCAAGCAGGATGTCACCGAGCGGAAGCAGATGCTTGAGCGGTTGCAAGAATCCGAAGAGCGGTTCCGGAGCCTGTATGAAAATGCCACGATCGGCATCTACCGAACAACGCCGGCTGGCCAGATCCTGATGGCGAATCCAGCGCTGGTCGAGATGCTCGGATACGACTCGTTCGAGGAGCTGGCGCGCAAGAACCTGGAAGACCGGACCCACTACATCGATCGGCCCCGCGCAGAGTTCAAGCGCATCATCGAAGAAAAGGGAGAGATTCGCGGGCTCGAATCCATGTGGCGCCGTCGCGACGGTGCGGCCATCTACGTGAGGGAGAGCGCGAGAGCCGTTCGCGACTCCCGTGGCCAGACCCTCTACTACGAGGGAACGGTCGAAGACATCACCGAGCGACGACGGACCGAGGAGGCCCTCCGCGACTCCGAGGCGCGCTACCGCGACCTGGTGGATCACAGCCACGAGCTGATGTCCACGATGACGCTGGACGGGACCATCCTGTCGGTCAACCGCGCCGTGGAAGATTCACTGGGCATGTCGGCGGACACGATTGTCGGGCGCAACGTTCGCGATCTTCTGGCACCGCGCTACAGGGACTTTTTCGATGCCTATCGCGAGACGATGCTCGAACGCGGCGAAGCCTCGGGAATCATGAGAGTCGTGGCATCTTCCGGTGAGGAGCGCCTGTGGGAGTACCGGAACACCGTGCGGTCGGAGAACGTCCCCGAGCCGATCGTGAGAGGGCTTTCCCGCGATATCACGGAGGAGTGGCAGGCGCGCAAGAAGCTCGAGGAATCCGAGGCGCGCTACCGCGACCTGGTCGAGAAGGCCGGCGTTGCGATCACGGTCAATGACGAGGCCGGTCGGGTCACCTACTTCAACCGGCGGTTTGCAGCGCTGTTCGGGTACTCCCAGGACGAGATCCGCGCCATGACGATCACCGATTTTGTCCATCAGCACGATCGCGAACGGGTGGCGGCCATCCACCGGTCGCACATCGGCGGTGGAGACGCTCCGTGGAGCTTCCGGTACCGCGGCGTCAACCGGGACGGGCAGACGCTGCACCTGGTGGTGGACGTGACACCCCTGATCCGCGGTGGCACGGTCGTCGGCACCCGCTGGTACATCCGTGATGTCACCGAGGAGGAAACCCTCCAGGAACAGCTCCTGCAGGCGCAAAAGATGGAGAGCGTCGGCCGGCTGGCCGGGGGGGTGGCGCACGACTTCAACAACATCCTGCAGGCGATCCTGGCCCACGCCGACGTGGCGATGGCCGGGCTTGGCGGGGGCGCCTCGCCCGAAGACCACTTGCGCGAGATCCGGACCGCCGCAGAGCGGGCGGCCAACCTGACCCGCCAGCTGCTGAGCTTCAGCCGCCGCGAGGAGATTCACCCGAAGCCGCTCGATCTCAACGACCTGACGGCTGACATGCTGAAGATGCTCCGGAGAGTCATCGGGGAGGACATCGAGATCCTCTTCGAACCGGGGCACGGCGATTTGATCGTCGACGCGGATCCGGGCCAGCTCGAGCAGGTGTTGCTCAACCTGGCGATCAACGCCCGGGATGCGATGCCCGGAGGGGGACGACTGACCATTGCCACCGGCCTGAAACCAGCGGCCGGGGACGCGGCCTCCCCGCGCGTGTGGCTGCAGGTCCGCGACACCGGGTGCGGCATGGATGAGGCCACCCGGAAGCGGATTTTCGAACCGTTCTTCACGACCAAGGAGCGCGGCCGCGGCACCGGCCTCGGGCTGGCCACGGTGTACGGGATCGTCCAGCGGCACGGCGCGACCATCGATGTCGAGAGCGAGGATGGGGCGGGCTCGACGTTCACGATATGGCTCCCCGCCGCGGCCGGGGCGGTTTCCGTCGAACCGTCCGGCGACCATGCGCCGGTGACGGGGGGTGCGGAGACATTGCTCGTGGCCGAGGATGATCCCGCCGTCCGTGATGTCGTGGTTGGCGTTCTCCAGGAGGCCGGGTATTCGGTGCTCGTGGCGTGCGACGGCGTCGAGGCGGTGGACCTGTTTACCGGGCACGCACGCGAAGTCGACCTGGTGGTGCTCGATGCGATGATGCCACGGATGGATGGCGTCGAGGCGCTCGCCAGGATGCGGGAGATCCGTCCGGGTCTTCCAGCGCTCTTTTCCAGCGGCTACAGCGGCCAGGCGCTCGGGCGCTCCTACCCACTCCCCTCGAACGTCGCCGTTCTCCAAAAGCCCTACTCGACCGCGACGCTTCTTTCGACGATCCGCGAGGCCCTCGACAGCACACCGTAGCGTCCGCCGGCCCCGGAACAGGCGCTCCTCGCACATCACTCTCACGCGTGGTCGTGCTGCCCGACGTGTGCGACGATCGTTCGAATTACGGAGCGGAGACGGGCACGGCGTTGAACGTCGGGAGGCGGAGCTTGGCGAGCTCGCGGGCAAGGACGAGCTCGAACGGCCGGGTGGAGCCGAACGCCTGAACAGCGCCGTTCCATCGCCGCCGGAAATCATGGACCAACTGCTCGATCCAGCGGACGGCTGGCGTTGGCCGAAAGAGGAGATCGTCCTCCGCTGCACGGCAGTCGAGGAGAATGTCGTGGTGATGGGTGTACGGGCTGAACCCCGTTCCCAGGCCGACCGCATCGAGCCAGGACGACGGTACGCCAAGAAAGCGGGATTTTGTTCCCAAGAACCCCGCGGCCAGCTCGACGAACTGGCGCAAGCTGAGCGCCTCGCGTTGGGCCAGGTTGTAGGCCCGGCCAAAGGCCACAGAATTGGCCAGGTTGGAGACCACCGTCTCTGCAATATCCTCGACCCACAGGAAGCCCCATGAATTGAGCCCGCCCTCGGGGAGGAGCACGGGACCTCCGGAAGCGATGCGTTCAAGGTACGCGTCGGCGCGCTGGGTGTAGTCGTACGGCCCGGTCACCATCGGAATTCGCAGGGACGTAAACGGGAAGCGTTCCTCTTCCCACGCTCGTAACAACGTCTCCTCGCAGCGTCTCTTGTGGTAGGCGTACAGCCAGGAAGATTCCCGGCCCGGCTGTTTCGGCCTCAGCCGGCCATGGAAATCCTGCTCGCGGAACGGGGGGAGAAGTCCCTCCCTGATCAGGTAGACCGCCGCGGTGGAAATGTGAATGAAGTGCTCGACCCGATCTTTGAACGCCTTCAGGACAGCCGCCGTCTGCGTTTCGTGGTATGCAGTGACATCGACGACGGCGTCATACTCCCGCCGGGCGGCGGCCCGCGTGATCGTTCCCGGTTCCCTGCGATCGCCGATGATCCGGCTGACCCGGGTCGCGAACGGATCCTCGCTCACGCCACGATTGACGAGAGTCACCTTATGCCCCTCGCGCAGCAAACGCGCGACGATGGCCCGGCCGATAAAACGCGTCCCACCGAAGACCAATATCTGCACGAGCCCATCTTACCGCACTCGCGCCGGGCCGTGGAAATAATCGTCAAAAGGCGTTCCCCGGGCGCGTCGCGGGGCGCTACCCTGTCTGCATCTCCTTGGATGCCGCGCGGATCGCCTCGGAGGCACGCTCCACAGCGTCCCCGGAGACGTCCCAAGCCGAGACATCGGCGGACGGGGCGATAGGATCGAGCCAGACCGAGGATGAGGCGACGTATTCCTTGGCCAGGTGGAGGCACAGCGCCATCGGGCTCGAAGAGTGGGCCGTGAAGAGCTCGTGAAAGGGCCCCGGAAAATCGGCCCGCGAGGAGAGCACGGCTCCGACACGCTGCGCGAGACGGTACAAAACGGCCCTCCCCACGGCGCCGTGGGGAACCGGGACCGTCGAGAGCACCCACAGCACGAGATCGGACGGGACGACGAGGAGATGGGCGGCAAGGATCGAAGCCTGCGGATCGACTCCCAGATGCGGGGAGGCAACCTTGGCCAGGAGCGCCCACTGTCCAGCCGCGACGGCCGTCAGCTGATCGAGCCGTGAGGCCTCGGCCCGCGTCCAGGTTTCGTTCGAGACCATCTCGGGACCGAGCTCGGGGAACCCGGTCAACTCCTTGACGACGTCCATGGCCCCGGGTCCCGGCGTCGCGGGATCGCGCACAGAACACGCGATGACCATGCGGTCCCAGACGGTGTGCGGTGCGCCGTACATCGGGAGCGGCTCGCCTTCCTCGACGCTCTGGGCAATCTGCGAGGCCTGCCGCGCCGGAAGCGGGACCAGGCCTGGGCTGGTCTCGAGCCACGTCCCCAACATCGACGTGACCATCGATAACCGTGCGTGCAGCGCTTCGAGCATCTCGCCGTCAACGGGCTCGTCGGCCGTCACGCCGTCGCGGATGACTTGCCGGAAGAACTCCTCGAAGAGCTCCCCGGAGAGTGGAAGCTCGAACCTGTCCTCGTCGGCTTCCCGGTCCCGCAGCTCATCGCTTCGCCGCGCGGCCTCGAGCAACAACTGGTGCGGATCGAGGTCGAGGTCGAGGCCGAGAAGATCGCGTACGGGAAAGGAGTCGTCGAACTTGAACCGGAGGTGCGGCGAGAGGATCAGGCGGGTCATCAGGATCTGTGCCAGCTCGGTGACCGCTCCCCTGAGGGCATCGGACGTGACGATGGACTGCTCGACGAGCACATCGGTGAACAGGGTGCGTCTGAAGAGCGAGAGGCCGAGGCATCGCCGCAGCTCATCGGCGTCAGCCCGGCCCGTCGCGGCCAACCAGGTTCCAAGACGCTCGACGGGGTGCTCCGACGAGGCGAAGACGATCCGGCCGTCGAGAAAGTCGAAGTTGCGCCTGTAGCCGGTTCCGGTCAGCGTCAGCCGGCCGCTGAGATTACCCAGCATCAGCCACTGAAGAATATCCCCGAGGTGCAGGCGGTCGAGCTCTCCCCGAAACATGCGACGAGTATAGCCGTCCCCGGTCCGCCGTGCTCCTTTCCGGGGCGCCGCTGCCCCGGCTATGATGAAGGCGTGAAGATCGTCATCCTGACGGCGCGGCCGGAGCTGGAGACCAACGCTCGCCTGGCCGGCGCGGCGCGCGAGCGCGGGTTGAGCGTCGGGATCGTCGATGCGCTCGGCCCGGCAGCCGGATGCGGCCCCTACCAGCTCCGGAGCCCGCGCGGCGAGGACCTGCTCGACCCGCCGCCGGACGCCGTGCTGCCCCGCATCGGCAACTGGCGTCCGGAGAGCCTGCTCGCCATGCTCGAGGTCCTGACCGCGTCGGGCGTCGCGACGCCCAATCCGCCGGTGTCGATCCGCACAGGGAGGGACCATTGGAGGACCATGATGGCGGTCAGCGGGGCAGGCCTCCCGGTGCCGTGCACTCTCGCCGGAGCCGGAGACGTTGGCCGCCGCGGCTGCGCGGGAGCTCGGTTTTCCCGTCGTTGTCAAGCAGCGGCGCTCGCGCATGGGCGTCGGCGTCATTCGCTGTGACAGCCGCGATCACCTCGAGGCGGTCCTCGACTCGCTATGGCGGGTTGGCGACGAGGTCGTGGTCCAGGAGCTGATCTCGACCGGTGGGGTCAGTCTCAGGCTGCTCGTTGCAGGTGAACGTGTCGTGGCGGCCGCCCGGTTCACCGCCAGGGGCGGGGAGTGGCGCTCCAACGCCGCCCGCGGCGCGCGGGCCGACGCCCACGCGCCCTCGCAGGAAGAGGAGCGGCTGGCGCTCGGTGCAGCGCGCGCTCTCGGCCTGGGGATCTGCGGCGTCGACCTGTTTCCGGGTCCCCGTGGACCGATCGTCGGCGAAGTCAATCCGACGCCCGGCTTTCTGAAGCTGCAGGCAACCACGTCGACCGATATCGCCGGCGCGATCATCGAGGCGACAGCCAGCCTGTTCCGCTAGCCTGCATGTGTACGGACTTTCGTCGCCAGAAAGGTCGCAATGGCGAGCGTATCCACGGTTCCAGCAGGCAGGGTGTGGGGTTGGGAGGCGTCCAGGCGCCCGGGAGGCCCTGCTTGCAGCAGGCCCGCGGTCAGCGCCCGGGAGGCCCGGCCTTTGGCCGGCCCGCGCCATTCGCCTCGATCCGGCCCTCGCGCGAGCGCGGGTCCGGCTCGAAGCTCATGCCGCCGGGGCTGGCGCCCCGCCCCGGGCTTGTCGCTTC
>JAADFN010000174.1 GCA_013152895.1 Acidobacteriota bacterium | reverse complement strand
ACAGGGCCACGGTGGCCAGTCGATCCCCCGTACAGAATGCCGGACGGTCCTCGCTCGGCCAGCTCTTCAGAATCGCGAGCGCCGCGAGCTCCCCCGCATCGACTCCTTCTCGCATCACGGGGTCGAAGATGTTGAGGATTTCGATCGACGTCTCCGGATCGGCCTCTGGGGCGTGAATCCGGCCACTCTCGATGTCGCCCTGGAGGTGAATCATCTGCGTCGAGCCATCCTCGCGTATCCAGAACCTTGCTTCCTCCACGGCGACGTACCTGGGCACGACGAGGTCGCAAGCCGCAACGATCCTTTCCCATCCAAGCCTGTGGAGCTCGATCACCGGACCCGCGTCAAGCAGGAAGAACTTCGGCCTGGTAGGCATCCGCTTCGAGGTCCAGTCCGTAGGCGGCGAGGCGCTTCTCGACCATTCCGACGGTGGTTTCGAGAAGCTCAGCCAGCCTGCCGATGGTCAGCCGCCCCTTGAGATAGACGGAAAAGGCCAGTGAGACATACCGGGACGGGAACGGGCGCTCGATCTCCCGAGGGGGGCTCCAGCCGGGATCGGTCGTTCCCCACCACCGGTCCGGATCGAGGAACCCCTCCACGCTCCGCCGATCGAGGACCCGCAGGTTGACCAGCCTCCAGAGGAGGGCCGGGAGGCTGACGTTGAAGGTCTGTGCCACCGGCAGGAAGTCGACGAGCGTTTCCGCTCGGCGCTGGGAAATGGCTTCGAGGACCGGGCCGCGGGGGAGGAGGAGCGCGCTCGCGAAGGCGTTCGCCAGCTTTTCGTTGTTCGAATGAATCGCCCTTTTCTCCTCTTCGGTGAGTGTCGAGACGGTCTTCCACGTCAGCACATGGAACAGCTCGTGGGCAAGACTGAAGACCCTCCGCTTCGGCGGCTCGGCGGCATTCTCGAGAATCGCCGGTCCGAACTCTCCAAGGGTCGTGGCGGCGGAACCATTGTCGAGCAGCTCCCGAAAGATCTTGATGCGCCACGTGTTCTCCAGGGCGCTTCGAAGGGTTGGCCCCGGTATATTTCCGAGCTGGAGGAGACCTCGCACCTGCTCGGCCGTCGCCTCGACCATCTCGAAATTGCCGGTACGAGGAGAAATCGGGAACTCGGGCAGCGCGACGTCTTCGGCAACTTCTGCGAGACGCTCCACAAGCGCATACCTCCGGCACCGTTGGAGAAACAAAGCCTCGGTCCCCTGGAGAGACGAACCAATGGGCTCCGCGCGCCAAAGCACGAAGGGCTCACGCTCCGGAGTGATCCCCCGCAGCAAGTCGGTCGCATCGACTCGGAACGTCCGGGCCAGCTGGAGCAGTTCGGCCGCCTTGACCGCACGTTCGCCTCTCTCGATGGTGGAGACGATCTGGTGGTGTTCGAAGCCCACCTTCTGCGCCAGCTCCTTCTGCGTCCATCCTGCCCGTTCCCTGAGACGGCGGACAGCCTCTCCGATGGCTCGATTCGGATCCGTCGTCATCGGTGAACCTCCTGCGGGGAGTGTATGGCTCTGAAGGGAGGTTGTCAAGAAAATCTTGAATATCTTCCCGGATAATCTGCCAATTCGGCGGATTCGAGCCTGGCCGTCAAGGATCTCTTGAAGATGGTCCCGCCCACCCGGGAACGCAAGGACACCAAGGTGCCAGGGCGCCAAGCCTCGCAGAAAAAGCGGGAAGAGAAGGACTCTGCCGCGGGGCCAGAGGCCCCGCCTCAAGCTCTTCCTCTTCTTCCTCCGCGCCTCCGCGCCTTTGCGCCTCCGCGTTTCTTGCTTTTCCCCGGTCCCGCGTCGTGGCGTTACCGGGTTGCGCCCCTTCTTTCGCGGGGCATCCCACATTGCAGTGACTTCAGTTCCCGGCAAGGGTTGTGAGCATCCAATTAGCTTCTTAATATGAGCTCACACCTTCGGTGAAGAGTAGATTTGACAACCAGCTCACATCAACAGTATCCTCCTCATGGATCGTGCTCGTGACAGAGAACGGCTGTGGACTTCGATTTCGCCAACCGGAAGATGCAGCAGCTGTATGCCGGGGAAAGGGGAGCACAGCGGTACCCGTCTCAGGTGGTGGACGCCTTCTTCAAGGTGATGCGCACAATCGAAAGTGCGAAGGACGAACAGGACCTCAGGGCCATGAAGCACCTGCGCTTCGAGAGGCTCAAAGGGAAACGCCGGCACCAGCGATCACTGGTTCTCCATGGCTCATTCCGGTTGATTTTGCAGCTCATCGAGGATGAGGACGGGACGTATCTGTTGATCGAGGAGATCGTGGACTATCACAGAGGCTGACGAGAGGACTTCCACGGAGGTGAACCATGCCACGCCGAGGCAATCGGCCCGTTCCAGCGAGGAACATTCCCCCGGGCGCCATCATCAAGGATGAGCTCGAGGCGCGCTGGTGGACGCAGGAGGACTTGGCCCGGATCATGGGCCGGCCGGTGCAGGTGATCTCCGAGATCGTCTCCGGCAAGAAGCAGATCATGCCCGAGACGGCGCTGGGGCTGGCGGCGGCCTTCGGCACCTCCGCCGAAATGTGGCTCAACATGGAGGCGGCGTACCGGCTGCGTTTGGCCCAGCAGAAGACCGTGAACGATGCGGTGGAGCGCCGGAGCCGGATCTACTCGCTGGTGCCGGTGAAGGAGCTGCTCAAGCGCGGGTGGATCCCCGGGGCCACCGACATGACCGATGTGGACGAGCTGGAACGGTTCGTCATGGCCTTCTTCGGTGCCGCCTCGCTCGACGAGGTTCCAGATCTCGCGCTCGCCGCCCGCAGGACACCGGCGAAGGAGCCCGACGCACGCGCCGTACGCGCCTGGATGCGCCGGGTGGAGCAGCTCGCTGCGGCGCAGGACGTGGAGGCCTTCAACCGTGCCCGGCTGGAGAGGGGGATCGCTCACCTGCTTTCCCTGTCCACGGACACCGGGCGGGTCCGGGAGGTCCCAGGGATCCTGCGCGAGCTGGGAGTCCGCTTCGTGCTCGTGCCCCACCTGCCGCGGACCTACCTGGACGGCGCGGTCTTTGCCGGTGATGGGAACCCCATTGTGGCCCTGACACTCCGGTATGACCGGCTGGACA
>JAADFN010000173.1 GCA_013152895.1 Acidobacteriota bacterium | reverse complement strand
AGCAAAAACGAAGTGGGAAGTGAAACGGAAGGACAGCATTCCGTTGGCGATCAAGCCTTGAGGAGGTGGAAGATGAGGAACATTGACTCGGTGAAGGTCGTGATGGTTGTGGTTGGGATGATCTGCATTGCATCGTTTGTGCAGGCGGGGAAATCTCACCTGGTCATTCGCGCGGTGCCGAAGGCCCAGGTACAAGGCCCGGGAGGCGGCAGTGTAAGGTTCCGGGATCTCAAGAAGGCGAAGCGCGAGCTGACAGCGATGATCGCAAAGGAGGGGGGTACAGCGGACTCCGTCGACAAGTACATGGAGGAGAGGATCCGGAGGGCACAGAAGCAGATCGAAGCGCTGCGCCGAGCGAACATTGATCCTGGGCGATATTATGATGATCGTTATACCTGGATTGACGACCTGCTCTCGGCGTGGAGGGGGGTTAAGCTTGTTGAAAGCGGTTTGGAGGTTCCCGCTTTCGTTTCGTTCACAAACAAGGAAGGAGAACGGTATGTGAAGTTTGTTGAAAGTGGTTTGGAGGTTCCCGCTTCGTCTCTAAGTGTTGACGTTCAGGGCGATGTCTTTGACTCGCGTGGTCGCCTCCTCAGCTCGCTGGTGATCAGAAACACGTGTGGCGACGGATCAGCTTCGACTCGCGTGGCCGGCGGCTCTTCGCGAATCGTCTCTGACTGCGGACCCTACGATTGTACCAAGGGCGGGAATACGGTTCCCGTGAAGTTTTGGTTCAGAGTGAACAAGGATACCGTGGCGGTTGGTTTGATCATAAACTTCGTGAGTGAGGGAATGCACGCTCCGGCGTATGGTTGTGTGAAGCTTGCGTTGTGGACGGTGGGGCCGGATGGCAAGGCGGTGCTTTCGCGCGTATACGCCATCGCCGGCGACGCGTTTCCGAAGTTTCGCGATAATGCGGGCCTCTTCCTGGCGGATGTGGATGGCGACGGGAACCAGGACGTGGTTGTGGCGAAGGACCGGTATCCTTACTATCACGTCAACCTGAAGACCGGGTTCGGGTGTGTGAAGGAGCAGTCCAAGAACGTCTACCAAGTGCTGCGATTCTCGCCGAAATCAAGGAAGTTTGAGGAAGACGATTCCCTGGTTGCTTCGGTGCGAGCAACCCCGGATCGTAACTGGGAACAACCCACCATCTCGTTCGACGATTATGATGAAGGTTTCTTTACAGCGATCACACCGGGCCATGAGGTATGCGATAAATAGAAAAAGCCATCGCCGGACGATAAAGAGTCGTGTTGGTACCAGGCGCGAGGCCGCTGACGTGTAACGAAAAGGCGGCGCACATCAAAGGCTTCACGTACACCAATAAGGATATCGATCGTCTGGCGAGGCTGTGATGTATTACAACGCAGGTCATGCGAGCCGTCTAGAGAACAAAACATGGCCGGAGATTCTTCAAGAGAAGCCGCATCTCGATCATTGGAGTTACCCCGCTTTGGTGGGCAGGTTAGCACTTGGGTGAGATGGATGTGGACCTACCCCGTTATCGTGGACACTATGATGCTTTGTCGTCGAGGCTTGGGAGGTAAGGAAGACGGGAGACATCTTCCACGCGGCTGTGGGAATCGCAAAGCGATTTCCATTGTGTTGGGATCGCCTGGCCGTGGGGCACGTGGTCTGCATGGCGATCGAGTTGCTTCTGCGGCGCAGGGACCTCGGGAGGACGGGAGCCTGGAGCGTTACGTCTTGGGCACGCGGATGCTGACGGCGGCTGGCTCGGACCAGACCTCGATGGGGAGGACGCCGACCGGGTCTCCGTCGATCTGGTAGGGAACGCGGTCGTGACCGGGAACCGGCTCGATCCTGAGGCGGTCGACACTGCGCCGGACGACGTCACGGCGCTTGAGGTGCCGCTGAGATGGGATCGAGAAGAAGAAGGGGACTGCTGCGAGGCGCCCGACCTGTTGTTGGACGACGAGCTCGAACCCGGGGGCGAACGGATCCGCGTCCGGCGTCGCCTTGAAGGGGCCGCCGTAACACTTGGCGTTGCCGACGATGATCCATCCACCCTCCTCATGCCAGTCGCCGGCGGTGACACGGACGCGAGGCAAGTCGGCCCGGATGAACTCGTACACCGCCTGGAACGTGACACCGGTTTTGCCGCCGTAAAGCTTGAGCCAAGGGGGGAGATGCTCGAGGATGATGGCATCCGGTCCGGCCGAGAGCATGAGCAGAAAGATGTCTCCGCGATCTGTGCGGCCGATGGTCATGGGGCGGTCGGCACCGGCCGCCAGCACGTGCAGTGCCCGGACCGCCGACCGGGGGATGCTGAGCTCGTACGTCAGGACGGATGTGGTCCCCCCGGGAAGGAAGCCGACCGAGGTCGACGATCCCAGGAGGCCGCGAGCCACCTCGTTATAGGTTCCGTCGCCCCCGAATGCGAATACCAGCTCGTGACCATGCTTCGCCGCCTCGCGTGCGAGCTCGGTGGCGTGGCCACGGCTTTCAGTGGGCCGCCAGTCGAGCTCGATACCGAGCTTTGAGGCGGCATCGTCGAGGGCGCCGCGCTCACGCAGCAGCCGGCCACGGCCTGCGATGGGGTTGTAGATGACTGGGACACGTTCGCTCACGGCGTCTCCTCGAACAGCGGACCCGGTGTGCCGCCGGGTTCGATACCCAGATGGCGGTAGGCGCGAGGCGTGGCGACGCGTCCGCGCGGGGTTCGTTGCAGGAAACCGATTTGGAGAAGGTATGGCTCGTTGATGTCCTCGAGGGTTCCCCTGTCTTCGCCCAGGGAGGCCGCAAGTGCCTTGAGGCCGACCGGCCCGCCACCATACGCTTCGATGATCGTCAGCAGCAGGGTTCGGTCGAGGCTGTCGAGGCCAAAGGCGTCGACCTCCATCTGTTCCAGGCCCCACCGGGCGGCGTCCAGCGTGACGTCCTCGCTCCCCAGGTGGTGGGCGAAGTCGCGAACCCGCCGAAGCAGCCGGTTGGCGATCCGCGGAGTACCCCGCGAACGGCGTGCGATCTCCTCGGCCGCCTCGTCAGTCACGGTGATGCCGAGGATCCGGGCCGAACGGTGAACGATGGTAGACAGGTCGGAAGCGGCGTAGAAGCCCAGCCTGTGCACGATGCCGAACCGATCCCGCAGCGGGGCCGTGATCAGTCCCATCCGGGTCGTCGCCGCAACGAGCGTGAACCTTGGCAAGTTGAGCCGCACGCTTCGCGCTGCGGGTCCCTGGCCAATGATCAAGTCGAGCTCGAAATCTTCCATAGCGGGGTAGAGGATCTCTTCCACCGCGGGGCTGAGCCGGTGAATCTCATCGATGAACAGGACGTCGCCGCCCTGGAGGTTGGTCAAGATGGCGGCGAGGTCCCCGGCGCGCTCGAGGACCGGTCCGGAGGTCGTGTGGATCTCGGCGTCCATCTCGTTGGCGATGATCTGGGCCAGCGTCGTCTTGCCGAGCCCGGGCGGTCCGGCGAACAGGACGTGGTCCAGGGGCTCGCCGCGCGAGCACGCCGCCGAGACGAAGATCTCGAGATTCGCCGTCAACCGCGGCTGCCCGACGAACTCGGCAAGATGGTGAGGCCGGAGCGTCTCTTCGAACGCACCATCGTCCGGCTGGGCCATCGGGGTCAGGATCTCGTTCGTCATCATGAGCTCAACACCCTCAGGGCGTTCTTGAGGAGCTCGCCAAGCTCGAGCTCGCCTTCCCGGGCCGCCCGATCGACCGCGCGGCCGGCATCACGGGCGTTGTAGCCGAGGTTGACGAGGGCGGAAACGGCATCGCCGCGCGGATCGGACACCTCTTCGCTCGTGGAGACCTCCAGCTTGCCCTCGAGCTCGAGTACGATGCGATCGGCGGTTTTTCGCCCAACGCCGGGGACTCGCTGCAACCTGGCCGAATCGCCCGAGGTCACGACTTCGGCGAGCTGGGCCGGCGTCAGGCCCGAGAGCACGGCGAGCGCGGTTCGCGGACCCACGCCGGCGATGGTGATCAGGCGCTGGAAGGCCGCAAGCTCCCCGGGCTCGAGAAAACCGTAAAGCGTGATGGCGTCCGGGCGCACGAGGGTATGAATCCAGAGCGTGGCACGCTCATGGCCGCAGAGATCCTCGAAGGCTCGCAGCGTGGTCAACACGTGGTACCCGACGCCTCCGGCTTCGAGGATCACCTCTCCCGGCCGGAGCTGGTAGAGCTGACCCTCGAGCCGTCCGATCATGGCTGTCTACCCTTTGTTTCCCTTGGGCGCGAACCTCTGGATGACCGCGTTGTCCACCGCGATGACCGTGTTCTTCTGGCGTTCCTCCAGTATGGCGCCAAGCAACGCGTTGGCGCGTTCGGCCTGGAGCCGTTGGCGGACCTTGGCCTTGCTCGCGGCGATCTCTTCCGGAGTGAGACGCTTCACCGTCAGCACCTTGACGGCTGCGGCGCCGTGCGTGCCGAGATCGACCGGGGCGATGACCTGACCCGCGTTGGCGGCGAACACGGCGTGATCGAGCGTGTCCGAGACGCCGATGCCGGGGATGGCAACGCCCCACCGGTGCTGGCGCACGGGGATGACCCGGCTTCCCGCCTTCTTGGCGAGCGCGGCTGGATCGGCGCCGCCCCGCCATGCGGCGCCGATGGCCGCCGCCTGGTTCTGTGCGTCCTTCTCGGCTTTCTGCCGGACGACCGCGGCGGCAACCTGGCTTTGAATGCTCTTGAGAGGGGGTACGCCGGGAGGAATGATCTTCTTGAGCTGCCAGACGATCCAGCCACGGGCGATGGGAACGCTGCCCCCGATGTCGTCGACCTTGGCGGCAAAGATGGTTTTGACAAGCTCGGGGTTGCGGCCGATACCGGGGATTACCTGGCCTTTGGTGAACGGTGGCGTCACGTCAAGATTGACGACCGGGTCGGCGTCGGCGATTTTCTGCCAGGCTGCGTCCGTGGTTGGCTTCTGTTCACGGATCTTGCGCGCCAGCGCCGTCGCGCGCGTTTCCGCCTCGGCGGCCGCGCTGCTTTCAAGCAGCTGGAACTTGATCTGGTCTTTGACTTCGTCAAGAGTCTTCTGCCGGGCGGGCTTGAACCCCTCCACCTTGATGATGTGGTATCCGAACTGGCTCTTGATCGGTCCGACGATGTCGCCCGGCTTGTGGCTGAAGACGGCATCCGCGAAAACCTTGACCATCCGTTTGCGGCCGAACCACCCGAGATCGCCGCCCTTGCTCTTCGAGCCGGGATCCTGGGAGAACTTGCGTGCGAGCATGGCGAAATCTGCGCCGGAGCGAGCGATCTTCGCGATCCCGTCGGCCTTGGCCTTTGCCCTGGCCACCGCCTCTGGGCTGGCGCCCGGGGGGACCTGGATGAGGATGTGCGCCGCGTGGGCCTGTTCGGGCTGGCGGAAATCGGCCTTGTGCTCGTCGTAGTACTTCTTGATCTGTTGCTCGCTGACCGGCATCAGCCTGCGGAGCTGGTTGGTATCGACGACGAGATACCGGATCACTCGCTGCTCGGGATGCTTGAAGTCATTCTTGTGGCTGTCGTAGTAGGCCTTGACCTCGGCGTCGGAGGCCGATTCCGTCTTGAGGTACGGGTCGATGCCGACGTCGATCAGATCGAAATCGGCCGTTTCCTTCGTTCTCCGGAGCTCGTCGACAACCTCCTTGTCGCTGACATACACGCCCTGCATCACGAGATCCTGGAGCTTCTGCAGGAGAATGTCGTCCTTCAGGTTGGCCTCGAACATGTCCGGCGTGGACTCGTTGGCGCGGAGGATCCGCGCGTAGAGCTTCTCACCGACGAAGGAACCATCCTTACGCCTGAAGATCGGGAACGAGAGGATCTTCTGACGGAGCTCCTTGGTGGAAACCGTCAATCCGGCACGGCGTGCCTCGTCGAGCAGGAGCTGCCGCTGAATCAGCTGCTGGGCGGCCTGCTGGGCCACGTTGATACGCTTCTGAATCTGAGGCCACTGTTTTCCATACATCCGCTCGAAACGCCGCTCCGTATCGCGGACGTTCCTGAGGAATTCCCTCTCACTGATCTTGTGATTCCCAACGCGGACGGCAGCGCCGGCCGTGCTTTTCTGGCGCCGCCCCGTGCCCCAGTCGACAAAGACGAGCATCACGAACACGAAGACGACGAACCAGAGCACCCACTTCAGATGCTTGAGATTATCCCGCAAATATTTGAACGCCATGCACACCCTCCTTGACGGCGAGCTCTCGGACAGCGAAGTTTATCCGAGCAACGCCAGCCGCGCAACAACGCCGCCCCAACGAAGCGACAAGCCCGGGGCGGGGCGCCAGCCCCGGCGGGATTGAGCGCGAGACGGGCTACACGCTCGCGTGCAGAACGGCTCGGGATCAAGACCGCGGGCCGGCCAAAGGCCGGGCCTCCCGGGCGCTGCCACGGCCTCGCGACGAACACGAATGCCGGTCAAGCGAGAGCCTTGCATATGTTACTGTCATCGCGTGTCTTGCTGAGGCTGCATCCTCTTCGTAAGCTCGTAGCCGTGGCACCACTGTTGGGGGATGACGGCGCTCAGGACCGGGTACGCAGGACCCAGTCTGCACACCGGGATCTCCCGCAACCGTACCTCTCCCGGGTCCTTGCGGACTTCACACCTTGATGATTCGGTTTCTCGGCCCGGCTGCCTGCGATGGTCGTCACCGGTGCAGCACTCTTCGGTGCGCTCCGGGAGCGCTTGCCCATCGTTCAAGGAACGTGTTACCTTGCGATCGGAGACGGCAACACAATGGCTCGTGGCTTCGAAATCGACTGGGTTGTGGTTCGTGTCATAACGCTGAAGCGTGTGCTGGCGTTGATGGCCACCGGATTGGTTGCAGCGGCGTTGTTGTTTTTTGCATACAGCCGCCTGCATCTTCCACCGGAGGTGCTCGCGCGCAGGGCCATCGAGCAGGCCCAGCGCGCCTCGTCCGCCCTCTCCGGGAAGACGATTGCAGGTACATGGGACAAGGAGATTCAACTGGCCCGTCAGCAGCTCAAGCAGTCACAGAACGCCTACGACGCGGAGAGGTGGGGCCGGGCCCGGGAGCTGGCCAACGATGCGCGGGAACGATTCGAGGCCGTGCTCGGAGCGGGCGAGACCCAGGTGACCGGCGTGGGACAGGTGTTCAGCTTGGAGGGGAACGTCTCGATACAACGAGCGGGTAGATCGGACTGGATCGCCGCCCACGAGAGGATGCCGCTGTTTGACGGGGACTTCATTCGCACGGGCCAGGATGGCTCGGCGGAGATCCTGTTCTCGGATGGGACGCTTTACAGGATCTCACCGGAGACCCTTCTCGAAGTTCACAGGCAGCGCCGGGCATCGAGCCCGGCAACCGTCAAGATGGTGGTCGGCAGGATCAACGTTTTCACCTCGTCCGAGAAGTCCACGGTGACGACCGAGACGGCGCGAACGAATATCGACAGGGAAAGCCGAGTCGCCCTCGATGTCACGCAGGGAGACCGCACAACCCGCGTCGCGGCATTTGCAGGAAACGCCCAGGTCCGGAGTGCTGAGGGCGCCACGGTCATGCTGCACTCGCAACAACGGGTCGTTGCCCTGGCTGACGGCGAGCTCTCGCCGGCGGCCCCGATCCCCCGGGCGCCCGAGCCGCTGGTTCCGCTGAATAACGACGTGTTCGATCTGAAGTCGTCGCCGATCATCATCTTGAGGTGGCGTCTTCCCGCCGGCGCCGTCCATTCCCGGCTGCAGGTGAGCCGCTCCAGGCGGTTCGTTCAGAATATGCTGGACGTCAACGCCGTCACCGGGCACAAGAACTGGGCCAAGCTCAAGGCCATTGCACCGGGGACCTATTTCTGGCGGGTGGCGTCCCTCGATTCCCTTGGAACGCGTTCGGAGTGGAGCCAGGTGATGAGGTTCCAGGTGACATCGGCGGGAGCGTTGCTGCCGATCGGCGACCGGAAACCCCCGATGCTCGAGGTCGAGCCGGCCCGCCAGATGGGGCAACTCTTCATTATCGAGGGTAGGACCGACGTCGGCGCGACGGTCACGATTAACGGGGAATCGGTCGATGTGGACGCCGATGGCCATTTTCAAAAGGCGGTCGAGGTTCGGAAGGCCGGTTGGAACGAGCTTGTCGTCACGGCCGTCGATCCGGCCGGGAACCAGACGCAGCGCCGGCAACGGGTGTTCGTGGAGGTTTATTGATGCGTTTGACCAGTCTTTTGGGACTGCTTTCCTCTGACCTGGCGATTGATCTTGGAACGGCCACGACGTTAGTCTTCATTCGTGGCCGGGGGATCGTCGTGGCCGAACCGTCGATGGTGGCGCGCAACCGGGTCACGAACCGGGTCGAGGCGGTTGGGAGCAAGGCCAAGGAAATGCTCGGGAAGACCCCGGGGAACATCGAGGCCATCCGGCCGATGAAAGATGGAGTCATCGCCGACTTCGAGGTAACCGAGCGGATGCTCGATTTTTTTATCAAGAAAGCCCACGGCCGGTCGTTCTTGGTACGGCCGAGGATCATCATCTCGGTTCCCTCGGAGATTACCCAGGTGGAGAAACGCGCCGTCAAGGACACGGCGTTGAAGGCCGGCGCCAGCGAGGTCTACCTGATCGATCAGGCGATGGCGGCAGCCATCGGGGCCGGCCTTCCCATCACGGAGCCCTCGGGGAACATGATCGTCGATATCGGGGGGGGGACCACCGATGTCGCGGTGATCTCCCTGGCGGGCGTCGTGTACTCCCGCTCGGTGCGGATCGCCGGCAACGAGATGGATGAAGCGGTCATCCAGTACATCAAGAAGAAGTACAACCTGTTGATCGGCGAACGGACCGCGGAACAGATCAAGATCGAGATCGGCTCGGCCTATCCCCTGGACGAGCCGCTGAGCATGGACATCAAGGGACGCGACCTCGTCGAGGGCGTTCCGAAGAACCTGACGGTTACCGACGAGGAGATCCGCGAGGCGTTGGCGGAGACGATCTCAACGATCGTGGATACCGTCCGCAACGCTCTGGAGCGGACCCCTCCAGAGCTGTCGGCGGATATCATCGACAAGGGGATCATCCTGGCCGGCGGCGGGTCGCTTCTGAAAAACCTCGACAAGAGAATCAGGGAAGAAACAGGGTTGCCGGTGGCGCATGCGGAAGACCCGGGATCGGCCGTCGTACGCGGAACCGGGATGATGCTCACCAACATTCATCTGCTGCGGAAGATTGCGATCGACTGAGCGTGCCGCCGGCCTCACGGCCGTACGGCGCATCCGGGCGAGCCTGCGTCGTACGCGCTAAGGTGTGGAGGTCATGGCAGAGGGTACCTCGAGCTCTCGTTTCCGGAGACTCCGGATTTTCCTGGTCTGGATGCTTCTGGAGATCATCGCTGCGGGTCAGGCTCGCCTCAAAGAGGGCACCGTGTTGGGCTCGTGGCTTCACGTGATCGCCTCGCCCATCGTGACGGCCGGACGCTCCGTCGCCCACGGGGCGAGCGATCTGTCGTGGGGTTTGGGAAATACCTGGCGATTGGTTGGCGAGAATGCCCGCCTGCGCGGAGAGCTGGATGCCGAGCGCGCTCAGAACCTCCTTCTCACGAACAGTCTCAAGCTCCAGCGCGAGGCGAACCATCTCCAGGTTGCCTATCCCGGTCTTGTCGCCCGCGGACAGGTGGCGGTCTGCCTCGTCAGGAACCTCGACACCGGCCTGATGAAGATCGGCGCTGGATGGCTCGCGGGGATTCGAAAGGATGCGCCCGTGCTGGCGGAATCGGGCGTGGCCGGCCGGGTGCTGTGGAGCGGACCACGGTCGAGCTGGGTGGAGCTCCTGACCAGGGCCACCGCTGCTATCGCCGTCGAGATCGAGGATTCGGGGATCCAGGCTCTCGCCGCCGGGACCGGCGGCTCTGACCTGCGGATCGAGTACATTCCGAGGCGCGCCCATGTTCTGAAGGCGATGCTGCTCGTCACGAGCGGCGCAGATGGGATCTATCCTCCGGGGATCCCCGTCGCCCGGGTGACCAAGGTTCGCGAAGGGAGCGGGCCGTTCCTCGAGGTCCGGGCAGCGCCGATCGTCGATCTCGGCCGGATACACGTCTGCATCGTGCTGAAGGACTGGCCTGGACCCAGGCAGGGGACGGGGACGCCATGATCCTGGTCTTGCTGTTCCTGGCGACGTTCGGCGCCCAGGCGGTCCTCGTTGTCCCCGGGGCTCCGGCATGGGCCGGCTCGGTCCTGTTGCCGGTCGTGTGGATCGTGTGGCTGGTCATGCGCCCGAGGCGGCAGAACCCCGTTTTCCTGGCCATCGCGCTCGGCCTGGTGTGGGATGTGCTCTTCGAGCCGGTCATCGGCCCCGGCGGAATCGCGTTCAGCGCCGCCGTCCTCGTGATTTCGTGGCTCGCCGTGCACGTTGCCGATCGTTCACCGCTGGCCTGGGCCGGTGCGGGGGGGGCTGCGACGGCGGTCATTCTCCTCGTTCGCCACGTCGCCTTGCTCCCCCTCGGCCTGGCCGGCCGGCTGGTGGTTGTCCCATTTTTCAGGAGCGTCCTGCTGACGGGTGGATGGTGCCTCGTCGTCGGGTGGATCCTCTCGGCCGACCTGGGCCGGTGGTGGCGCCGGCTGCGGACCCGGAGGCTCCGTTGACATGCGCCTGAGGGAAGACATGACGCCCTATCGTCGGAGGGCTGGACTGCTCTTTCTCGGCGTCTTTGCGGCTCTTGTGATCATTCTTCTCCGCCTCTTCTCGATGGGGGTTCTCCATGGATCTTCGTGGAGGAAGATGGCGGAGAACAACCGCCTCCGGACCGTCCCGCTCGAGGCACGCCGGGGGAGAGTTTACGACCGGAACGGGGCGATTCTTGCAGAGAACAGGCCCTCGTTTCAGTTGCTGGTTTTCCCCGACGAGATGCAAGAGCCCGGTCGAACGTGCCTTTTCCTGGCGCGCGCCGGCTTCGGCTCGGCGGCAGACCTGGAACGGCTCTTCCGTAGCCGGATCGGCCGGTCGATGGCGCCACGAATTATCGCCGATGACTTGAGCTGGTCGCAGGTCCTCAAGATCCGGAGCCATCAGAGCGACCACCCGGAGCTGGCCATTCTCGTTGGAGCTCGTCGCCACTACCCCTTCGGTAAGCTGGCGGCCCATGCCGTTGGCTACCTCAGGCGGATCTCGCGGTCTGAGCTGGCGTCCCATCCTGGGCTGGATCCAAATGCCCTGGTCGGGGCAAGCGGCGTTGAGCAGCTCCAGAATGGAACGCTGGCCGGCGTTTCCGGGGAGCGCAAGATCGTGGTTTCCGCGATTGGCCAGCAGCTCGGTGTTGTCTCTGAAAAACCGCCCATCGCGGGACGCGACCTCACGCTGACCCTGGACATGCGGTTGCAAAACGTGGCCGCCAAAGCCCTGGGATCGCGCCAGGGGGCCGTTGTCGCCCTGGATCCCCGCACCGGCGCCATTCGTGTTCTGTACTCCTCTCCCGCGTTTGATCCAAACGTGTTCACGGGTCACCTCACCTCGTCGCAGTGGAAGACCCTGAGTGAAGATCCGTCTCATCCCCTTCAGGACAGGGCTATTCAAGGGGTGTATCCGCCTGGGTCGACGATCAAACCGTTCTATGCCCTGGAGGCCCTGGACGAAGGGGTGGCAACGCCAGGATGGACGATCCACTGTTCGGGTTCGACCGTCCTGTTCGGACATACCTTCCACTGCTGGAGGCGATCCGGTCACGGCGTGGTCTCCATGGTGCGATCCCTCGAGGTTTCGTGTGACATCTACTACTACCATCTTGGCGTCAACCTCGGAATCGATCGCATGGCCGCCTGGCTCGGGAGATTCGGATTCGGACGAGCGACAGGAAGTAGATTGCCCGGAGAACAGCCGGGGCTGGTTGGGACACCGGCCTGGGTCGAACGCGTCCGGCATCACCGGTGGTACCCGGGTACGACCGTGTCCGTCGCGATCGGCCAGGGTCCGATTCTTGTGACTCCTCTTCAGCTGACCCGCGCGTACGCGGCGTTGGCCAACGGCGGGCGTCTGGTCGTTCCTCATCTCGTTGAAGGATCCGGGCCGGACCGGAGCACGCCCCTTGGGATTCCCCCGGAGGACCTCGATATCATCCGCAGGGGGCTCACGGCCGTCGTCCACGGATCCGAGGGCACCGCGCGGCGCTTCAAGGATCTTCCAATGGCGGGGAAGACTGGAACCGCCCAGGTGGCTCACCTCAAGGAGGGCAGCCGGGGCAAGGACATCCCGTGGAAGCTCCGTCACCACGCACTTTTCGTGGGTTGGGCGCCGCTCGGTCATCCCCGGATCGTCGTTGGCGTGGTCGTCGAGCACGGGGGCGAGGGCGCTTCGGCGGCCGCCCCCGTCGTCGCCGCCGTTATCCGGGCCGCGCTCGGTGAGGGGCCGTCCCCGGTCGAAGCTGCGCCTGCAGCCGGGAACACGGCTCCACGCAGCGTTGGGGCGGCCCGGAGTCCCTGACCATCCGGCGCCCGTCCGCGGGCCGGCGAGAGATGGGGCCGATGCAACAGGCACCGTTCGGGGTACACTTGGCTTCGTGGAGAACCGAATCGACCCGTGGCTCCTGCTGGCCGTTTTTGCCATCCTGGGAGGCTCCGCCGCGATGCTGGCTTCGCTGGGCCGGGTGATGGGCTCGCATCTGCTCGGTCGCCAGTTGCTCTGGGGCGTCCTCGGCATTGTTGTCCTTTGGCTCGTTTCGCGGTTTTCGAGTGTCGTCCTGTACCGCCTGGCCCCCATAGCGTATGGGGCCGCCCTGGCCCTCCTGGTTGCAGTCTTGATCGTCGGGAACGTGCGGAGCGGGACCCGTGGCTGGTTCGTCCTCGGCCCCGTGTCGTTTCAACCCAGCGAGATCGCCCGGCTGGCGACGGCGTTGATGATCGCCGCCTGGTACGCCGGGCGGAAGGACATGCGGTTTACGGCCGGGAGCGTGGCGGTCCTGGTGTTCCTGATCGGACTTCCGGTGGGACTGATCCTGTTGGAACCGGATCTCGGCGTTGCACTGACATACCTGCCGATCGCGCTCGCCGCGCTGTGGATCGGCGGTCTTCCGGCACGCGCGTGGGTCGCCATCGGTGTGGCGGGGATCTTGCTCGCAGGCGCCACGTGGACCTGGGGGCTGAAGCCGTACCAGAAGGACAGGATCCTGACCGTTCTCGAGCCCGCCAGGGATCCCTTCGGGGCGGGGTACCAGGTCCGCCAGTCGAAGATCGCCATCGGCTCGGGGATGGTGATGGGGCAGGGGCTTGGCCGGGGGAGCCAATCGGTTCTTCGCTTTCTTCCCGCGCAGCACACGGACTTCATCTTTGCCGCCTGGGCCGAGGCGACCGGTTTCGCGGGGGGGTCGTTGCTGCTGGCCGCCTACGCCCTGCTCCTGTGGCGTATCTCCAGGACCGCCCTGGTGGCCAAGGATCGCTTCGGCCTCGTCATCTCCACTCTTATCGGCGCCTGGCTGGCGTTCCAGATTCTCGTGAACCTGTCAATGGTCGTGGGATGGTTGCCCACGACGGGGATCACGTTGCCGTTGTTTAGCTACGGGGGCAGCTCTCTTGTCACAACCTGCGCTGCGCTTGGCGTCGTGAGCGCCGTGTGGAGGGACCGGTTTGTCAACGTATGAGTGAGACCTTCTTGTATCTGTCGGTGAATCCGTTCGAAACCAGGGTTGCTCTCAGGGAGAACGGCCGGCTGGTGAGTTACCGCGCGGAACGGCACCGCGCCGCCTCGGTGGTTGGGAACCTGTACAAGGGAAAGGTGAGCCGGGTTCTGCCCGGGATGGAGGCGGCCTTCGTCGACATCGGCCTGGGACGCGACGGATTCTTGTACGTTCGCGAGGCCGGGGCCGTTGCCGACGATTTCAACGAGCTTTTCCTCGACGTCGACGATCAACCTGTTGAGAGCCGGCCGTCGGATCTGGCGATCGAGGATCTTCTTCGTGAAGGCCAGGAAATCGTCGTCCAGGTCATCAAGGATGGCCTTGGATCCAAGGGGACGCGGCTGACGAGCCACGTCACGCTGCCGGGCAGATTCCTGGTTTACCTTCCGACGATTTCCCATCACGGCGTCTCCCGCCGGATCAAGGACGACGCGGAACGCCAGCGCCTGAGAGCAATCGTCGAATCGTTTCGCGGTCCCGGGGGATGGATCGTGCGGACCGCTGGCGAGGGCCAGGGGGAAGCGGAGCTCGAGGCGGACCGCGTGGAGCTGATGGCACGCTGGGAGCAGATCCACGCCGCCGCAGAAAAGGCCCATGCTCCCACGTTGATCCACGCGGAGCTGAGTCCGATCCTGCGGACCGTCCGGGATCTTTTCACCGAAGCGGTGGGCAGATGCTGGGTGGATGACGTCGAGACGTACCAGGAAGTGCTGGAGTTCCTCGATTCCAACGACCCGGCGTTGATCCCGCGGGTCACACTCTTTCGCCAGTCCGGAGACCTGATGTCGGCGTTTGGAATCGACAGGGAGCTTCAAAAGGCGTTGCGTCCCAAGGTCTGGCTCCGTTCGGGGGGGTACCTGGTGCTCAACCAGACCGAAGCGCTCGTGGCCATCGATGTCAACACCGGCAAGTTCATCGGACGTTCCTCCCTGGAGGACACCGTCTTGCGCATCAATCTCGAGGCGGCCCACGAAATCGGGCGGCAGCTCCGGCTGCGGGACCTCGGGGGCATTATCGTCGTCGATTTCATCGACATGGAGCGGCGGGAAAACCGTGAAGCGGTGTATGACGCCCTGGCACGGGAGCTCGAGCAGGACCCGGCCCGGTCGACGCTGCTCCCGATGAGCGAGATCGGGCTCGTCCAGCTGACCCGCAAGCGCACGCGGCCGAGCCTCGACCGGACCCTGAGCCGGCCCTGCCCCTACTGTCACGGGACCGGACGGATCAAGGCGCTCCCCACGTTGTGCCTGGAGATCCGGCGAGCGATCCTGCAAACCGCCGAGGAGGAAGAATCCAGGGAGATCTTCGTGGTCCTACACCCGGAGGTCTACCAGTACCTTCAGGGACCGTACCGGGAGCTCCTCCGTGAGCTGGAGAGCCAGCATTCCCTCCAGGTGACCGTTCGGGAAAACCCCGCGTTCCATATCGAGCAGTTCGAGATTCTCGCGTAGCCCGGATCGTGCGTCTGTCCGCCCGTTGCGAGGCGCTGCCTCTCCCACCCTGCAGTAGGTGGAGCTACCCCTCGTTGATGCGCTCGAGCTCCTTCGGGCTCAGGAAGAGGGAGGGATCGTACGGCTGGGTCGTGACCGTGATGCGGTCGACGGCCGTGTGTCCACCTTCCGTGCCTTGGGCGCCCTGGAGGGCGACGATGACGACGTAGGTTGGCACTCGAAGCCCGGCGACGGTCGTGTGCTTCAGAAACTCGTACCGCATGCCTTCGGCAGCGATCGCAAGGTACTTTTTCGGCGGGAGAAACTGCGCCATGAGGACGTGGTGGGTCTTCGCATCCACGATGACGGTCCAGGCCGTATTCATGATGGGGGATGTGAAGAAGTTGCGCGGCAGATCAACCTGGAGCTTCAGCGCGGGTTTCTTGTGCCACCTCGTCTTCGTAACAGAGGTGATCTCCACGCCAGGCTCTTCGAGCGAGAAGGGGAGAAGATACGCGAAGAGCTTGTCGTTGAGCGTTCCGGCGGCCATCATCGGTGTCTGGGGCCGGCGGTCCTCCTTGCCCCGGATCGTGGCCCAGCCGCGGCGTCCGTCAAAACCGATGATGACCGAGGGGTTGAGTTGCAACCGGCGTTGGAGCATGGAAGCCGGATTGATCCACGCTTTGAAAGAGCGCTTGTGTACAACGCCGTCTGACGTTGTTTCTTCTTCACGAAGCTGCATCGTGATGACGGGTCCGCCTCGCGTGACCGCGCGTACGGTGGCCGCTGCGATCAGCTTGTTGATGAGGGCCTGGTGTGGCCTTGCGGGAGTCTTTGCAGCCGCTGTGGCGAACGTCGGCACCACCAACGCGATGGCGATCAATAGCGAAGAAACACAAGAACAACGTCTCATCAAGGGCCTCCCGGGCATAACGCCGGTGCAAATTTTACCATGGTCGGCCCCCCGGGAAGATGACGGGGGACACGGGCGTTGGGAAAGCGCGATGCCGTGTACCCGTGGTTGTTGACCGCGGTGTCACTGCATCCACATTGTGATGCATGCCGGTGTCATGCATACTCTCAACGGAGGATCTGACGATGAGAAAAGCCATACGTCTGTGTGTCATCAGTCTTACGATCGTGGGTTGTGTGCGTCCGGCGCTGGCGCTGAATGCGACGAGTTTGCGGAGGGCGCGGCACCTGGTGGACAAGGGACAGTCGGCGCTGGCAAGGGGCCGGGTGGCGCACGCCGAGAAGCTCTTTCACGAGGCGATCACGATTGAGCCCGTGCTTCCGACGGCGTACACCGGGCTTGCAGCGGCGCTGGTCGAGCAGAAGCAGTTTGCACAAGCCCTCACGGTGGCCCGGGAAGCGCAGCAGAGATTCGTCGAGTTCCAGAAGAAGCTCCAGGAGGCCCGGATCAAGGACTGGGGGTTGCATAACAACGCCATGTCGGGTGCGAGAGGTCTCGCTGCCGGCGGCACCCAAGCTCCGGCCATCGAAAAGCAGCTGACGACGCGG
Source organism: Acidobacteriota bacterium (assembly GCA_013152895.1). Taxonomy (GTDB): domain Bacteria; phylum Acidobacteriota; class Thermoanaerobaculia; order Thermoanaerobaculales; family Sulfomarinibacteraceae; genus JAADFN01. Next base: position 504 of record JAADFN010000173.1, on the reverse strand, counting down.
CGGTGGACCAAAGTCACGAAGGACCCGGTTCCTGCGGAAGTCTTCTACCTGGAAGGGCTCTGCGAGCTTCGGACCAGGCAACGGCAGCAGGGCATCAAGGACTTGAAGGAGTGTCTTCGCCGAAACCCGAAGCACGGCCTGGCCAACTATAACCTGGCGGTAGCGTTGTTTCTCGGCGGGGATCTCCAGGGCGCCAAGCAACATCTCGACCGGGCGGTGGCGCTCGGGGTCAAGGCGAACCCGATGTTCGTGAGGGACCTCGACGCAAGGCTCGCTCAGCGGTAGCCAACGTCTCGGGCGCAGCCCGCGCAGAACGGACCCAACGTTCCTGCAAAGCGACACGGGATCGCGAGGATTGTTTCGCGGCGGATCCGAGCATCCCCCACCCGGGCAGGCGGGACGAGCGTCCCTACCAAAGATGGACATGATTCGGAGCGACCCAACATCGCTGCAAGCCGGCGGCCCGGCCGAAGGCCGGGGCACGGCGTGCAGTCCCCAGCGAGG
>JAADFN010000172.1 GCA_013152895.1 Acidobacteriota bacterium | reverse complement strand
GCCAGGCGCTGGTGTGCGGGCCCCTCGAAGAGATGGAGCTTCTCACCGAAGGGCGTCTTGCCCGGCAGGCGCCGGAAACCGATGGTAGATTGCTCATCAACGATGGGTCTGCGCCCGCCGGGTCGCTCGTCGAGGTTGAGATCACGGAGGCCCATCCGTACGACGTGATCGGACGGATCGTCGCCGTCATCGAAGAGCCGGGTGGGGATGGCGGGCCGCTCCGGATCGTGACGGGCCGGGGAGGATCACGTGCAAATCGTTCGTGATCCGCTGCTGGGTGTGGAGCCTCCCCGGGGCGCCGTCCTCACCATCGGGAACTTCGACGGCGTACATATCGGGCACCAGGAAATCCTCCGCCAGGTGAAGGAAACGAGCAGGGCGGAGGAGACGCTCGCAGCCGCGTTGACGTTTGATCCCCATCCGTTGAAGCTCCTTCAGCCGAAGGATGCACCGCGATTGATGACGACCATGGACCAGCGGCTCCAGCTCCTCGAAAGGCACGGAATCGACGTGGCCATCGTCGCACCGTTCACGCATCGATTGGCGCGGATGGACGCAGCCGATTTCGTTCAGCGCATCCTGGCGGATCGGCTCGCCGTCAGTCATGTGTACATCGGGCAAAACTTCCGCTTTGGCGCCGATCGAGGTGGAGATGTCGAGCTCCTGCAGCGGATGGGGCGGCAATTCGGGTTCACGGCTCACGGCGTTGCACCGGTTGTTCTCGACGGGGCGGTCGTGTCATCGACCCGGATCCGGAGGGAGGTTGCCCGGGGAAGGATTGACGTGGTCTGGAAGCTCCTTGGTCGTCCTCTCTTCATCGATGGACGGGTGTTTACGGGGGAACGCCTCGGGAGAAAGCTCGGGTTTCCGACGCTCAACACTGCGATTGAAAATGAGCTGTACCCGTCTCACGGCGTCTACATCACGGCTGTGTACATCCCGTCGTTTGGCCGGACCTTCCCGTCCGTGACCAATATCGGGGTACGCCCCACGGTGTATGAGAACTACTCGACAACGGTCGAAAGCCACCTGCTCGATTTCACTGCGGACGTGTACCGGGAAAAAGTCAGGATCTTCTTTTTTGAGAAGATCCGTGACGAGAAGGTGTTTTCGTCGCCGATGGACCTGGTGACCCAGATCCGCCGCGACGTGGCATCCGCGCGCCTCTGGTTTCTCAACCACCCTCTCGAACGTTTGGACCTCGTGACGCTATGAGCATCTCGATGACTACCATGAGCGCCCTTATCCTCGCCCAGGCCGTGGCCCTGGTCTGGCTGGTGCTTGTCGTCCTGTGGTGGATTGACCGGTACGAAGAGGGCCTGCTCGCCGACGCCGGCGTCGCATTCACGTGGGGCGGCCTGGTCGAAGTGATCTTCATCCTGATGCCGAGGCTCGCCGGGCTGACGGGCGTGCATGGGTTGAGCTGGTTTGCTCTCCATCACGTCACCGGGCTTATCCCGGTGATTCTACAGATCGTGGGCTTGCTCGCGATCGTACGGCTGGGCAGGGGGGCCGATGGCCCGGTGGACCTGTTCGTGTACGGCGCCGTGATGGGGGCTGGCTTCGGGACGCTCTGGCTCTTGGTCCAGGTCGTGCTCGCTCACGTGAGCCGGATGGCGAACCTGTCACTTGCCCATGTCAGTGGCGAGGTCTTTCTTGGCCTGCTGTGGAGCATGCTCGTCTCTGGCGCGGCGGGCGCCATGCTGGGCTTCGGCCGTCTGCGCTCTTCATTCGTTGTGCGGCTCCTCTGGCTGGTTGGAGCGTTTGCGATCGCCGCGGGGATTTCCCTGGGTATTCCAAGGTTGGCGAGGTGGCTTGACATTCCTGCGCGCTCCAGCCTGGCTGTCGAGCTTGGCGCGGTCATCGTTCTCGTCTGCGTGCTCCTGGGCCTGCTTTATTGGGGGGAGAGAAGAATCCTTCGGCGTGAGCTGGAAGAAGAGGCCGAGCTCGGCGTCGTCCCCGGATGGGTTCCCGAAATTGTGCCCTTCTATGTGCGCCGCATCCGTTCCCGCTGGTGGCCCGAACGACGGGAGAGAACCGTGCTGGCGCGCCTGCTGTCGAGATTGGCGTTTAGGAAATACAGCCTTCGTGCGCACCGCAGGGATGGCAGTGAGCTTGCAGGCTTGGAAATCGTCAAAATCAGGGAACACCTGAGAAGCATCCTGGCGCCTTCGGACAACCCTGAGCTCTAGCCCGCATGTCCATGGACTTTCGTCGCGGGATCGCGGAGGCGTCGGTCAGTGCCGTGGTTTGGACAAGGTGGAGCCGGCTCGGGACACGTTGCCGGCGGTGCCGCCGCGAGAAACGGCGCGCAGGCATATCCGAGGTCGCAGCAGGAAGCCCGGTGAGAGATGCGGGCGAACTTTTCTGACATCTGGACCCCCCGAACGAAGGGCGAGGGCGTGCCGTGCGATGGGGTACCATCGGCATATGAAACCGATCGGGGAGATGGGGACCCAGGAGCTCGAGGAGCTTGTCCGAACACGCGAGCTCGACCAGCTCGAGGCGCTTGAAGTTCTGAGGAATCCATACTGTTCGCTGTCGATTGTCGAGAGCATCCTTCAAAGCGAGCAGCACCTCCAGGCTCACGCTGTACGCGAACGGATCGCTGGTTTTCCAGGACTGGAGTTTGGCACGGCGCTCCACATGCTGGGAACATTGCCGTGGCTCTCCCTGGTACATGTCGCCCAGAATCCACGGACGCCCCCCTTGATCCGTCGAAACGCCGAAAGGGTCATTGTCCGGCGTGTGCATGGGTTGACGCTTGGAGAGCTGGTCGCTCTGGCCCGGTGCGCCCATCGACCTCTGATTCGTCTTTTGACCGATCAGGAGGATGAACGGGTGCTGGAAGCTTTGCTGGACAATCCTCGAATGGCGGAAAATGACGTCCTGTTTCTTCTGCGAAAAAAGCACATTCCCCCCGGTATTCTCGGCCACATCTCCGGCCACAGGCGGTGGGGGAACTACACGCAAGTCAGGGTCGCCGTTGCGGTTCATCCGAATACTCCGCTTCCCGTTTCTCTGAGCATACTGGTGCGTCTATCATTGAAAGACCTGGAAGAGATCTCTTCCGCCATTGAAGCTCCGCCCGAGGTCAAGCGAGGTGCGCGGCAACTGGTACAACGGCGGCGGGAAGAGACGCAAAGCGGTGGTAGAATCCGACGATGATGAAGCCAGCAAGCCAAGCCCCGGCGGATCCGAGCTCCTTTGGAAAGGAGCTGAGCCGGTTGCGCGAGAGCGCCGGGCTGCTCCTGGAGGATATTTCCGCCGAGACCAAGGTGTCGGTTCGCGTTCTCAAGGCCCTGGAAGATGGCGCGTTTCAGTACTTGCCGGAACGGGTTTTCTCGAGGAATTTCGTCCGGCAATATGCACGGATCATCGGGTTCGACGAAGAGCGGCTGACCGGTTGGTTCGATGCCGCATGGGAGCGGTTCTTGTCCGATTCCGGGACGCATCCCACCGTCCTCGTCGTCCCAAAGGCACCGCGCCGGACCTTCAGATGGTGGGTCTGGCTCCCGCTTAGCCTGATCGGCGTCGTCATCCTGATCGCTGGAGTCGCCATCTGGCACCAGCGAAGCGCCCGGACATTCGGGAAGGTATCGCGGGCGAATGAAAAAGTTCAACGGTCGCAGTCAGCCGCAACCCGGCCGGTGCCACGGGCCACGGCGGCCGTGCGCGAGGCCACCCCCCAGCCGAGCGAAGAGGGAAGGGCCGTCACATTCTCACTCCACGTGAAACCGGGGAGAGAATGCTGGATCCGGTACCGGGATGTGAACGGTAAATATGCGCAACAGCTCCTCCTGGAAGGCCAAGACGTTCGCATTCATGCTCCGGCGCCGATCACGCTCACTTTGGGAAACGCGGCGGGTGTCATCCTCTCTGTTGGCAAGAAGACGTATGAGGATCTCGGCGATCCGGGGGAGGTGCTCAACCTCGAGATCTCCGGGCGCGGCGAGATGAAGGTCCTCCGTACGACGGCACAGAATGAATAACGGCGCGATCGGTTCGGTTGAGCAACTCGTTGACGGCATTCTCGCCGGAACGGTTGCCAGGCAGGTTCGGCTCTTTGCCGCGCAGGGGCTGCTGCCCATATCTCACGAGGATGTTTTTCGTCTTCAGCTCATTCTCTCGGCCGATCCAGATCCGGAGCTCGCCGATCTTGCACGTGCTTCCGTTGTCCAGGAGGGGGTGGCATTCATCCTTGAATGGCTCGAAGACCCCCACAAGGCCTCCATAGAGCTCGATATTCTCATCCGGATCCGGAACGAAGAGGAAGTTTGGGCGGCCGTGGCGCAGCACGCAGGCGTCGCTGATGAAACGTTGAGAGTTCTTGCCAGGCACGGCTCGGCGCTCGTTCAGGACATCATCGTTACGAACCAGGTCCGGCTCCTGTCCTGTCTCGAATTGCTGGAAGATCTCAGGGCCAATCCACAGATCAACAACGTTGTACTGCGGCGGGTGAAAGAGTTCGAAGACGAGTTCATCGTCAAGGCTGCGGCTGCGGCGCCCGAAGCCACGGAGATCGAACCCAGCCCTTCGATTGAAGAGGCGCTGACAGCTCTCAGGGCACTCGGCTCTCATCTTCCAAATACCCAAGACCTTCCGCTTCCCCCCACACCGGACGAGGAGCTGGCTGAACGCGCCGAAAAGAAGGGCGAGGGCGCGTTTGCACGATTGTTGCGCATGTCCACCCATGAAAAGGTCATTCGTGCTCTGAAGGGAAGCCAGGAAGAACGGAGCATCCTCGTCAACTCGCGCAACCGCATCGTTGTCCGTGCCGTGTTGGCGAGCCCCAAGCTCACGGATGGCGAGGTTGAGAGATTCGCGTCGCTGCGAAGCGCTTCGGAGGAAGTCACCCGGCTGATCGCTCAAAATCCACGCTGGATACGGCGGTACCCGATTATCCATTCCCTGGTGGAGAATCCCAAGACGCCCATCCAGATCGCCCTCAGGCTTCTCCCGCGTTTGAATATCCGGCACTTGAAAAAGATGAGCATGAACCGGAATATCGACTCGGCGGTTCGTAAGCGAGCATTACAACTCCTCGCTCAACGGCGATGAATGTGAGTATAAAAGAGTGCTACGCGCCGGCGTTTGTGGTAAAAAGAAGGTGCGGATGTGAAATACGAAGAGCAAGAGGCGGTTTTTGAAACATGAGCCAGGGCGTAACGTATTATGACGTTTTGGGGGTTCCCGAGGACGCAACTCTGGATGACATCAGGGCGGCGTTTCGGCTGTTGACGTTAAAATACCATCCCGATCGCTTCCCGGGCGCGCAACGCCAGGACGCCGAAAAGCGGTTTCAACAGATCACCGAGGCGTTTAACGTCTTGAGCCATCAGGCGTCACGCGATGCGTACGACCGGGACCTCTCCATGAATCGGAGTAGCCAATCAACCGGCATCCCAGAGTCCAGCGAGGAGGCCAAGAAGCTCACCGTGAAGGGCGCCCAGGCTCTCAAGGAGGGCGACCTCGTGACGGCCCGGGAAACACTCGAGCGAGCCGTCTACCTCGATGGGACGAGCTCGAAGGCTCATTTCTTCCTCGGGCGAACCCTCCTGAAAATCCCGGGACAACAGAGGACGGGCTTGCGGCACATCGATCGTTCGGTCCAGCTCGAGCCCAACGACATCGCACTCAAGGCTCAAGCCGCGGCATACTTCTTGTCCTCCGGCATGAAATTGCGTGCGAGGCGGCTGGCTGAAGAGGTCCTGGCGCAAGATCCTTCGAATCGCCGCGCGGCCGAGGTGCTCGCCTCGACCGAGGAACCCGGTAAGGAGAATAACGGCAGCCTGCTTGGACGGCTCAAGCGCCGCGGCTCGTAGATTGGATGTGAGGATGGGCGCGTCTTTGGTTTCGTTGACAGCATGGGGTCAGACCGATGTGGGGATGAAGCGCCGGCTCAACGAAGATTTCTTCCTGATTGACGACGAGATCGGGGCGTACCTCGTTGCCGACGGGATGGGAGGTCATGCGGCGGGCGACGTGGCCTCCCGGCTCGCAGCGGAGAGGATCGTGGAAAGCCTCCACGAATCCGCGGGGATGCAGGAGCAGGATGCGTCGCCGGTCTCCCGGCTGCGAACTGCCATCCTCTCCGGCCACGAACGACTCATGGAGGCGGTCCGGCGCGATCCCAGTCTCAAGGGCATGGGCACGACGGTTGTGGTCGCATTTCATCCCCGGCCCACTCATGAGCTGTTCATCGCCCATGTCGGAGATAGCCGCGTGTACCGTTTTCGCGACGGTGCGCTCGAGCTCCTGACCGAGGATCATTCCTGGGTCCATGAGCAGGTTGCGGCAGGGTTTCTTTCGGAAGAGGCTGCACGGAAACACCCGTTGAAGAACGTCGTCACACAAGCCCTGGGCGGCGGGTCCGAACCGCAAGTCGAAATCCACACGGTTCCAATTCTCGCGGGCGACCTCTACCTGCTGTGCTCGGATGGTCTGAACGTCATGATCCGGGACGAGGAGATCGGGCGGGTGCTGGCCCAGAATCCCGCCTTGAAGGACGCGAGCCGGAACCTCATCATTGAAGCCAACCGGGCCGGGGGAAACGATAATATCACGGTCGTCTTGTTGAAAGCGGAAGCTTCATAACCTGTACAATCGTGGAGAGGGCGGCGGTCCCGCGAACGATCGCGGAGGTTGGCTGGCGCCCGGGGAGGTCGCCTGATGCCGTGGTCTCTTGAAGAACATGCGTACCGGAAGTTGAGTCTTCAGACCGATGCGCGAATCGTGTTTCTCATCTTTGACGGGTTGGGCGACCTTCCCGGTCCCAACGGTCTGACACCGCTCGAAGCGGCACAGTCTCCCGTGTTGGATCGCCTGGCGGCCGAGGGCGCCTGCGGGCACTTCGATCCGGTTGCGCCGGGGATCACGCCGGGATCCGGACCGGGCCATCTGGGGCTGTTTGGATACGATCCGCTCAGATTCCTGGTCGGCCGGGGCGTTCTTGCAGCCCTGGGAATCGATTTTCCTCTCGAACCGGTCGATGTTGCAGCCCGTTTTAACTACTGCACGCTCGACGGGGACGGCCGAATCGTTGACCGGCGGGCCGGCAGGATCAGCACCGAGGAAAACCAGAGATTGACAGGGATCCTGGACGCAAAGCTCCGAGATGCTTTTGGGGACGTCAAGGTCTTTATCAGAACGGTCAGTGAGCACCGTGGCCTCCTGGTCCTTCGTGGGGAGGGACTGGGAGCCGCGATTTGCGACACCGATCCGCAGGCGACCGGCGTTCCGCCAATTGATGCGCATGGCGACGATGAAGCGTCGGAACGGACGGCAAGCATCGTCCGGGAGATCGTTGCCAGGGCCGGCGAGGTGCTGGCCGGCGAGCCGAAGGCGAACGGGATCCTCCTGCGCGGGTTCGACAGGCATCCAAACATTCCATCGTTGAGCGAACGTTTCAAGCTGCGCCCGGTCTGTATCGCTCAATACCCGATGTACAGAGGGCTCGCCAGGTTGGTCGGGATGGATATGCCTCAAGCCCCGGCCAAGCTTCAGGATCTTCCGGATGCGCTCGGCGCCGAGTGGGAAGGGCACGACTTCTTCTTCCTTCACGTGAAGTACACCGACAAGGCGGGAGAGGATGGAGACTTCGAGAGGAAGGTGGGGGTCATCGAGGAGGTCGACCGGTTCATTCCCAGGATTCTGGATCTCGGTCCGGACGTCGTTGTCGTCTCTGCGGACCATTCGACCCCCGCTTCCCTCAAGGCCCACTCCTGGCATCCTGTTCCAACGCTTCTGTGGGCGCCTGGAACCGTACGGCCCGACAACGTTGACTCGTTCGGCGAGCGGGCTTGCATCGCCGGTGGCCTGGGCAGACAGCGGCTCATCAACCTGCTTCCGCTCGCTCTGGCGCACGCGCACAAGTTTCAGAAATTTGGAGCGTAGACATGCACGATCACGTTCTTGCGGCCGTCTCGGCGGCGCGCGCCGTCATCTACTCCGATCTCGATGGCACCCTCGTGGATGCGAAGACATTCGAACCCGGGCCGGAGGTCGCTGAACATGTCGAGGACCTCGCGAAGAACGATGTCCTGGTCATTCCCGTCACATCCAAAACGGTACCCGAGGTTACCAGGCTTCGAGGCCGTTTGCCCCTGGCCCCCGTCGCCATCGTCGAGGGGGGAGGCGCTCTCGTCATCGACTGGGAAAGCCCGGAGTTGCTTGGGCCGCCACGAGCTACCCTCGTTCGTGTCGTGGAACAGCTCCAGCAGGAAGGTTGGCCGGTCACGGGTCTGTCTCAGATGGATGATGCCACGGTATCCCGCGTTTCCGGGCTCAACATGGCGGGGGCGGCAAGGGCGATGGATCGCGTGGCAAGCGAGCCGTTCATCATTCACCGGGATGCAGAGGTTGACACCGATGCCCTGTGCAGGCGCGTCGCGGAGCTCGGAGCGAGCGCGGTTCGTGGAGATCGTTTTTGGCATGTGCTGGGGGCTGGCATCAGCAAGGGTGGCGCCGTCAAGGTTCTCGAAGCGAGGTATCCACGTTTGGGGAGTCTTCCGAGAGCCGGCATCGGAGATGCCTGGAATGACATCGACATGTTGTGTCTCGTGGATCACGGTTTCTTGCTCGGCACCCTGGTCGCCAAGAAGGACGTCCCGTGTTCTCTCGCCCGCATCGTTGAAATGGGGCCTGCAGGCTTCGTCCAGGCCGTTCAACGTTTCAGAGCGGAGCTCAACCTGTAGCGAGTTGCCGGCGCAACCGCCGCGAGAAACGCGGCAACGGCGGTCGTATCCGCAGTTGCAACAAGATATTAGAGGGATCTGTGGGCTGGAAGCTGTCCCCGCCACAGCAGCGCTTTTCCAGCGGCCACGTGTAGCAAGTCGAGGCTGTCTTTGATAGAGTCCGCATATGGCTGCACCCGTATCGTCCTTCCTCGAACCAATCGGCGAGCTCCAGCAAAAGATCCGAGAGCTCGAAAAAGAACAGACTTCTCTCGAAACCGCTCAGTTGCTTGAAACGGCCCGGCGGGAGCTCCGCGACACCATTGATCGCATCTTCACGGATCTCAGCCCGTGGCAGACGTGTCAGCTGGCGCGTCATCCCGAACGCCCCTACACCCTGGACTACATCCACGGCATCATGACGGAGTTTACCGAGCTGCATGGCGACAGGAGATTCGCGGATGATCCAGCGATCGTCGCAGGATTTGCGTTTTTTGACGGGGATCCCGTGGCCGTGATCGGACACCAGAAGGGGAGAAGCACCCCGGAAAAGGTTCGGCGGAACTTCGCGATGCCACGTCCCGAAGGGTACCGCAAGGCGCTGAGAATCATGCAGATGGCGGCACGCTTTTCGTTGCCAGTCGTCACGTTCATCGATACGCCCGGCGCCTACCCTGGAATCGACGCCGAAGAACGAGGGCAGGCCGAGGCCATCGCGTCGAACCTGCGGGAAATGGCCAGGCTCCCCGTTCCAGTTATCTGCGTGATCACGGGGGAGGGAGGCTCCGGAGGCGCCCTCGCCCTCGGTGTCGCCGACCGGATTTTAATGCTTGAGCACGCGATCTATTCCGTGATCTCGCCCGAGGGATGCGCTGCGATTCTGTGGAAAGACCAGAGCCGGGCGGAACAGGCGGCGGAAGCCTTGCGCTTGACTGCCAACGACCTGAAACGTCTTGGCGTGGTGGACGAGGTGCTTCAAGAACCTCGCGGGGGGGCCCACATGGATCCTCCAGCCATGGCTATCACGCTCGCCGATGCCTTGCGGCGTCATCTCAAGCAACTCCGGCGGCTCAAACCGGACGCGCTGATCGATAGACGGTACAAGAAGTTCCGCGCGATGGGAAAGTACGTCGAACGTTGAACGAACGATGTCTGAGACTTTCCTCCGCTTTGTCAGGCGAACGACCCTCGTCCTCATTGTCGTGTCACTGGGCTCTGTTGGAGCCGTGCTCGTCCACAGGATGCGGCGGGGACTTCATCCCGAGCTGGTAAAGGTACAAACCGAGACAACGCCTGCAGCCGGAAAGATGGCGAAGAGCCAGACGGTAGGCGTCTATCACGGGTTCGAATTTACCGAGAGTCTCTCAGGGAAAACGGTCTTCGTTCTCAAGGCGAGCCGAACGCTCGGATTCGCGTCCGGGTGGCAGGATATCCAGAATGTTCAACTCGAGCTGTACCGGAACGGCGTCCACAAGGGAACGCTCACGTGCGACGCCGCACAGTTCAACCCTCAAACCCGCGATGCGCGGCTCAGAGGCGCCGTTCATCTGACATTCGAGAACGAAAACGGTTTTATCGATACGGACAAGGGCCGCCTCGACTCTGCATCGCAGTCTTTTGTCACCAACGCAAGCGTCGTTTTTTCTTCTGGCGGGATGATTGGACGGGCTGGGAGAGCCGTCTACCTCTTGAGCAAGGATAAGCTTCTCCTGGAAGGCGGCGTTGTCATCGGCCAGGAGGCGGGACAAACCCTGCGCGCCCCTCGGGTGCAGTATCTCAGGAACACCGGTCAAGCCATTTTCCCCTCGGGGTGTGTGCTGAACATCGGGGGCAGCCTCGTCAAAGCCGCCCATGCCCAGGCAACGATGAACCGGGATTCGGGAAAGTTCTCGAGTCTTGTGCTCGACGGCGGGGTTGACATTACCGGGCCCGGCGATCCAGGAAGTCCTTCCTTCACGGCGTGGATGGAAAAACTTACAGCCCACAGCGACCGGGACGGATTGTGGCAGGTGACGGGAACGACCAGCGGAAGGTGGATCGAGGTCGAGATCTGGTCTCCCGGGGTCACCGATCTGAAAATCCTGAGAACCTGGAGAATTGGAGGAGTGGTCGCCCAGAATGGCCCCGTTTCTTTCGAGTGCCGGCCGGTCGTGTGTCTAACGGAGATCCCACCGAGCGGAGGACCCAGAACCGGCGAGGCGAAAACGGCGAAGGTGTGGTTTGACAAGGGAGAGCCCGGTGATATCAAGCTTGCTGGCGATGTTCGTCTGTCCAGCGACCAGATGCGGGCGACGGGTTTCTCGGCGCGGCTGCTCAAGGCCACGGCCAGCCTTGTCCTGATTTCGAACCCGGCCAAGACGATCCGGGCAACGTTGTTTTCGAAGGATTCACAGATCGCGGCCGATCGCATCGAGATGTCAAACGTGAAGGGCGGAGCTGCCGAGGCACGGGGGAATGTTCTTGGGTTCGCTGTAAGCGGGAACGGGCTTCTCTCCACGGGGGAGGCAAGCCGGGCGGCGCCCGTGCGGTTCGCCGCCGACGTCCTCGATGTCAGCCACGGTGGAAACCTGCTCCACCTGAGGAAGAACGCCCGCCTGTGGGAAGGAGGGAAGCTCCTCCTCGCTGACGAGGTGATATCTGATCGTTCGAAAGGGACGCTGCAAGCCTTTGGACACGTTCGGACGACCTTTCCTGCCGGTGAGATCCAGAAAAAAGAAGGTGCAGGGGTGGGGGACGAGCTCTTGATCGTGGCCAGGTCGTTGGATTTCGAGAAAAGCGCAGGTGTCGCCGTGTACAAGGGGAATGTGCGCTACTCGGATAACCTTCGTATTCTCTCGGCCGCTGTTCTGACCATTCATTTCGACACGAGGGATAACGTCAAGGCCGTCGATGCCACCGGTGATGTTCATGTCGTGGACCTGGCCGAGAACAGGCGCATGTCCGGCGACGAGGCTCATTTCGATCTGCAGAGCAAGGTCATGACGTTGAAGGGGAAGGCGGTGCACGTCACCGATGCCCAAGGAAATGTCGTGACGGGCACCTCGTTGACCTGGAATGGGGCCGATGGTACCGTCACTATCTCGGGCGGGAAGAATGCCCCATCGGAAACGATCATTCACCAGGAGGGAAGACACTGAGTCCAAAAGCTTTAGATCTTGCAGCCAGAGGCCTCAGGAAGTCGTACGGGGGTCGGCGGGTCGTCGACAGCATCTCCTTGAAGATTTCACCGGGAGAGATTGTCGGTCTGCTCGGGCCGAACGGCGCCGGCAAGACGACAACGTTCTACATGCTCGTCGGTTTGATTCAGCCGGAGGCGGGAGACGTGTTCCTCGGCGACCGTAGAATAACCAACCTGCCGATGTTCCGGCGAGCGAGGATGGGCGTCGGATACCTTCCCCAGGAACCGAGCTCTTTCAAGTCGTTGAGCGTTGAAGACAATATCCTGATGATCTTGCAAACGCTCATTCCCAACCAGCACGAGGCAATGAGGCGGATCGATGCATTGCTCGAAGAGTTCGGCCTGACCCAACGGAGGAAGCAGGCTGCCGGGACGCTTTCGGGTGGAGAGCGGCGCCGCCTCGAGGTTGCGCGGGCGCTGGCCATCGATCCGACGTTCATGCTGCTCGATGAACCGTTCGCCGGGATCGACCCCATCGCGGTCCTGGACTTGCAACGGATTGTCAGGCGTCTCAAGACGATGGGAATCGGCGTGCTGATCACGGACCATAACGTCCGGGAGACTTTGAACATCACGGATCGCACTTATATAATCAAAGATGGAAGGATTTTTGCATCGGGCTTGCCGGAAGACCTGGCAAACAACGATGAGGTCCGCCGAATTTACCTCGGGGAGAGTTTCCGGCTGTAGATCATGGCGCTCGAACAACGACTCCACTTGAAGCTCAGTCAGCGTCTGGTCATGACGCCGTCGCTGCAACAGGCGATCAAGCTGCTGCTGTTGTCGAGGATCGAGCTCGAGCAAACCCTCGGTCAAGAGATTCTCTCGAACCCCATGCTGGAAGTCGAGGCGGAGGAGGACGAGCTCCAAGATCTCCCAAGGACAGCGGAGCAAAAGGAAGAAGTCGACGAGAGCGGCGACGTTCCAGAACCGGCTCTCGATGCCGATCAGGTGCTCCCCACCGAGGAAGAGTCATACCAGGATATCGACGTTGAGGCTTTCTTCGCGGATTATGTCGGGGCCTCACCGACCGAGGGTGCTTCCTCCATTGGAACTGATCTCAGTCATGATCCGATCGAGAATATGTTGGCCGCCTCGTCGGGGCTCTACGATCACCTGATCTGGCAACTTCATCTGGTCGACTGCGAGAAGAAGGTCGCCGACGTGGGCGATTTCATCATCGGTAACCTGGATGAAAGCGGTTTCCTGCAGGCCAGTGATGACGAGATCGCCAGCGCCACGGGGACCGACATTGCAACGGTGCAACGCGCGATGGCCGTGATCCGTTCGCTGGATCCCCCGGGGATCGGCGCGCGGAGCATCCAGGAGAGTCTCCTTTTACAACTCGATGTCTTGATACGGGAATCAGCATCCGGTGATGAAGAACAGGAGCTCCTTCGGCTCGCGAAGATTCTCATTGGAGATCACTGGGATGACCTTCTTCATCAGAGATGGGAAGAGATCTCGCGGGCGCTCTCCATCGAACGGCCTCCTTCACGAGCTGGTGGATGTCATCCGGAGACTCGAGCTGAAACCGGGTCAGAAATACGTCACCGGCAGAAATGTTTTCGTCGAGCCCGACGTGTTCGTCCGAAAAGTCGACGGTGAGTACAAGATCTTTCTCAACGACGACGGGATGCCGAGGCTCAGGATGAGCTCGCGGTACCTCAGACTCCTTCAGAGCGGCACGCTTGATGCGAAGGCGAGCACCTACCTGAGAGACAAGATGAAGAACGCCGTCTGGTTGATGAAGAGCATTGATCAGCGTCAACGAACGATCTACAAGGTTGCAGAGAGTATCGTTCGGTTTCAGCGGGGGTTTCTCGATCATGGTATCGAGGCGCTTCGCCCGATGGTGTTGCGGCAGGTCGCCGAGGATATCGGGATGCACGAGTCGACCGTCTCCAGGGTCGTGACGAACAAGTACCTGTCAACCCCCCAGGGTCTGTACCCGATGAAATTCTTTTTTCACTCGGGAGTTGATTCGGCACGGGGCGAGAACGTGTCGTCCCTGGTTGTCAAAGAACGGATCAAGAAAATCATCGAGAACGAGGATTCCGCAAAGCCTCTGTCAGATTCGGCTATCATGAAGGTGTTGCAGCGCGAGGGAATCCGCCTGGCGCGCCGTACAGTCGCCAAGTACAGGGAAGAGTTGGGTCTTCTCTCATCAGATAAGCGTAAACGGGCCCTGTAATTCGTTGTGGTGAGAAGGGGGTAACATATGAACATTGAATACATTGCACGAAAGATCGAGCTCAACGACAAGGCAAAGAGGTTCACCGAGAAAAAACTCGCCAAGCTTGAAAAGTACTTCAACCAGATTCTCGATATCCGGGCCGAGTTCACCCAGGAGCGACACCTTTACGTGGTTGATCTTCTCATTAACGGGAAAGATTTTGATGCGCGTGCCACGTCGCAGAACAAGGATCTCCTCTCCGCGGTGCAGGATGCCGTCGACAAGCTGGAAATGCAGGCCAGGAAAGCCAAGACCAAGTTGAAGGGGAGAAAGCGCCAGGCGGCTGAGCCGATGACGGCGCCGGACTGGAGTGTTGATGTTTTGGCCCCGGATTCCGTTACATCGGGACAGCCGAGAATCGTCACAACGACGACGATCGAGGTCAAGCCCATGACGATCGAAGAGGCCATGCTGCAACTTGGGAAATCTCGCGATGGCTTTATCGTTTTTCTCAACGCGGTCAGCGGCCGGGTCAATGTCCTCTACAAGCGGCGTGACTCCAACCTTGGTCTGATCACGCCCGAGCTCTGATGAAACTTCAACAGCTCATTCATCCCGAACGGGTTTTTCTGGGGCTTTCAGCGGCGGACGCCCGCTCGGCGCTTTCGGAGATCGCAGATAGAATTGCAGGGGATCTTGGCCTCCCGGCCGAGAACATCAGGCAAGCTCTTCTAGAACGGGAAGAGCTTGGATCGACCGGCGTCGGCCATGGCTTCGCCATACCACACTGTAAGCTTCACGGTATCAGCGAGATCCAACTTATCGTCGCAAAGTTTCCGGGGGGTATCGAGTTTCACGCCGTGGATGGCCAACCGGTGACCCTGATGTTCGTTGTACTCTCACCGCCCGATCAGCCCGCGGCTCATCTGCAAGTCCTCTCTCAGATCGCTCGAATCCTCAAACGGGAGGAGCTCCGCAAGGAGCTTCTCGCCGCCGAGACTTCGGACGCGTTGGTTGCTGCCGTCCGGCATGCTGCCGAGGTTGAAGGCTTGTGAAGGAACAACCTCCGGTTCCGGTGAGCGCGCTGCTGGAAGCCCCCGACCTCCAGTCGCTCGATTTTCATGTCCTGGTCGGAAGCGATTTCCTCGATCGAAGCATGATCACGAACCCGAGGATTCAAAAGCCAGGCCTGGCTCTCGCTGGCTATTTCCCATATATCAAGCCGGGCAGGCTGCAGATCCTTGGACAATCGGAGTTCGATTACCTCGCCACGCTCCCTCCGCACGAGGCGCTCTCACGTTTCAAGCTATTGATTCAACGTGGACTTCCAGCGCTTGTTGCGGCAAAAGGCCTCCGGCCACCCAAGGACGTCCTTTCTTTTTGCGAATCCAGGGGTGTGCCATTTCTCCTGACGCACAAACCGACATCCCACGTGATTTCAGCGATTTCGCTGTACCTCGAGGATCGTCTGGCGCCCCAGCTCCAGCTTCACGGCGTCCTCGTCGAAGTGTACTCGTTGGGAACGCTCATCGTGGGAGACGCTGGCATCGGGAAGAGCGAGTGCGCACTGGAGCTGGTCTATCGCGGCCATCGCCTCGTGGCAGACGACATCGTCATCCTGAAACGGACTCACGGCAATGGGCTCGTCGGGATGCCACACCCGGAGCTTGAGAACTTTCTCGAGCTTCGGGGCGTTGGAATCATCGACGTGAGAAAACACTTCGGCATGACAGCAACGACTCCGAGCGTTGGGATTTCCCTGATGATCCGCCTCATGAAGCTCAACGATGAGGTGCGGGAGATGGAGCGAAGCTGGAGGGAAGCCCTCATGACGAATGGGGGAGCCTGGGCCCAGACCAAAGAGCTGCTTGGCAAGGTCATCCCACTGTATACAATGGCCGTTGTTCCGGGGAGGGATCTCGCCATCATGGTGGAAACGGCGGTCCGGAAGTGTCTCCTGGCGCAACGGGGCGTTGACGACGAGCGTGTTTTCCTCGATTCGGTCAATCGCAGGGCGCAGAACGGCGTCACCGGGGAGCCCCCCAACGATGAAGAATAAGCGGCAATTCCATGGGCCGTTCGTCATTACGGGGCTGTCCGGGTCAGGAAAGAGCGTCTTGAGCCGTGCGCTCGAGGACATTGGATACCTGTGCGTCGACAATATTCCTCTCGAGTTGCTTCCCCAGTTGTTTGAGCACAGCAAAGAGTACTTGGAGAGGCTGGTCGTTGTGCTCGACGTCCGTGCCGAAGGGTTCGCCGCTCGGTTTCCCTCGATCTATAACGATGCCGTCGCGAAGTGGGGAAGGCTGCGGCTCGTTTTTGTCGAGGCTGCTCCCTCCGTCTTACTGCAGAGGTACTCGATCGCCAGGAGGCCTCATCCGCTCAGAAGTCTCAACCTGGAAGAGGCGATATTCGAGGAGCAACAGCGGCTCGAAAAGATCCGGGGCCTGGCCAACGTGGTGATCGACTCGACCGGCCTCAACCCCCATGAGTTGAGGCGGCAGGCCTTGAGCCTGGGGGGCGTCAACGATCCGCGCGAGCTGATGTCACTTCACATCGAGAGTTTCTCGTACCTTCAGGGTGTGCCGCCAACGGCGAGCCTTGTTTACGACGTACGGTTCTTGCCAAATCCGTACTTCGTTCCGGGGCTTCGGGCGCTTCCCGGCGATAGCTCCGAGGTGTCGTCATGGTTGGACGGTTTTCCGGAAGTGCACGATGCCATCGGCGAGATCGCCCGTTTCACCCTCGAGCTGTTACCCAAGTACGGCAGTGAGCTCAAGACTTCATTGACGATCGCGCTTGGCTGCACGGGAGGCAGGCACCGCTCTGTCTTCGTAGCAACCAAGCTTGCAGATATCATCAAGGCGGCAGGGTATGCCGTTTCCCTGGTTCATCGGGACAAGGACCGATGGAGGTATCCATGATTTCGATTCTCGTTCTATCGCATGGCGATCTGGCGCTCCACCTTCTTGAAGCTGCCAGCAGGATTGACCCACATCTTGCAGAGCGTTCGGAGGCGCTCCCGCTTCCCTGGGACGTTGATTCCGGCGATGCTGCGCTGCAACTCGAGAAGCATCTGAAAGAGATGCAATCGGATGGCGAGGGCGTTCTCGTGCTGACGGACATGTTCGGGGGAACCGCAACCAACATCGCGTTGCCCCGTTTGGAGCCGGACAAGGTCGAGGTTGTGACCGGTGCCAACCTGCCGATGCTGTTGCGGCTGGGAACCCTGAGGGGCCGTGGAATGACGCTGCACGACATGGCCGAGCGGGCCGTCGCGGCCGGGCAGAAGAGCATCCATGTGGCCAGCGATTTCCTCAAAACGCGGCGCAATCCCACGAACAGCAACCTCACCGAATAGGAAAACGCGAGATGGAACGGCAAGACGCGGTGATCATCAACAAGCTGGGCCTTCACGCACGGGCGGCGGCGAAGGTCGTCCACGCTGCGAACCAGTTCACATCCTCGATCGTCATCCGTTCGAATGACGAGGAGGTCAATGCAAAATCTATCCTCGGGCTGTTGACGCTGGCAGCTTCGAAGGGAACGAGAATAACTGTCATTGCGGACGGGGAGGATGCGCCGCAAGCTGTGCAAACATTGATTGAGCTTATTGGCAACAGGTTCGGGGAATCGGAATGAGCCGGAAAGAGATCACCGGCTCGGGCGTCAGCCCAGGGATCGCCATCGGGAAGGCCGTGGTCCAGGAAACGAGGCCGATTCCGGCGTTACGTATTCCACTCTCCCCGGACAAGATTTCCGAAGAAATCAGGCGTTTCCATCGAGCCGTCAAGGCGGTTTCGTCCCGCATCCGCGAGAACCAGAAACGTGCCGAGAAGACCCTTGGTCATGAATATGCAGCGATTTTCGAAGCGCACCGGTTGATCGCAACCGATCCGGCGATCTCTTCCCCGGTCGAGGAAATCATTCGCAGCGAGCGCGTCAATGCCGAGTGGGCCCTCGAACAGGTCGTCTCGAGTGTCGTGTCGCGGTTCGAGAACCTCGGGGATCTCTATTTCGCTGACCGGCGCCTCGATTTTCTCGATGTAGCCACGCAGATTCTTCGGATGCTTCAGGGACAGGACATCGATCGCCTCAACGATCTCACGGACCCCGTGATTCTGGTTGCCGACGAGCTTCCCCCTTCACTCGCGGTCCAGCTTCCCCTGGACAAGATCCTCGGATTCGCCCTCGAAATGGGTGGCCCGAGCTCACATACGACGATCATCGCCCGCTCCTTCGGCATCCCCACGACCGTTGGGCTCCATGGCGCGTGCAGGGAGGCGATGGATTCCAACCTCATCGCGCTGGATGCCTTCGAGGGCAAGATCGTTTTCGATCCTGATCCCGCCGAGATCCGCGCCTATGAATCCAAGAAGCGCAATTATCAAGAGCAGCAGGCTCAGCTGCTCCACGTTCGAAATCTTCCAGCGGTCACGCGGGATGGCCGGAAGCTCCGCCTGCTCGCCAATGTCGATCTTCCCATGGAGGTCGACCTCGCGCGTCAGTGGAACGTCGATGGGATCGGGCTGCATCGCTCAGAGTTCTTGTACATGAAGATGAGCCCCGCGCTCCCCTCCGAGATGGACCATCTCCGGTTCTATCGCGACCTGGTCCGGAGGATGGAACCCCGTCCGGTAACGATTCGAACGTTCGATCTGGGCGGGAAAAAGCTGGCCCGGGACATCATCGGGAGCCCCGAGGCGAACCCCGTTCTTGGATTGCGAGGGATTCGCCTCTGCCTTTCGAAACCAGACTTTTTCCGGACGCAACTCCGGGCGCTCCTCCGGCTCGCCGGCGAGGAGCCCGAGGGCCGGGTCCGCATCATGATCCCCCTCATCTCCGGGATCGAAGAATTCCGGGTGACGCGTCTGTTCGTCCAACAAACCGCGGACGAGCTCCGCGCCGAGGGATTCGCCGTTCCCGAGCATGTGCCCTTGGGGGCCATGGTTGAAGTCCCGTCTGCCGCCTTGATGGCAACCGAGCTCGCCCACGAGGCAGATTTTCTATCGATCGGAACGAACGACCTTATTCAATATACGATCGCGGTGGACAGGGCAAACGAGATGGTTGCTAACCTCTACCAGCCGAGCCATCCAGCAATCTTGCGGCTCGTTCACCGGATCATCCTCGCGGGGGCCGCCGAGGGTATCGACGTCGCCATGTGCGGAGAGACGGCGGCGGATCCGCTCATGGTTCCGCTGCTGGTTGGCCTGGGCCTGACGAATTTCAGCATGAACCCCCAAGCGATTCCCGTTGTTCGACATCTCGTCCGTCACCTCTCGTACCGGGAGTCCGCACATATCGCGCGTGAAGCGCTGAAAATGACAACAGCACGAGCCGTCGAGGAATACCTCCTCGAGAGGCTCGCGATTCTTTTTGCAAAAATCAAGATTCGCATCTAACGAACCTGGAGGAACGATGCCCATCGTCACCGTTCAGAAGATCACCAAGCCATGGGGCCATGAAGAGATATTCGCACATACGGATTCGTACGTCGGGAAAGTACTCTTCATCAGGTCCGGCGAAGCCCTGAGCCTCCAGTTTCACCGGGAAAAGGACGAAACAATCCGGATCCTCGATGGAGAGCTCGAGCTCGTGGTTGGGACCCGCCGTAAAGACCTTAGAACGATCCGGCTGACGCCCGGAGCTGTCTATCATCTCCCTCCCATGACGATTCACCGGATGATCGCCACCGCCGACACCCACGTGCTCGAAGTCTCGACGCCTCAGCTCGAAGACGTCGTCAGGCTCGAAGACCGGTATGGCAGGGAGGGAACAAACCGTCCGTAAAGATGCAACCTCCGGTGGTATGATCCACGGGAGGTATCATGTTGAAACAGCCACCACGATCGCCGTTCGTCGCGCTCGCGTTCCTGATCGCCGGGACTCCGTTTCTCTTCGGCGGCAACGACGGCGCACGACAGGCGCTCGCCAGTCAAGCTCCGCAAACCTCTCAGCCGTCCCCACGACCACGGACCCTTGGGGATGCCGCCCGTCATATCCGCCTCCGCTGGCCCCGTCATCGCAGGGTCCTCATCACGAACAAGAACATTCGCTCGTTTTCCAGCCGTGGCGGCCTGACAACCGTCACGTCTCCGGCCGCGTCCACCGTACCTTCTCCCGGAACCGCGGTGGCAGCCACCCCTGCACGTACGAAAAAAGAGTACTGGCAGACTCGTTACCGTTCGCACCTGGATCGCATCGCGGCCCTCAAGAAACGGCTGGCACGGCTTGACAACGAGATTCCCCGACTCTGGAACCAGTTCTACGCCTGGGATGATCCCGCGTACCGTGATGCAGTCATCAAGCCCAAACTCGACGCGGCTCTCGCCGCCAGGAAAAAAGTGAAGGCTCAGCTACTCCGGGAAGAGAAGGCGCTTCCCAAGTTTTTCGAAGCGGCGCGAAGAAACAACGTTCCGCCCGGCTGGTTCCGCGGGCTCAGGGACCAATCGCCCCGTTCCTCGAAGACGGGCGCATCATCTCCCCATCACTGACCGGGTTTTCCCTCAAACCGGCCGCTGAACAAGAAAGAGGTGTTAGAATTTCGCGGGCGCGCCCCCAGGCGGCCGCCGCCTGGGACATGACCGGAATACGGCACACGTTTCACGCCCTTTGCGGTAGGGGTTCACGACCATGAAGACCTTCTTCATCGAAACCTGGGGCTGCCAGATGAATCGTCATGACAGCGAACGTCTGGCTGGGCTGCTGGTCGCCGAAGGATACGAGCAGACCGAGAACGTTGATACGGCGGATCTGATTCTTCTGAATACCTGTTCCGTTCGCGAAAAGGCAGTTCAGAAAGTCAAGAGTCGCATCGGCGAGCTTGCCCATGCGAACAGCCGCGCGGCCATCGGCCTGTGTGGTTGCGTCGCCGAGCAGATGCACGGCTCGATCCTCAAGACAACGCCTTCGATAGGTTTCGTTCTCGGGCCAGGTCAGATCAACCGTCTCCCCGAGGCGGTCAGGTTACTCGAACAGGATACGCGTTCAGTCTTCTCCGGCTTCAACTCCACCGAGCCGGACGATTTTGACTCGATCGTCCGATCCAACCGAACTCGCGGCATGGTCACCGCGATTGAAGGCTGTAACGAACACTGCACGTATTGCATCGTGCCATATACCCGTGGTCCTGAGCTCAGCCGGCCACTCGACACGATCCTCGCAGAGATCCAGTCCCTGGCGGAGCAGGGGATTCCAGAGGTCGAAATCCTCGGGCAAACGGTCAACTCCTACCGATGCCCCAAGACCCACTCCGATCTCGCCGATCTTCTGACGCTCGCAGCGGGTATCGACGGCATCCGGCGCGTCCGGTTTCTCACGTCCCATCCACGGTATTTCAACGCAAAGCTCATTCAAGCGATGGCTGACCATCCGAACGTTGCACCGTACCTCCACCTCCCGCTCCAGTCCGGATCAACGGCCATTCTCAAGCGAATGCATCGCCGTTATACGCGTGAAATGTACCTTCAGCTCGTGAGCGATATCCGCGCCGCCATTCCGCACATCAATCTTTCCACCGACATCATCGTCGGATTCCCAGGCGAAACGGATCAGGACTTTGACGACACGATGGCACTGCTCGCAGATGTCAAATTCGGCCAGGTTTTCGCCTTCGCCTTTTCCCCTCGTCCGGGAACGCCCGCCGCACGTTACGAGGACCAGGTGCCGGAAACCACCAAGAAAGAACGTCTTCAGGCGCTTTTTGCCCTTACCGACCGTATAGCGCTCGAATTGAACACGGCTCTCGTGAATACGACCGTGGACGTCCTTATCGACGGAAGCAGCCGCCGCTCACCGGAGGACTGGCAGGGGAGAACCGCCTGCAACCGGGTCGTCAATTTTCCAAAACGCCCCGGAGACTCGATCGGTGATTCTGTCAAAGTCACAATCGTGCGAGCAGGACCTCACTCCCTCTACGGCCATATTCTGTGATCTCGCCTCGAGGTCTCATGGACTCATTCCCCGACGACTCCGGACGGGTCCTGGTTGACACTCTCCGATCGGCCAGCCCATAATTGATCGGCCTTACGAGGAGGTCAGGAAATCAGATGATCATCGCAATCACGAATCAAAAGGGTGGTGTTGGCAAGACAACCACCGCCATCAACCTCTCTGCCGCCTTTGCCCAGAAACAACTCCGGACGCTCTTGATCGATCTCGACCCTCAGGCCAATTCCACGATGTCGTTCCTTGACCCACACGCCATAAACACGACAATCTATGACGTTATGCTGGCCAACACCACTCTCGACGACATCATCCGCCCGGCCGAAATACCGAACCTCTGGGTTGCACCTGCCGCGATCTCGATGGCGAAATTCGAGGGCGCCCTTGCCGGCGAGATCGACGCTCCATTTCGCCTGGCCGATCGGCTCAAGGCCTGTTCCCTCGAGTACGATACGATCGTCATCGACACGCCGCCAACCCTGGGCCTGACCACCGTCAACGCTTTCGTCGCCGCAACCCACGTGCTGATCCCGATCCAGGCATCCTATTTCGCCCTTGAGGGAACCGATGATCTCCTCGAGACCATTGACAAGATCAAGGCTCGCGCCAACACCGAGCTTCGCCTGCTGGGAGTTTTGATCACCCTTTTTGACAAGCGAACCGTGCTGTCCCGTCAAGTTGCAGATGAGATCCGCGAGGTTTTTGGCGACTTGTCCTTCGACACGGTCATTACAAAATCGGTGCGTCTCGAAGAGGCGCCGGCCCACCATCTCAGCATCTTCGAGCATGCGCCGAATTCCAGCGGAGCGTACGAGTATTACCAACTCTGCGAGGAGGTTCTTGAACGTGTCGGTGCCTAAGCGTGGTCTACCGCCTCAACGCCGAATGCGTCACGACCGCCACTTCGTCGAGGAGCTGGCGCAACGGATGGGGGAGGGGATCGGCCGGATGATCCCCATCGCGAGCATTACGAGCAACCAGGATCAACCGCGCTCGGCCCTCGGTGCGATCGACGATCTCGTCGCCAGTATCCGGACGCACGGCATCCTCGAACCACTCTTGATCCGCAAGCGGCCGGATGACCCGGGATGCTACGAGCTCATTTCCGGCGAGCGCCGTTTCCATGCGGCGCTCGAGGTGGGCCTGACCGAGGTTCCCTGCATCGAACTTGACGTCAGCAACCAGCACGCCCTCGAAATTGCGCTGATTGAAAACCTCCAGCGCAAGGACCTTGGGCCGCTCGAGGAAGCCGAAGGTTTCCAGACGTTGATCGACAAGTACGGTTATACCCACCAACAGGTCGCGAAGGCGGTCGGCCGGTCGCGCGTCACCGTGACGGAAACCCTCCAGCTTCTTTCCTTACCCCAGGAGGTGCGTGATGCATGTCGGCATGCCGACATCACCGCCAAGGGCGTCCTGCTCGAGATCGCGAAGGCGCCGGATCGGGCATCGATGTTACGTCTCATCGAGAGGTACACGGCCGAAGGCCTCGATCGCTCCGATCTCCGCGCCCTCCGAAAACACCTCGCAAGCGGAAAGGATTCGGACGCAGCCCCCGGGGGGCCGACCGGATCGGGCGATGAGGACGCCGGTGTCAAGGGACACGGTGGGCCAACCCGCTCGAAGCCGTTCGTGATCCGCTACCGGCATCCCGACAAACGATTCAGCATCTCGCTGCGTTTCCGGACCGAATCCGAGGACCCGCCCGGTCCCGGCCAGATCATCTCCGCGCTCGAAGAGCTTATCGCCGACATCCGTCGCCAGGAATCCGAGAGCTTGAAGCAAGGTTGACCGGGCGTTCCGGTCACATCGAAGCGTGCGCACCGCCGTTTCACAGCTCCGTTTTCATAGTTGGTTTACATAATATATCTTATCGGACATTGCAGTAGACGGGTTTCCCTGTGGAAAAACCAAGCCCTGTGGAAAAGTTGTGAATCATCGCCTCTCCTCCCGTGACCGTGAAGGGGCCGCCATTGCGGAGGGGGTCTCGTAACGGCAACGACGCCGACAACGTCGCCCAAAGCACGCCACCCCGGCCCGACCATGGTCGAAACACCACACCGACGGGCGCCTCCACGATCTCGCGACGGAAGGCCGTCAAGACGCCCCCGCGCGTTCGTGTTGAGCCGGTGTAAACTTGTGGCCGTATGATTGAGATTCGCCGGTTGATGCCGTTGAAGGTTCACACCTACGTCGTACGGGAAGTATTCGTCCCGACGGTGATCGGGTTTTTTACCTATACGTTCTTGCTCCTGCTTCGCGCCGTTTTCGTGATCCTGGAACAGATTCTCGTCCGGGGAGTATCGGCGCGGGACGCGGGGCTTCTCCTGTTGCTCTCGTTGCCGCACGTTGTTGTGCTGACGCTTCCGATGAGCTTCTTGTTCGGGGTTCTCCTCGGTATCGGGAGGATGAACGGCGAGAATGAAATCATCGCGCTGCAAGCCGGAGGCATGTCGCTGCGGCGAATTCTCGTACCGATCCTGATGCTCGGGGTTCTCTTGGCCGGCCTGAACGCCTACCTGACTTTGCGCGTGATGCCAAGGGCGAACCAGCAGCTGCTCGGGCTTAAAGTGAAGCTATTCGCATCGGCGAAGAACCTGGGGGAGATCGAGCCAAAGATCTTCTACGAAATCCTCCCTGGGACGCTTCTGTACGTCAAGAATGTCAGCAGGTCAACGGGGATCTGGAAGGGTGTTCTCCTCTTTCAGCGGGGAAAGAATTCCGAAGAGAGCTTGGTCGTCGCGAAGAGCGGACAGCTTGTCAATGCTGGGGTCGGGCCCGGTGGCGCTTCAGCGTCCCTTCCAGGTCACGAGGGTACGGCGGAGAAAAGCGCACCGTGGCTGCTCTTGGATGGCGTCGTCACCCATCAGATCAATGAAAGCAAGCCACAGCTCTTCCGCGTGAACGTGAACGAAAGTCAGCTCATCCGGCTCGAGCCGGAACACGCCAACGAAAAGGTGCGGTACTCCGGAGGCATGCGGGCCAGATCGACGGGAGAGCTGATCCATCTCGTCAAGATGCGAGCGGCCCCCTCCCCTTCTGCACGCAGGACCGCGGCGGCCGTCGCGGCGGAAGCGCAAACGAGGCGACTGGCCATCGTCGAGCTTCAGAAAAGACTGGCGATTCCGGCCGCCTGCTTCGTTTTCGGTCTGATCGGCCTTCCGCTTGCGATGCGTTCGCGGTCGGAAGGCCGGGGGCGCGGATTCCTGGTTTCGCTCGGGGTGATTCTCGCGTACTACATCGCGCTCAACCACGGGGAGCTGCTGTCCAGGGAGGGGCAGATCCCCGCGTGGCTTGGGGTGTGGATCCCGAACGTCTTGGTTGGAGGGATCGGGATCGTCTTGTTACGCCGAAGCGGTCGTTGGATTGGCGAGCGAACGCGGAGAGGCGGATTGACGCGAAGGACGCTCAATCGACTCGTTGCGCTGGTCCGTCGTGCGATGGAAAGACCGAAACGCGGCAAGGACAAGGTCGCCGAGGGGAAGGTGACGGGATCGATCCCGGTTGCTTTGCAGAGGCGAAAGGTGTTTGTCGCTTTTCCAAGTCTCTTGGACAGGTATCTGGTTTCGCAGTTGATCTGGCCGCTCGCGCTTGTTTTGTCGAGTACGGCATTGCTCTACATCGTGGTCGATTTTGCGGACAAGCTCGACGAGCTCGCCAAGCACAAGGCATCGTTGGGGGTATTCATCGCCTATTACTGGAACCTGATTCCACAGGTCATCCTCGATGTCGCTCCGCTCGCACTGATGATCGCCGTTTTGCTGCTCTTCGTGGTTCTTGAGCGACGAATGGAGCTCACGGCAATGAAGGCCGGGGGTATTTCGTTGTACCGCGTGATGATTCCCGTCCTCGTTGTCGCGAGTATTGCTGCCGTGAGCCTCGCCGTGCTCCAGGAGTCGGTCGTGCCGAGGAGCAACCGCGAGGCGAAGGTCCTGCTCAACAGGATCAAGGGGCGAACGGGCGCCCGCTCATTCATGGGTACTGACAGGCAATGGCTCTTCTCCCGTGATGGCTCAACGCTTTATAACCTGTTGCGGTACGACAGGACCTCTCAAACGTTGTACCGGTTCTCGCTGTATCGTTTCGACGAGGAAGGAGATTTGCGGTTCATCCTGTTTGCGGATCGTGCACGGTACGAGCACGGCGGTTGGATCGCTGATTCCGGCTGGTTTCGCCAGATTTTTCCCGACGGAACGGACAGCTTTCACAAGATCACGCAACCGATGGAGCTGGATGTCCCTGAAACCCCCAGGTACTTCTCCAACGATACGAGAACACCCTCGGAAATGTCCTTTGGGGAGCTGCGCAGGTATATTCGGGAGCTCAATATCTCGGGGTACAGGCCGATTCAACTGATCGTTCAGCTGTATCAGAAAATCACGTATCCCCTCTCGGCATTCGTCATGGTGTTCCTGGCACTCCCGTTCGGTTTGAACCGGAGCGGCGGGCGGCGCGTCAGCCCGATGCACGGTATCGCGTGGGGACTTGGGCTCGGCATGCTCTACTTCCTTCTCGTCGCCGTTTTCGGAAAGCTCGGTGAGGCAAACGCCATCCCGCCTCTCCTCGGCGCATGGATGCCGCTTCTCCTTGCGGGGCTTTTTGCCGCGAACCGGCTGACAACGGTTCGGACCTGACCGCCGTGGGCCGGCCCGTGGCCGTTCAGGCTTTGCAAAGCTCCGTAACCAGTGCGTTGTACCGGCGGCGAAATGGATGAAGGTCAACGTCCCGGTGGGCGGGGTGGTGACGATTGGCGAGGAAGACAGAAACCACGCGGTCCTCGGGATCGATCCACACAGATGTGCCCGTGAAGCCGGTATGGCCAAATGCCGAGAGGCTCAAGGCCGGCCCTGCAGAGCACCCCCGTGAACGTGCGAGTTGCCACCCGAGCCCCCTCCCCTGCTCGTGGTCCCTCGGCGTGAAGTCAGAGGTAGCAAGACGAATCTCCTCGGGTGACAACAACCGGGACACGCTGGCGATGAACTGAGACGCGAGCACGAACACGGCGCGGGCCGTCCCGAACAGACCCGCGTTTCCGGAAACACCGCCGAGAAACCGGGCGTTCCCGTCATCAGGCATGCGGTCCTCGAGCCGAGGTATGAACTGGATGTCCCGTTCGCGGGACAGTTGGCGGAGGAGCTCTCGTTCCGCATCGGGAGCATGGGCGCCGGACGCGATCGGTCCCCCGGCGGGAAGGAAACCAATATTGTTTTCCAACCCAAGCGGCCGCGCGATACGCTCGATGAAGAGATCACGCAGAGCTCGGTCGAAAACACGTTCCAACATGAAACCGAGGAGGATGTACCCGAGACACGAATAGACGACCGGGCCGTCATCCCGAGGGGGGCGAAGCGGTATCGATCTGAAAACCTGGAGCGTACGCGAGGGATCGCCCCGTGTTTCGGCATACAGGGGCCACCACGCCGGAAGCCCACTCGTGTGGGTCAGCAAACTCTGACACGATACCTGCCCGACCGGGGATCCGTCGAGCTCCGGAAGAACGGCGCCCACGCGGTGTGTCACCGTCAGCCGCCCCGACCGCTGCGCCACAAGAAAGAGGGGAACGACCGCGAGCGGCTTCGTCAGGGAGGCAAGATCGTACAGGGTCCCGGGATGTGTCATCGTGGGCTGTGGCCGGAGGCTGGCCCATCCCGCGGCGCTCTCGGCAGGCGGCTGTCCTCCCCTGCCCCACGCGGCAACGCCCCCTGGAAAGAGGCCGGCCGCAATACCCCTTCCTATCAGATCCTCGATGACGGGAGCCGACGGTGACCGATGGAAGGAGGATGCATCACGCCGTTTGAGCACTGTGTCTCTCGATCACCATCGGGCGGTGGTCATCCCCAACGTTGACATACGTGATCTCCGCGGCGGTGACGTCGGCGATTTCATCCCGGTCCCAGTACCTGGCCGCCCGGACCTTGACCCGAACCGTCACGGAAGTTCTTCCAACACGAACGAGCTCCGTGAAGAACGAAACGAGATCCCCGACAAACACGGGCTCGTGAAATTCGACCGATTTCATCGCGACCGTGAGGAGCCGCTTCGCCCCGTGGAGCTTGGCCTCCTCTGCGCCGGCCTGGTCGATGTAAGAGAGGATGACCCCGCCGAAAATCGTTCCGCTGGGGTTCGTGTCACGGGGCATCATGAGAACTCGAATGGCCGGTTCCCGTATCGAAGAAGCGTGTTGCATGGGCCATCTCCTCCCCTCGCGCATCATCGCATCATTCACAGTGTATACCGGGAACATCGCGATGTGTCCCGGTACGTGAGCTCGATCGATTCTATCGAACCGGAGTAAACTCGGCACGATGCATAGGAAACTGTGGGTCCCAGAAATCATTCGTTCAAGACCCCTGACCCGGTTTGAGCTCGAGTATGGAGCTTTGCAAAACGCTCCCGTGCCCCCTGCCATGATGAGGCAACGGCTTCTCGAAGCGTTGGCTGCGGCGCATGCAACGTCCGTCACGAGCACCGGCCCCATGTCGTGGCGGGTCACGCTGCCGTACAGCACACGGGTTTTCGGGGTCATCTCGAGACAGCTCGAGGAGGTGATCCACATCCAGATCGTCACGAAAGAACCGCTCGACCTCGCTCTGCGCGTGAGGTGCCTGCCAGATGCGACACATCGGGCCCATGCCGTCGGCATGGCCGGCGTCCTGATGCTTTCGGTCGCCGCATGGCTCACCGGAGGTCTGATGACGGGCATTCCCGCGGGAATCGCGACCCTTGCGGCCGGATCGATGTGGGCCGTTTTCACCAGGGAACTGGCGATGCAAGCTTTCGGGACCCGTCTGCGCCGCCTGACCGAGGACCTTGGCCTTGCACTCTGGCCGGCGGCGCCGGCGCAGGTTCTCCCGGTCGAGGCACCCTTTCTCTGACCTAAGATGAGCGATTCTTACCGGCGATCTGCACCAATCTCTTGCGCTCCACGTGCGACGATGCTCGACATACCTCTGGGTATGCCTCCGCTCGTCGCACGCACCACAGCATCAAGATCTTGGCACATCTCATCCGGCAGGATCGCTCATCTTGGGTCTGAGCGGCTCAGCCTCCGTTTGGGGAAAACGACGACGCTTCGCGCGTGATCTCGTCCGGCTCTGGAAGGTCTTCCGGCTTGTCGAGGCCGAAGTGAACCAGGAACTCCCTGGTCGTACGATACAGAAACGGTTTTCCGACGACTTTCTTCCGCCCGGCGACCCGGAGGAGCTTCCGGTCGATGAGCGTTCGCAAGACTCCTGCGGAGTTGACACCCCGAATGAAATTGATTTCCGGAAGGGTGACCGGTTGCCGGTATGCGGCGATGGCGAGGACCTCCAGGGCGGCCTGCGAAAGTTTCTGCCGCGACGCGGCACCGTGAAAAGCCCTGAGGTACGTGTCCAGGCCAGAGGCCGTGACGACTCGCCAGCCCCCGGCTGCCCGTTCCAGCCTGATGCCACGACCAGGTGATGCATACTCCCGTTGCAGGCTCGCCAAGACTGCCTCGATATCATCGACAGTCGCACCATCGGACTGGAGAGCTTCGAGCATCTGCCCGGTTTTGACCGGTTCGTGCGATGTCATCAGGATGGCTTCGATGATGGGTGCCAGGTCGTCACGCGTCATCCGACTCCCCTCCGGTGTCTTCCCCGATGAGCTTGGGATCGACTTGGCGGCTCCCGGGACGAAGATAAATCTCTGAAAACGTGCGCCGTTGTTCCGTCCGGACGGCGCCGAGACGTGCGAGCTCCAGCGCCGCCACAATGACCGTCACGGCTTCTTCGAGCTCGAGCGTGGAGTGAATGTGTTTGAGAAGCTGAACAAGGCCCGTGTTCCAGACCAGCTCCTGGACGGCGAGCATCTTTTCTTCAAGCGAGTACTTCAAGGGATGAATATCGAGGGGCGGAGGATGTTCCTCTGAGAAACGAACCATCACCGCCTGATAGGCCTGGGCGAGGACTTCCAGGTCGATGTCTTCCCAGTCGAGACCAGGATCCTCGTCGTTGTCGACGATACGCGCGATGTGCGCTGGCCAAAGAGTGCGGCGGACGGATTGCCGCTCCGCAAGGACGGCGGCCGCTTCCTTGATCTTCCTGTATTCCAGGAGGCGTTCAACGAGCTCGGCCCGCGGGTCGTTCTCCTCCTCGATCACCCTGGGAAGCAACATTCGAGATTTCAGCTGCACCAGCCACGAGGCCATCCAGATGAACTCGCCGGCAATTTCGATGTCGAGCTCCGTCATTTCGGTCAAGAATGCATGGTATTGATCGCAAATACGAGCCACGGGGATGTCGTAGATCGAGACCTTGTTCTTTTGGATCAGATGAAGCAGCAGATCGAGCGGTCCGTTAAAGCTTGGAAGCTCCACGGGGGCCAGGGATGAAGCGGGCACGGCCACGGGCGTCTCGCTCATCTCACCCGGCGATTAACTTGAAAATCAGAATCATGAACGGGCGAAACACGACGTCGAACGCCCCAATCCAGAGCAAGACCACGATGAGGAAGAAACCGATCTTCCCGAGCTGTCCGTAGCGCTGGGCGACCGGCTCCGGAAGGAAGCCGGACACGATGCCAGCCCCGTCCAACGGAGGGATGGGAAGCAGGTTGAAAACGCCGAGAATCATGTTGATCAGGAGCATGGCTACGAGGAAGGTGGACATGGCCCAGAAAAGACCGATGGGCTGGTGCGCCCCACTTTCGAGACTCATGAGGGCTACATCGCGGGTGTGCGGCACCACGGCTTCAAGCAGTCTCAGGCACGCCAACGACACGGCGGCCAGCACGAGGTTCGTCAGGGGCCCAGCGATCGAGACGAGAGCCATTCCGCGCCGCGGCTCGGCGAACCTGTCGGGCCTGACCGGGACCGGTTTGGCCCAGCCGAAAATGGGCGCTCCGGCGATCGCCAGCGTCGCCGGAACGATGATGCTGCCAAACAGATCAATGTGGCGGACGGGATTGAGCGAAAGACGCCCCAGGTCCCGCGCCGTCGTATCTCCCAATGCAAGGGCGACCCTCCCGTGTGCGATTTCGTGAAGAGAAACCGACAACAGGAGAGCTGCCAGATCCAGAATGATCTTTGCGAGCTCGGTAACGGCCAACATGCCGATATGATACACGAGAACCGGCGCACCCGTGCCGGCTCACGCACGCCTCGGTCCCGCCCTGGTCGAAATGCCACACCGACAGGGCCTCTCTCCCCGGTCTCGCGACGAAAGTCCGGGGAAACCCGGGCTAACGTCCAAAGCCGCCGGAAAGACGCGAGTGGAACGATGTGTGCCGGAAGAAACCGCCTTCCATGTGGATCGGGGGCTGCTCCTGCTCGCCGCCAGAATTCGTAATAACCACTTCTCCCGAAGCGCTGTCGCGCACCAGCCGTACGGGCGCGCGAACACCTGCCTGGCCCATGCGGTACGGCTGTCCAGTGTAGAGGGACATGATCTTTGCCACGTAGCGGCGGGTTTCACGGTACGGCGGAATACCACCGTAACGGCTCACTGCGTTCTCACCAGCGTTGTACGCCGCCAGTGCCCGCGGCACGTCTCCCGCATACCGTTGAATCAATCGGCCGAGCTCACGGACCCCGGCTCGAACGTTCTCGACCGGATCGAACGGGTTTCGAACCTTCAAGCGCCTGGCCGTGGCGGGCATGATCTGCATCAGGCCCATGGCGCCTCGCGGACTGATCGCCCTCGGGTTATACGCGGATTCCACGCGGACCAGCGCATGCACCAGGCGCGGATCGACACCCCGCTCGACACTGATTCGCGTGATCAAGTTCCTGAGGCTTCGCCTGGGCGTCCCCCGTTGCACGGCGATGGGCAGCCCCGCCGGCGACGGCGATGCGCCGTAGCCCACCTCTACGGCCAGCACCATGGCCAGCCCTACCATCGCGACGGTTCGACCAAACGTGCTCATACCGTTATTATATCGTCGTCATGAGTAAGAACGCGAACACGCCCCACGAACCTGAACGGGCCTTCATCGAAAGGATGCGCTCGCACAACCTGCCGGAGGAGGCGGTCAAGGCGTTCAAGCTTCACCTTCAACGGCTGTTATGCGGAGAATCCGGGTTCTTGAGCCGCGAGCATATCGAGCCCATCCACGATCTCCCAACGGGTGACGGCCTCGACGTGTATCGAGCCACCGGCGAGAAGATGGTGCGCCATGTCGCGCTCATCAAGCTGAACGGAGGCCTGGGAACGAGCATGGGGCTTTCCCGGGCCAAGTCGCTGATTCCGGTCAAGAACGGATTGACATTCCTCGATCTGATCGTACGGCAGACGCTCTGGCTCAGGGAAAAGGCAGGAGCGCCCGTTCCGCTCGTCTTCATGAACAGCTTCCGGACCGACCGGGACACGCTGGAGCTTCTCGAACGGTACAAGGGCCTGAAGCTGGACGGATTCCCGCTGAGCTTCGTGCAGCACCGCGTCCCCAAGATCTTGGAATCCACCATGACTCCGGCTGTCCACGACAAGGACCCGGAGCTCGAATGGTGTCCGCCCGGTCATGGCGATCTGTACACCTCCCTGGCAACATCGGGCATGCTCGGGCGTTTTCTCGATCGCGGCATCACGTATGCCTTCGTGTCCAACGCGGACAACCTGGGCGCCGTGATGGACCCGGCGCTGCTCGGGTACATGGCTCGGACCGGGGCGGATTTCATGATCGAGGTTGCACGCCGCAGCGAGGTCGATCGGAAAGGCGGCCACCTCTGCCGTCTGAAAGACGGCCGTATCGCGCTACGGGAAGCCGCTCAGACGCCACCAGACGAGCGGGACGAGTTTCAGGACACGCAACTGTACCGTTACTTCAACACGAACAATATCTGGATCCACCTGCCCACCCTGAAGGATCTCCTTTCGCGCCACGGGAACGTTCTTCCGCTGACCACGATCGTCAACCGGAAAACGCTCGATCCGCGCGATCCGTCGAGCCCGAAGGTGATCCAGCTCGAAACCGCCATGGGCGCAGCGGTTTCCCTCTTCCCCAAGGCGGCTGCCATTCATGTGTCGAGGGCTCGCTTCTCGCCTGTCAAAACGACCAACGATCTCCTCGCCGTCCGGTCGGATGCCTACGAGCTCGCTCCGGACTTTAGGGTCGTCCTCGCCACGAAGGCCCAGACACCGCCGCGTATCGACCTGGACCGGCGGTTCTACACGCGAATCGATCAGTTCGAAGAGCGCTTTCCGGCCGGTTCCCCTTCCCTGAGGTCCTGCTCGAGCTTCGTTGTTCATGGCAATGTCTTCTTTGGGTCGAACGTCGTCGCTCTCGGCCGGGTGAGGATCGAGGCGGGCGACGATCCTGTCACGATTCCCGCCCACACGCGGCTTGAAGGCACGCTCACCTTCCGCTCCTCGGAACCTGGACGTTCCGCCACGCACCTCTATCAAACGTAGGCGGGGTTCCAAGCGTGTGCGCTTGCCCCGAAGCGATCCGGGGCCGAAGAGGCGCCGCGAATCGGCTTCCCGCTGCCCCGTGTCGCGTTCGGGTGTATCGCGACTTGCGAGCGCGGCGATCCGGCATCCCGGAAAACTCGCTTATCGCTCCAGCATCTCGCGGACCTTGCGCGCCAGTACATCGCGGCCAAACGGCTTCGTCAGGAAGGAGATTCCCTCCTTCTTCACGAACTGATTGTGGATCACGTTTTCGCTGTAGCCGGTCGTAAAGAGGAACGGGATGCCTGGCCAGAGCTCGTTGGCCCGGTCGAAAAGCTCCTTGCCGCCCATGGCCGGCATGACGATATCGGAAATAATCAGATCGATGCGCCCCCGTCTCACCCGAAGGGTCTCGAGCGCCTCGCGCCCATCCTCCGCGACGAGCACCTCGTACCCCAGGTCGCTCAGCAGGCCTTCCATGACCTCCCGGACGGCGGGATCGTCCTCCACGATGAGCATGGCCTCGCTGCCGCCGACGACAGGCCCTTCGATCTTGTTTCCTACCTCGGCCGCCCTCCTCTCGCTCTGCGGCAAGTAAACCTTGATCGTCGTGCCCTCTCCCCGCTCACTGTAAATATGAACCATGCCACCGTGTTGCTTGACGATGCCGTAGACCGTGGCAAGCCCCATGCCCGTCCCCTTTCCCTGCGGCTTGGTCGTATAAAACGGCTCAAATGCACGCCTGCGTGTTTCCTCGTCCATGCCGAGACCCGTATCCGTGACGCTGAACAGCACGTAGCGGCCCTTGACTGCCCACGGATGTGTGGCGACGAACTCCCCGTTCACCACGACGTTTTCCGTCTCGATCGTGATCGTGCCGCCCTGGGGCATCGCATCGCGAGCGTTGATACAGAGATTCATAAGTATCTGCTCCATCTGGTTCGGATCCGCCATGACCCAGCCGAGATCCCGTGCGGGAATCACGTCAATCGATATGTTCTCGGGGATCATCCGCCGAATGGCCGGGACGAACCGTTCGAGCAGCTGATTGAGCTGGATGGGTGTAAGCTCGATCACCTGCCGCCTGGCGAAGGCGAGGAGCCGGCGCGTCATGGCCGCCGCGCGTTCCGTCATCTCTTCAATCAGCCGGAGCCCCTCTCCCATTTCGGAATCCAGGCCTCCCCTGCCCTCGAGACGTTCCACGGCCCCGCGAATCGCCATCAGGAGATTGTTGAAATCGTGGGCGATCCCGCCGGCGAGCTGTCCGATCGCTTCCATCTTGCGGGCGCCTTCGAGCTGCGTCTCCATGATCCTGTGTTGCATGGCCACGCCAAGCGTTTCGGCTGCGAGCTGCAACGCGCCGACCTCGAGCTCCGTCCAGTCCCGCTCCTGCTGACGATCCTCGAAGAGCAGAAATCCCCACCACCCCCCGTTCACGAGGATCGGAAAGGCAGCGACGGAGCGGATTCCGAGCCCCCTGAAGAGACGGCGTTCCGACACCGGCAGGGTGGCCACAGGCCCATGGATCGTCTCTCCGGCGCTCATGAGCCGTTCCCAACGGGCAAACCCGAGCCGCCGTGGACTGAGATCGGTTGTCAGAACACGGGCTGTTCGGTCAGGGAGCAGCGTCGTGTCCATCATCCAGCTCACAATGTGCCTCGACATGACCCCGCCATCGGGCGCCGTGAGGTTCTTGAAGACATGAACCCCGCTGACGCCCGTCGCTTCGCCAAGCCCCTCCAACACGTCCGCGATGGCGTCCTCCGGGTTGGGGCTCTCCAGGAAACGCAGGCCGGCGCTGCTGACCGCCTCGAGAATGGCGTTCCGGCGGGCCAATGTCTGCTCTGCATCCTTGCGCCGGGTCTCATCCTCCACGATCGCGATCCCGCCCG
Source organism: Acidobacteriota bacterium (assembly GCA_013152895.1). Classification (GTDB taxonomy): domain Bacteria; phylum Acidobacteriota; class Thermoanaerobaculia; order Thermoanaerobaculales; family Sulfomarinibacteraceae; genus JAADFN01. Next base: position 3,578 of record JAADFN010000172.1, on the reverse strand, counting down.
TGATCCGTCCTTCCGCATCCAGCGCGGGCGTGGTTCGCAGAACGCCCCAGATCACACGATCCCCTGTCGTCGGCTGGTACCACCCCTCGTAAAACCCGTTTTCGCCCGCGAGGGCAGCCTCGATGGCCGGCAGGAACTTCCGGTCACGGAGCTGGTACATCGAAAGACCGACGATACGCTCGGGCGTGCTGCCAAGCATCTCCGCCATCGCCGTATTGCACGCCGTGAAGACCAAGTCTCTACCGTAATGGAAAATACCGACGGGCGCCTGCTCGAAGAGCTGGCGATACCTGGCCTCCCGCTCACGGAGGGCCAGAGACGCTTTGACCCGCTCGAGCGACCGGGCTACCTCTCCCGCGACGAAGGCCACGAGACCGAGATCATCCTTGCTGAACCGGATCGTTTCATCGTACGACTGGACGGCCATGACGCCGGCTATTTCGTCCTGGATGCGGAGTGGCACGCCGAGCCAGTCGACCGCGGGCTCGCCCACGAGCTCCACCTCGCCCGAGCTGACGAGCTTCTCGAAAACCTGTGGGCTCGTCAGAAGCGGCCTGCCGGTCCTCAAGACATAGCCCGTGAGGGTCCTTCCTGGAGGCATCGGTTTGGGCCGTTCCATCCTTTCATCGGCGAAGTAAGGGAAGCGTAGCAGGTCTGCCTGCCTGTCGTACAAGGCGACGAAGAAGTTCCGGACGTCCATGACGCCCCCAAGCGCCCGGTGAATCACGGGATAGAGCTCATCGGGCGTCGAGACCTGTTGAGCCGCCTCCGAAACCGTATACAGAGCGTGCCGTGCCAGGTCCATACGGCGTTGCTCGGTGATATCGATCCCCGTCGCAACGACAAGCTGGACGGTATCCCTCTCGTCGATGACGCTGGCGTTCCTCCAGGCGATCAAACGCTCCCGGCCATCCCTGCCGATCCAGTGATTCTCGAACTCTTCCTGGAAGCTACCGCCTTTCAACTGCTTGAAAACCGAGGTCACGGCGTGCCGTTCGCGTTCAGGGACGAAATGCTCCCACGGTTTCTTCCCCTTGACCTCAGCTTCGGAGTACCCGGTGAGCCGCTCGCACGCCGCGTTGAACCTGACGATTCTGCCCTCCGCGTCCAGGACGACCACGAGGGCGTTCATCGTGGAGAGCACGGTCGAGAGAAAACGTTCTTCCTGGCTCAACCGCCGCCGGAGCAACCGCAGCGCGACCCACGCCAGGCCAAAGACACCAACCGCGACGACACCCATCATGACATCGAGAACGAAATGCACGGCATGCTCCCTTCATCGCTGTACGGACAGATCATCACAGGCAACCGGCGCCCCAACCCCCGCCGCGTTTCCCACCAGCCAAAAGCCACTGAACGGCGCCCAAGGAGATCGCCCGGAGGCCTCCCTGCGGCGCCGTGATACTGGATGGATTCTCGCCATCACTCTCCCTTCACCCCTCTCGACCAATACCTGGGAATGAACCGATGACGGCTCTCATTCTACTCCAGAACGGGTGTAGAATGCCGGCCATCATGTGCCTTGGGGGGTCCTGATGGTCGAGAAACCACTCAAACTTCCAGAAAACGCGTACCGCGAGCTCAAGCCGGGTGAGACCTATACGCCCGTGATCACCTCGGAAAAGAGCGTTCTCGAGGTGACGTTGCGGTCGATCGGGATGGGCCTGCTGATGGGAATCATCTTCTCGGCGGCGGCCGCATACATCGCTCTGAAGCTCGGCCAGGGCATCGAGTCCGCCATCCCCATCTCGATCCTGGCCATCGGCGCCTCCGCCCTGATGGCGCGAAAGTCGACCTTGCTCGAAAACGTCAACATCCTCGCGATCGGGGCCACATCGGGCATCCTGGTCGGCGGCTCGGTTTTCACGATGCCTGCGATCTACGTGCTGCACCTGGACTCGCTCTCATCATTCTTCCAGATCTTCATCGTGCCATTCCTCGGCGCCGTCCTGGGTGTCCTGTTCCTGATACCTTTCAGGCGCTACTTCGTCGCCGACATGCACGGGAAGCTCCCCTTCCCCGAGGCGACCGCGACGACCGAGATCCTGATGACCGGGGAACGTGGCGGCCAGCAGGCCAAGGTCCTGGTCTCGGCCATGGGACTTGGCTTCGTGTTCGACCTCGTTGCGTTGACCTTCGGCGCCTGGCGCGACGTCTTCACCACGTCGTTGATCAAGCCGCTGGGATTCCTGACGAACAAGGTCAAGGCCGTCTTTGCGCTCAATACCTCGGCCGCGGTCCTTGGACTCGGTTACATCATCGGCGTCCGATACGCCTCGATCATCTGCGCGGGATCGTTCTTGGCCTACTTCGTCCTGATCCCGCTCGTCGCATGGCTCGGTGCCCACATCCCCGGTTCGCTGGGTGCCGGCCTGCCACCCATCTCGGCAATGTCTGCCACCGGTATCTTTGATAACTACGTCCGTTACATCGGCATCGGTGGCATCTTCATGGCTGGGATCTTGTCGATCCTCAAGATGCTTCCGGTCATGGGCCAGGCGTTGGCCAAGGCTTTCACCGAGATCCGCCGGATGTTCTCCGGTGGGCTGAAGCAGGAGAAGGTCGAGAGGGTCGATGCCGACATCCCGATGAGCGTCGTCGGGATTCTGCTCGTTGCTACGATCCTTGCGATCTGGGCCTACTTCCGGTTTTCCGTCTTGGTCGACATGCACGGCGCCGGCCGCCTCGCCCTGCTCGCCCTGGTCCTGACGCTGGTCATCTCCTTCCTGTTTGCGGCTGTATCAGCGTGGGCCGTGGCGATGATCTCGGTGACCCCGATCTCCGGCATGACGCTGACGACCCTGATCGTCGCGGCGCTGCTCCTGGCCAAGATGGGACTGACGGGGAAGGAAGGGATGCTTGCGGCGCTCCTCATCGGCGGTGTCGTCTGCACGGCGTTGTCGATGACAGGCTCCCTGGTGACCCAGTTCAAGATCGGCTACTGGCTTGGCGCGACCCCGCGTCGCATCGAGTGGGCCAACATCTTCGGCGCTGCGATGGCATCGATCACCGTAACGGCGATGATCATGCTGTTTGCCAAGGTGTACGGCTACGTTCCCTCCGCGGCCCATCCAAACCCGATGCCCGCGCCCCAGGCCAACGCAATGGCCGCGGTCATCCAAAGCGTCATGAGCGCCACCCGCGCGCCGTGGTTGTTGTACGGCGTTGGCGCGGTGATCGCCGTCATCGTGGAAATGCTCGGCATCTCGTCTCTGGCTTTCGCCCTCGGCATGTATCTCCCGATCGAGCTCAACACCCCCATACTCCTTGGCGCGCTTGTCGCCGGGTACGTGCACCACAAATCCCCCGACGAGGCATCCCGCAAGGCCAGGGGGAACCGGGGAACGTTGATCGCCTCGGGCCTCATCGCCGGTGGCGCCCTGGCCGGCGTCGCGGACGGCGTCATACGGATGGTCGCCGACTGGCGGCACGCCATCATCCCGAGCCTCGACAACGTGCACAACCTCGGGAATTGGCTCGGCCTCGGCATGTTCTGTCTCCTGGCGGTCTACGTCATCTGGGATGCCTCCAGGGCAAATGCAGACGAGGGCGCCGGCCCAGAGATTTCGATGTAGAGA
>JAADFN010000171.1 GCA_013152895.1 Acidobacteriota bacterium | reverse complement strand
GTGCAGAACGGCTCGGGATCAAGACCGCGGGCCGGCCAAAGGCCGGGCCTCCCGGGCGCTGACCGCGGACCTGCTGCAAGCAGGGCCTCCCCGGGCGTGTGCCGGATCGAGGCGAGTGACGCGGGCCGGGCCTCCCGGGGGCTGAACACTCATGCAAAGAACCCCGGGACCACGCTCACCGAGCACCCGGGTATGGCCAAGCGCCAGCCGGCCTCGGTGCGGCCCTTCCTCAGGCTGGATGAGACGCGCCATCGCTGGTCGCCAGCGATGGTAGGACGGCGTGCTGCAGGGCGAAGGTCATCACGGCTGCACCCACGGCCCAGATCGATACGAGCGCCCACACGCCCCCTCCAATCCACGGAAGCAGCCTCATCCCCACGAGCAGCGTTACCCCAACGAAGGTCTCATAGCTCGGCGGCACCCTCCGGTGGAGCCCATGGAGAACGATCAACCGGCCGAGGAGCGTTCCGAGAATACCAACGCCAAAGACCTTCGCAGCGAGAAAAACGAGAACGAGCGCGGCGCCGAGCGGCACGCCAACGGCGGGGCCCATCGCAACGGCCGCGACCATGCCGGCCACCAGGGTAATCACCGCCATGAGTCCCACAACCAGCGATCGCAGGCGCATGTGCCGCGTAATCCAGACCCCCCGTCCGACGCCCACCGGCCAGATCAACGTCACGAGCGACGTGATGAGCAGCCATATTCCCCAAATCAGCGCGCGAATCCCCCAAACAACTCGTCCCGGATGCCGTGCGCCCACGGCGGACAGCTCCAGGCCCGCCAACGAAGAGATCTTGATCATCCGCCCGTCCACCGTGGCGCCGCCCTCCCGTTCGACGCTCCCCAAAACGGTAATGACATCGCCAGACACGTGAGCGCGAGGACCGAGAACGACCGCGCTCCCGATACACACGAGGTCTCCCTTCACCGGTTCGTCGATCCGCACCGAACGCGCGACGACGAGACGTCCTTGCGAGGCTTCGGCCGGAACGGCCGCCGCCGCGAGGATCAGCGTCATCACGACGCCACACACCAGGAGCCATTGTTTCAACCGAGCTCCCTGTGAACGTGAAACAACATTCGAACAAGGATCACGATGCCCCCACCCGCTGCGAAGGCCGCTCCAACGCCGACCCCTGCGGGCATCAGGCAGGAAACGCTGGCGAGGAGGTGAGGCGCCGCTGCCATCTGGGCGGCAATGTGATACAGGATATCAATGCCGGCCTGGCCCGTCGCGGCGGGGAAGATCCCACCCAGCGCCGCCCCCGGAAGCCCCCCCAGGGCGACAAGCGCGACCGCCACGATCCCTCCGGCAAGAGAAACGGGGATCCATGGCATCATCCGCCACCGCCGCGACTGAAGCCTCTGCACGAGGACCGGGATGAGCGCCGTTTCCTCCTCCGGAACGGCCAACTCGAACGCCAGCGCCAGCTCCCGTTCGAGTCGGGCCACTTCACGGCACGCATCACACCGGTCCACGTGACGTCTGAGATCCGCAGGAAGGGATGCAACCCGGCCACCGAACCGGACCAGCTCTTCCTGGGCTCTCTGGCATTGTGGATCCATCCCTGCCTCCCCGAGCCGGTTCATCCGAGACGCCCGGCCAACGCTTTTCGTAATACGGAATGGGCGCGAAAAAGTTTGTTCTTGACCGTGCCCAGCGGCATATTTTTGAGCTCGGCAATCTCCTGGTAGCTGAGCCCGGCGAAGTGGCGCAACAGAACCAGTTCCCGGTACTCGTCCCGCAGCGCATCGATTTCTCGTTTGAGATCCCTGGCGAGCTCCCGGTTCTCCAACCTCCCCAGTGGGTCCTTGCCCCCATCCGGCAACGCCAGCTCGAGCCGCTGGCCCTCGGCGCTCTCGGATTCGAGCGACCGTGTCGGAAGCTCCCTGCGCCGCAGCGCGTCGATACCGAGATTGTGCGCTATCCTGAACAACCACGTGGAGAACCTGTAGCGCGGATCGAATCGTTCGAGTGCGTTCCACGCCCGGAGAAACGTTTCCTGGCTCAGCTCCCGCGCCACCTCGAAGTCGGACACGAACCTGCTCAAAAACGCGGTGATCCGGCGTTGATAGCGTTTGACAAGCAGACCGAACGCATCACGGTCTCCCGCGAGAGCAAGCTCCACGAGCTCCTCATCGGCCGGCCGAAGGTCATGCTCGCCCACAACGCGTCTCATCATACAGGCACGGCGTCAAAAGCACACCGCGAGCGCTTCGGACCACCGGACGCCGGCACGAACGCGGATGACGGATGAATCCCGGGCTTCGATGGTACACTTCGGGTGGAGGTACGACTGGTATGCGACGATGGACATTCAGCCTGATGATGGCTCTTTTCATTGCCCTTCCCTGCGTCGCGGCCGCCGGGTCGAAAAAGACGCCCACCCCGAAGCCGATCGGCGGTTTCACGTTCAAGAACACGACCAACGTGACGCTCGTCAACATCGACGTGTTTGTCACCGACAAGAAAGGCAATCCGGTTACGGGCCTGAAGAAGAGCGATTTCGAAGTCTTTCAGGATGGGATCGAAAAGACGATCACGAACTTCGCCGTGTTCAACAAGAAAGTCTATCGTGCACTGTATTCCCAGAAGATTCCAGGTCTCAGGACAGTCACGGCCACACCGACTCCTGCTCCCGTCACCCAGCCTCAAGTCAAGCCGATCTATATCGTCATCTACATCGACAACATGAACCTCCGGCCGCTCGACAGGAACCAGGTCCTGAGGCAGATTCGCGGCTTCGTGCGCGAGAATCTCGTGCCGCCGACCCAGATGATGGTCGCCTTCTTCAACCATTCTTTGAAGATCTTGCAGCCGTTTACCGATGATCCCGAGCAGATCTACCACGCCATGAACAGCATCAAGCTGTTTACGGGCGGGCGGCCGGAGCGCGACGCCGCACACAAAGACGTCGTCGAGATGATGCGAAAGTACAAGGATCAGGATCGCGCCGCCATGGGCTCGAGCTATGACCAGAACAGGCTCGGCAGCGCCTACCATCTTCTTCGCGCGTATGCCGATGAGGGACGAAACCAGTTGTCCTTCACGATCGGTGGCTTGCGCGAAATTGTTTCGATGCTTGCGGGCCTGCCCGGGAAGAAGGCCGTGCTGTACATCTCCGACGGCCTCCAGATGGTCCCGGGGCTCGACCTGTTCTACGAGTATTCCAGCGTGTATCACAACACGGATATCATGAATCTCATCACCGATTACGACCGCACCGGCCTGTTCAAGAACCTCGTATCGAATGCCGCCGCCCAGGGCGTCACGTTTTACACGGTCGGCGCTCAAGGGCTCCGCGTCAGCGGCTCCGGAACGGCCGAATCCCGGTACGCGCAGCATGCCCTGTCCTCGTCTGTCCTGACGGAGTCTTTCAACGACTCGCTCCGGTACATGGCCGAAGGTACGGGCGGACGCGCTATCGTCAACACGAACGATTTCAGGGCCGGCTTTGAGAAGATCAGCAACGATTTGTACACGTACTATTCCATCGGGTACATGATCACCTCTTCGGGCAGGGACAAGATTCACAAGATCAAGGTCAAGCTCAAGAACAACCGCGGGTATACCGTACGGTACCGGCGCCACTTCATCGAGAAATCGCTCGAATCACGGGTCCAGGACCAGGTGATGACCAGCCTGGTTTTCCCCGTCGACCACAACCCCATGCACGTCCAGGTGATCACCGGCCGGCCGTCGCCCGCCACAAACGAATGGTGGAGCGTTCCGATCCACGTCTCCTTCCCGCTGAAAGAAGTCACCTTGCTCCCCGACAAGAATGATTATGTCGGCCGGGTGGTCCTGTACGTGGCGGCCCGCGATGCATCTGGCAAGCGGTCGGACATTCAACGTCAGGAGCACGAGATCCGGATTCCGGCAGCCGATTACAAGCAAGCGCAGACCAAGCGTTTCGGCATCGATGTCAGCCTCCTGATGGCGACGGGGCACTACACGGTGGCGGTGGGGATCCTCGATGAGATCAGCCAGCAGGATTCCCTGACGACGATTCATACGTTGGTCAACCCCGGCGCCAGGTAAAGGACGTCACGAGGCCTTCAGCGAACGCTCAGGCTGGCGCGGAAGAAGAAGTCCCACCCACGCCCGCGGCGCCTGATCACTGCCCCGGCGGTGGCCCTCCCAGCCTCTGGAGCATTCCCCGGATCGTCGGCTGGTTTGGATCGAGCTGGAGCGACCGCGCGAACTGTTCGCGGGCCGTCTGAACATCGCCTGTGCACGCGGCCGCGACTCCGTAGAACGACCGGATCGGTGCACTGTCCGGGAACCGTTTGACCGCCTGCTGGCCCACCTCGACGGCGCCCGGACAGTCATGCAGGCGGATCTTGACCTCGATCAAATGTCCCCAGAACGGATTGTGTTTCGGGAACATCTTGACCGCCTTTTCCAGGAGCGCCTCCGTCCGCTGTGGCAGGCTCAGCGACTCGTAATCGGCGGCCGCCCGATCCAGCGCGCGTTCACGTTCCCGCAAACCATCTTTCACGGCGATCCACAACTCACGGTCGGCGTCGTCGTACCGGCCGGTTTCCATGTAGATCCTCCGCAGGTTGAAGTGAGGGCCTGGGTTGGTCGGGTTGAGCTTGATCGCCCGGTTCAGCAGGTTGATAGCCTCGTCGTACTTCTTCTCGTTGATCTTGATCACGGCGAGGTTGTTGAGCTGTCCAAGGGTCATTGTGCTCGTGTTGATCACCGGGCTTCCGGACGGCGCGGCATGGGCCGGCGCCGACGTCGGCTGCGATGGCTGCGATGGCTGCGATGGCTGCGATGGTAGCTCGCCAGCCTTCGCCGCGGCTTCTCCGGCGGTTTCGAGCGGCTTGTTCCCGCCCCCCGAGAGGTAGCCGAGCGATTTCATCTTGGCGATGTACTCCGGGCTGACGACGTTGTGGATGTTCTTGCCGATCTGGTACGACGAGGGTGGAACCAGCGCGGACCAGTCGATCGGGGGTAGCGGGTTTGGAGGACAGCCCGGCAAGGGATGCCCCCTCCACCTCTGGTCCGGTGGAATACCGAGGAGAGCTGCAAACGTCGGCGCCACGTCGTACACCGACTGCCACTTCGCGATGTGGCCCAGCTTGGCGATCCCCTTGCCGGCAAGCAGGAACGAGGCCGGCTGCTTGTGCCACAGGGGCGCCGTCGGTCCCGCCGTGCCGGACAAACCGCGTGGCCGGGTCTTGCCCCATCGAAAGCTATGGTCGGACATGATGAAGATCGTGTACTGATCGAGCGGACACACCTTGAGCAGGCGACCGATCCAACGATCGACGATCTGGTGATACCGCGGCACGGACGCCGCCAGAACCGCGGCTCTTTGGGGTGAAACGTTGTGGAGGGTCGGCGGGTAGACGTACGGCGCCATGATATGGCCGATCTCGTCCGTCCCCTCGATGTAGACCATCAGCAAGTCCGGGTGGTCAGCCGCAAGCATCAATGCCGAGCCGAAGTACAACCTCGTGGCGACGAACATCCTCCGAAAGCCATCGATCGGGTCCTGCCATCCGACATTCCTGCTGACCGACGCGTCGTACTCCGACTCCGGGATGTCGAGGAAATACCGGATGGTCCGCCAATTCGTCTCATCTTCGGCCTTCGCGCGGAGATTCAGGAACCGCTGGGTCTGCTCGGGAGGATAGACGAGATCGGGGAGCGTCGTCCCCAAGCTCTGTTTCAGGTGCATGCCTGTTGTCAGGCTGTAGTACAACCGGTCCGAGACCATCACGCCATTGACCCGCTCGGCAGGCCACGTCGCCCACCATGCGATGACGTCCGTGGTCTTCCCCATCGCCGACGCCATGTTCCAGATGGCGGGAACCCGGCGTTGCTTGCTCGTGATCGGCATGATCTGGCCCGTTTTCGGATCCTTTTGCGCAAAATCGAGGATACCGTGCACGTCGGGCGAGACGCCTGTCGCCATGCTCGTCCAGATCAGGGGCGAGAGGATCGGGACGATCGTCTTCATCGCGCCCCAGGTTCCCTCTCCCATCAGGCGGGCCATGTTGGGCATGAGCCCCCGCTTGATGAGCGGCAGGACGAGGTCCCAGCCGAGGGCATCGAGCCCGATGACCAGGACTTTCCTGTGAACCTGGGGCAACCGCTTGCGCACCTGCTCGACCAGGTAGGCCTGCACCGCCGCGGCATCAGGCTGAAGTTGAATCTCGAGCGCCCCGCGCGGGACTTTCAGGGCATCGGCGACCGACAGGCGCAGCACCGCTCCGGGATCTGCCGGGCACCCCGCCGCTCCGCCCGCCCCCGTCACGAAACAGGCCAGCGGTAACGAGGCCAGGTAGGCGCGCGCCGGACCCGAGACTGCCGACGCCAGCCCCTCCGCCGGGGTCGCCGACGGTCCGAGCGTCCAGCGCCCGGCCGGCGGATCGAAACTGGCCTGGACGGTGATCCGGACGCCTTCTCTCGTCGCCGCGGCAACCGCGGACGTGATCCGGCCCGCCGGAATGCGACGGAAGCTCCATCGGGGCAGCACGTTCAGACCCGGCGACGGGACGACGAGAAGGCCTTTGGAGGCCGACCATCCCCACGTTGATGGTGGAGATCCCTCCCACGCCACGCTCAGCCACACACCAGCCGCGATGACGGCCACGACCACAACGATGATCAGTACCTTACGCATGCGGGAATTCTACCACCGGCGTTCTCACCCGGGGTGCCCTCATGCGGCTTTGCAGCTCATGTGACCCATTGGCAAATCCGCGGCGTTTGCCAAAGCGGCCTTCCCATGACCTCTCAGGGGTTCCCAAGAAAACGTGAGGGGGGCAACCCTGCCACCCCGGAAGAGCCCGAGCCATCGTCCGGGCGTGCCGTCCTTCGCGTTTTTCCAAAGAAAAAAAGAGGCGGCCCGGAGGCCGCCTCACGATCATCCGATCGAAAGATCAGAAGGACAGACGGACGCCGAGACGGATCGTACGGGGCGACTGCCACGACGTGGTCGTGTTGAACGACGCGTTCGTCGGCAGTCTGTTCGGGTACGGCCCGACAGGCATATCGACGTTGGACGGCGTCAAGGCCGGATACGCGACGCCGGTATGCGGATCGATGACGTTGTACGTCTGTGTCACGTCGTAGTGCATGCTGCGCGTGACTTCCTTCTGGCGGTTGAAGACGTTGAAGACATCGAGCAGGAAGTTGAGATCCCAACCGTTGGCAACCTTCAACGGGTAGCCAAGATGGACGTCGCCTTCCCAGTCCGAATCGGTCCGCCCGAAGGCGCCCCGGCGGGACAGGTAGAGCTCCCAGTTCCGGTACCAGTTGTGGTAGCCCATCGCGGTGATCGGCGTGCCGGTACGGTAGTACAACGACAGCCCGACCGAGAGACCCCAGTCGAACTTGTAGATGCCGTCGAACTTGTACTGCTGGCGCCGGTCGTTGGACAGGTAGCCATCGTTGTTGACGGAGAAGTCGTAGTAGTCGTACGCGGAGTTCAGGTTCGGGTCGAGCTGGCCGGTGGACGCCTGGAAGGTGCCATCGTAGTTGCCGTAGAGGCGGGAGAACAGCGCCGACGCGATGAACTGGAAGTTGTTCGAGAAGCGCTTGTTGAGGTCGAACTCGATGCCGGTGAAGGTCCGCTTCGGACCGGGGACGCGGTGCAGGTGGCAGTCTGGATTGCCATTGGTGCACTCGCCCTGGCCGCCGGGATAGGAGTACCAGTAAGCGGCGTCGTAGGTGTACTTCAGGCTATGCGTTCCCGGGTTGCCGATGAAGTAGTCGCCGTCCTGGGACAACGCATCCTCGATGATCCGCGGAAGGTCGCGGTAAATACCCTTGACACCGATCGACCAGTTGGGCGCCACTTCGTACTGCGCGCCGAGGATGTACTCGTTGATGTACTGGCCCTTGATCTTCGGATCGACGCGAGAGATGCCGCCGCCACGGATCCGGGCGTAGCCGGCGAGGTCCGCAGAGGGCAGAATGTCGGCCGGATCGTCGGAGTGGTTGTAGATGAACGCGTCAATCTCACCGCCGAAGGAGCGGATGACGATGTCCATGGGGATCGACTCGTAGAAGAGGCCCCAGTGCCCGTACAGCTTGGATTTACCGTTGCCCAGGAAATCCCAGACGAAGCCGAGCCTTGGTGCCCACTCGTGACCGATGTTGGCCTGGGTTCCACCGAACATGTTGAAGAGCTTCTGACGGCTCCAGCGGATGCCCGCGTTGATCGTGAAGGTCGGGCTGACCTGCCACCGGTCCTGCAAGTAGGCGGCGTCGTCGTCAGCCTTGGTGTTGACCATCCGGGGGGCGATCAGGTCGGCAGTGATCTGGTCGACCGGGACCTTCTTCGTCAGGAAGAACTCGTGGGCGAAGATGGTCGGGGTGATCCGCCAGATCAGCGTGCCACCGGAGTAACGGGCGAGGTTCTTGACCGTGATGTGCTCGTACTCGTAGCCGGCCTTGAACTCGTGCTGGCCGAAGAAGTTGCTGACGAAGTAGGACAGGTCGCCGTTCCACTGCTGGCGCGTGAAGTCCTGGGTCTGCATGAAGCCGATCCCGGAGCCGGTGCCGTCCCAGCCGAAGGTCGTGGTGCCGTTGCCAAGAGGATCGGTCTTGTCGTAGTAGGCCACCATGTTGGCGCCTGGGCCGCCCTCGCGGTACTTCTCCTTGTGCTGGGCGAAACGGGCGGTGACCACCCAGTTTTCGCCGAACACGCCGTTGTAGTCCACCGTGCCGTCGGTGCCGCCGGTGTCAATCTCTTCCATGTAGTGGGTCGCCGGACCGGCCAGCCCACGCATCGGCCCCGTCTGTGTGGTCGGGTCGCCGAAGAGCGCCGCCGAGACGGAGTGGTTGTCCGTGATCCGCCACGTCAGCTTGGCCGCGAACAGGTCGCGCGTGGTCTCGTTGTCGAACGTCTGGCTCGGAGTCGGGCCACCGACCGAGCTGAAGTCCTGGGTCGGCGCGACGTTGTCGGTGTTGTCGACGTAGTCGTACGCGGCGAAGAACCACAGCTTGTCCTTGAGGATGTAGCCGCCGAGGTCGGCGCCGTAGTCCTCGCGGGTGTATCCGGTGCGGGTCAAGGTCCCCGCCACGGCGCCACGCTTGGCCGCCGGGCTGAGGTTTGACTGCAGCGAGTCGCTGTCGTAATAGCCGAACACGTCGCCGTGGAACTCGTTGCCGCCGGACTTCGTGATCACGTTGATCAGGCCGCCGGTGTTGTGACCGTACTCGGCGTTGTAGCCGCCGGTCTTGACCTGGACCTCTTTGATGAACTCGAAGTTCAGCGCCATGCCCTGCTGGCCGAGCTCGATGCCGGTGGTGTTCGCGCCATCGATGTAGTAGGCGTTCTCAGCACCGGTGGAGCCGTAGAACGTCGTGCCCGAGGCGTCCGTCTGGGCGCCAGGCGTGATCTGCGCGACGGAGGCATAGTTCCGCGCCATGGGCAGGTTGAGGTAGAACTTCTGGTTGAGGTTAGCGCCAACCGTCGAGGTCGTCGTGTCGACGAGCGGAGCCTGGCCGCTGACGACCACCTCGGACGTGAACGCTGCCTTCAAGGTTGTCTTGAAGACGACGTTACCGCCGATGGTCAGCCTGATGTTCTCCTGCTCGACCTTCTGGTACCCGGGCAGCGAGAACGTCGCCTTGTAGGTGCCGGACGGCAGGACCACGAAACGGAAGTGACCTTGCGCATCGGTGACAGCGCTCTTCTGGGCCTGCAAAGCAGGAGACGTCAGCACCACTGTCACGCCGGGAAGGGGCTGTCCCCCCTCATCGACGACCGTGCCGGAGATCGTGCCCTTGGTGCTCTGAGCCATCAGAGTCCCCACCGCGAGCAAGCACGCCAGCGCGGCAATCAGAAACTTTCCACGCACTCTCATACTCTTCCCTCCTTCTTAGTTCGAACGAAGTTGCAAAACGACAATTCACCACGCTTCCTGCTGGCTGATCCCTCCTTTCCTGACAAAATCCCATGCGCCGCTCAGGGCGCCTCATATAAGCGAAGTCATTTTACTGTGATCCCGGCCACAGATGTCAAGCGACCGGGGCACCTCTTCTTCCCGATTCATCCAATCATCCGTTCAGTGCATCCAAAAAACTGGACATCACGCGATCACGACGAGCACGAAGCCGGCATCGACCACGTCTCCAGCCGCGGCAAAAACCTCCTGGACAGTTCCGGAACGCTCCGCCACGAGCTCGTTCTCCATTTTCATCGCCTCGAGAACGACGACGGGCTGGCCCGGGCGCACTTCATCGCCCGGCGCCACCTTGACGGCGACCACGCGCCCGGGGATCGGGGCCTCGATTCTGGCCGCACCGGCACCCCCGCCCCCGGTGCGCGCGGCGATGGCCTCGATCGGCGCCAGAACATCAAGCTGGATCTCCCGCTCCCCAACGGTCAGACGCCACCCGGTGCGCGTCTCGTGCTGGTACGCGATCTCGTAGCTCGCGCCGCCGGGACGCACGAGAACAGAGGCGAGCGTCCCGTCGAGCCGGACGAGGTCAACCATCTGAGTGTGACCATCGAGCGTCACGGCAAATCCGCCAGAAACCGGTTCCACCTCGACCTCCCGGTCTCCCCCGTCGAGCCGCACAACCCACTTCATCTCGGAAACCTCCCGTGAAGCTGGCGCAACCCTTCCCGCCACCAGCTCTCAGGCCGTACGCCGCGACTCTCCTCCAGCCAGCCGGATTCCAGGGTCGCCAGGCATGCCGCCGTCATCACCGCCACATCGTCAGGAGCGTCTTCGGCCTGGACCGGAGGGCCACCTCCTGCATCCAACGTCGGGAGCAGCTCGTCGAGGTACCACGTGTGAAAGTCCGCCGATGCGAACTCTGGCCGCCGCACGAGGAAGCGGAACAACGGGAGGGTCGTCGCGATCCCCGAGATGCAATACTCCGAAAGGGCGCGGCGCAACCGGGAAACGGCAACCGGCCGGTCCGGTCCCCATACGATCAGCTTGGCCAGCATCGGATCGTACTCCAGGGGGACCGTCGTCCCGTTGAGAACCCCCGAATCCACACGCACCCCCGGCCCGGATGGCCGCCGCAGGAAGACAATCCGGCCCGGCGAGGGCGCAAAACCCCGGAACGGATCCTCGGCATAGACCCGGCATTCGATAGCATGCCCGCGTGGACACAGCTCCTCCTGCTTCAGCGAAAGCGGCTCCCCGAGCGCAATCCGGATCTGCTCGCGGACAAGATCCACCCCGTACACGGCCTCCGTCACGGGGTGCTCCACCTGGAGCCTCGTGTTCATCTCGAGAAAGTAGAACTGGCCGTCCCGGTCCATCAGGAACTCGACGGTGCCGACCGACTGGTACCCGGACGCGCGAACCACGGCGAGCGCGGCGTCGAAAAGCCGTTGCCGGATTTCGGGGGTCACCACCGGGGACGGGCACTCCTCGACGACCTTCTGGTGGCGCCGTTGGATCGAGCACTCGCGCTCCCCGACGGCGACGGCGGCGCCGAACCGGTCCGCCGCTACCTGAACTTCGATGTGGCGCGGGCGGTCCACCAGCCGCTCGGCGTACACGCGGTCGTCCCCGAAGTAGGCGGCGCCTTCCGAGCGCGCCCGCTCCAGAGCGGCCGCGAGATCTTCCTTCCGGTCGACTCGCCGCATCCCCTTGCCACCCCCGCCAGCCACCGCCTTGAGCAATACCGGAAGCCCATGCTCCTCGACGAAGGCCTCGAGCTGGCCCGGTTCCGCGATCGGCTCCATCAGGCCCGGGATCAGGGGGGCTCCCGCCTCGCCCGCGAGCCGGCGCGAAGCCGTCTTCGACCCCATCAACCGGATGACCTCCGCGGGGGGACCCACCCACGTGAGCCCGGTCGCCTCGACCTTCGCGGCAAAGTCCGGATTCTCCGCGAGGAAGCCGTAGCCCGGATGAATCAGCTGCGCCCCGCTCGTCCGCGCGACGTCGAGCAAACGATCCATGTCGAGATAACTCTCGGCGGCCGGAGCGGGGCCGATGGCGTGCGCTTCGTCCGCCATCAACACGTGCGGCGACACCCGGTCGGCCTCCGAGTAAACGGCGACCGTGCGGATCCCCATCTCCTGGCAGGCACGGATGATCCGGACCGCGATCTCCCCACGGTTGGCGATGAGCAGTTTCATGGTGGCACGTTGACCGCCGCCTCCGGCGTCAGCGGCATCCCGCCGCGGTTGCTCTTGACTCCGATCAAACACAGGGATTCCCGGGTCTCTAGGTGCGCGGTTCATAGCGGAATGTTTCCATGTTTCTTGGCAGGCATCGTGTCGCGCTTTGCCTGGAGCATGTCGAACGAGGCGATCAGCTTGCGGCGGAGGCTCCGGGGGTGGATCACGTCGTCGATGTATCCCTTCTCCGCCGCAACGAACGGGTTGGCGAACTTCTCTTCGTACTCGGCGACGAGCCGCTGCCGCTCCGCTTCCGGATCCGCCGCTTCGGCGATTTCCCTGCGGTACAGGATGTTGACCGCACCCTGAGGCCCCATGACCGCGATCTCCGCCGTCGGGAACGCCAGGTTGATATCCGTCCGGATGTGCTTGGACCCCATCACGCAGTATGCGCCACCGTACGCCTTGCGCGTGATCACCGTAACTTTGGGCACGGTCGCTTCGGCCAGTGCGTACAGCAGCTTGGCGCCCTGCCGGATGATCCCGCCCCACTCCTGGGCCGTTCCCGGGAGGAAACCGGGGACATCCTCGACAATCCACAACGGGATATTGAACGCATCGCAGAACCGGACGAACCGCGCGCCCTTGACCGACGCGTTGATGTCGAGCGTCCCGGCGAGATGATTCGGCTGATTGGCGATGACGCCGATCGAATGACCCGCGAGGCGAATGAAACCGACGACGATGTTCTTCGCGAAGTGCTCATGCACCTCGAGAAACCCGCCGTCGTCGGCGACGGCCCGGATGATCTTCTTGATGTCGTACGGCCTGTTCGAATCCTCGGGCACCAGGGTATCGAGCAGGGGAATCTCCCGGCCGGGCGGATCGCTGGTCGGGACGACCGGGGTGCGCTCCGCGTTGTTGGACGGGAGATACGAGAGAAGCTCGCGAATCCGTGCGAGGCACTCGGCATCCCCCGGCGCGACGAAGTGGGCCACGCCGGAGACCGAGTTGTGGGTCATGGCGCCGCCGAGCTTTTCCTTGGTGACTTCCTCGTGGGTCACCGTACGGATCACGTCCGGACCGGTGACGAACATGTATGACGTTTTCTCGACCATCACGACGAAATCGGTGATGGCGGGCGAG
This sequence comes from Acidobacteriota bacterium, assembly GCA_013152895.1. Lineage (GTDB taxonomy): Bacteria > Acidobacteriota > Thermoanaerobaculia > Thermoanaerobaculales > Sulfomarinibacteraceae > JAADFN01. The sequence continues at coordinate 2,635 of JAADFN010000171.1, read as the reverse complement.
TAGACCGCGCCGCCGGCGCACGGTCCCATGATGGCCGAGATCTGCGGCACGACGCCGGAAGCCAGCGTGTTGCGCAGGAAGATGTCCGCGTAGCCGGCAAGCGAGGCGACCCCCTCCTGGATCCGCGCACCCCCGGAGTCGTTGAGCCCGATCACCGGCGCGCCGGCCTTCATTGCCAGATCCATCACTTTGCAGATCTTCGCCGCGTTGGCCTCGGACAACGACCCGCCGAAGACCGTGAAGTCCTGGGCGAACACGAATACCGGACGTCCATCGACCAGGCCGTGGCCGCTGACGACCCCATCGCCCGGAATTCTTTTTTCGGCCATCCCGAAGTCGGTGCACCCGTGCTCCACCAGGGCGTCCATCTCCTCGAAGGTGCCCGCATCCAGGAACAGCTCGATCCGCTCCCGGGCCGTCAGCTTCCCCTGCTCGTGCTGGCGGTCAATCTTTTCCTCGCCTCCGCCCCGCCGGTTGGCGGCAAGCCGTTTTTCGAGGCGGGCCTTGATGTCTCTCGCCATGGTTCCTCCTTGCGGGTCCGGCCGGTGCCTTCCCGACAACACCGGCGGGCATTATACCCGTCCAGATCCGGATTCTCCGCATGGCCCTGAAGAAAGATCGAAGGCCATCCGCCGTAGCCCGCATATCTTGCGGACCTTCGTCGCGAGATCGTGGATGCGCCCGGCCGCGGCCGGGGTAAGATGACGCCGTGCAGGCGTCACCCCTGGCCTTCGATCCAGCCTGGCTGGACATGCTCGTTGCAGCGACGGTTCCAACACGTTCGCAGACCGCGCGCTTTGAAGAGCTCTACCTCGAACGGAGGCTGGAGATCTTCCTCCAGACGGGTCCGGACGGGCCGCGAGTCCGGGAAACGCGGATCGAGGGAATGGCAGCGCGCTGGACGACGCGGTCACGAACGATCATGGCCGCCCGAACGGGACTTTCACCAGAAGGGATCCGGGAGCTGCTCGACCTCACGGGGGCTGCTCCACGGCCCGCCCGGACCCTCCCGGCCCCCGAGCTCGACCCGCCGCGGGACTGGCGGACGTGGGCCGGCGAGATCGCCCGGACCCACACCGGCGTGCCACTCAGCCTCCGGCTGCTCGTTCGCCGCGCAGCCGTCGTGCGTCCGGACGGCTGGTGCAGCATCGACGCACCGGTCCTCGTCCGGGTAACCACGTCCTGGCCCGAGGAGCGCAGCCTGCTCGCCGTGTGGGGGCGCCCCGAGCTCCCCGCATGGATCGCCAAACTGCTGACGCCGCCCCCGGGCAGGGGCTTCAGCCCCCGTTCCGGGACCCGCCTTCCCGTCCTGCTGAGCGAGGGAACCGCGGGCGCCTTCATGCACGAGCTGATCGGGCACCTCACCGAAGCCGACCTCGTCGCGTCCGGCCTTTCGCCCCTCGCCGCCCTCGACGGGGCCGAGATCTGCCCGCCATCGATTTCGATCGCCGACGACCCGCGGAGCTTCGAGCTCCCGGGGAGCTTCTCCTGCGATGACGAGGGGGTCCCGGCTCGGCCCGTGACCCTGGTCCAGGATGGCGTGCTGACCGGATGGCTCTGCGACCAAGGCGGCGCCCGTCTCCTGCGCCGGCCTCCCGGACGTGGCCGGAGAGCATCGTGGACGACCCCACCCGTGGCGCGCATGTCGAACATCATCGTCGCGCCGGGATCCGAAGATCCCGAGTCGATCGAACGGGACCTCCAACACGGGCTGCTCGTCACCAGCCTCGGCGGCGCCACGATCGACGCTGGATCGGGCCAGCTCGTGCTCCACGTCGAAGAGGGGTTCGAGATCCGCAACGGACGCCGGCGCCGTCCCCTTGCCCCGCTCCACCTCACCGGCCCGGTCGTTGCCCTGCTCACCAAGATCGATCCAGCCGTCGGAAACGATCCGAAACCCGACTGGCGGCTCGGCTGGTGCATCAAGAACGGCCACCCCATCCCCACCGGTTCCGAGGCCCCCTCCCTCCTGATCCACGGCCTTGAAGTCCTCTAGCGCGCACGGCGATGCTCTGGATTTCTCCCGTCGTTGCAACCATCGGCGACCGGGGCCCGTTGCTCCTGGCGAGGCGCCGAACCTATCCTCCAGGCGAACCGGCGAACCTCGAAGCCCGGCACAGCGTTGGGCGGGGGGTCTCCGCATGTAAAAGACGCTGAACCCCCACCCAGATTCTTCGTCGCCTTCGGCTCCTCACAATGCAGGGGGGGTGGCTCCTCTCGACTAACAAGAATTGCCGATCAATTGAGAATCTCGTGTATGTCATTGTCACCGTATGCCTTGCTGATGCCAACCACACCTCGTTTGTTAGTCCCTGCCCCGGTGCCCCCACTGGGGGCATGACGGTGCTCAGAATGACGGGGGGACAGCGGTGGGCGTCTCGCCCGGCACGGCGCGCAGTCCCCCAGCGAGACGACGCCGAGGCAAAGCCGAAGCACGTCGAGCCGGAACCAAGACACGCGAGGCGACGCCGGGACCGAAGGTCGAGGCACGCCGAGCCGAAGCATTCACCACGTTCACGCCCCGACACCCCGAGCGACAGGTTCTGCGGGTTGCGCGGGGCCGGGCCGCAACGAGGCGAGGGGCAATCCCGTCCGGGACCCGTCGAGACTGCGAGCGCAGACGGCTTGGCCCGAG
>JAADFN010000170.1 GCA_013152895.1 Acidobacteriota bacterium | reverse complement strand
AGCCTGCCAGCTCCGCCGGGTTGCTGAACACCGCGGGCGGCGAGCGGAAGATGGTTCCCCACCCGGTGAACGATGCGTTGACGACGTACGCGACGATCGAGGCGATGATCGACGGGATCAGGGCGTCCGACTCGAACTCGTTCTCGGAGTAGAGCACCTCGATGGCGAACAGCGCCCCCCCTAACGGCGCACGAAACATGCCGCCGATGCCACCGGCGACGCCGGCGACCAGGAGAATCCGGCGGTCATTCGCGGAAAGGCCGAGAATCGTCGACAGGTAGCTCGCAAACCCGGCGCCGACCTGGGCAACAGGCCCCTCGCGGCCGGCCGAGCCACCGGAGCCAATGGTCAGGATCGACGCAAGCAGCTTGATGGGGGCGACCCGCCGTCTCACCACCGAGCGTTCACGATGAAACGCATGGATCACGGCGTCGGTTCCGTGGCCCTCCGCCTCCGGCGCGAACGTCTGGACGAGCCAGCCGACGATCAATCCAGCCACGGGCAAGATGATCAGAAGGACCCACGGCCTGGTCGGGGCGTGCCAGTCGCTCGATGAGTGGGGTCCGTGGCCGGGAATCAGCGCCCCTGCCAGCTTGACGTGGAGCAGCTGCGAGAGGCTTTCGACGCCCCACGTCAGCATCGCTGCTCCCAGCCCCGCCACGATACCAATCATGGCGGCAAGCATCAGCCACCGGCCGAAATCGTAGAAATGAAGACGCCCGACGAAGCTTTGGACCCGCCCGGCGATTCCTCCGCTCAGAGCCTTTGGTAGAGGTCCTTCGGCCAGCTTTTCCCCCTCCTCCCGGCACCCTTTGTCATTCTCCTCACGGCTGGCGCAAGCGCAACCGCACCTTCGAAGCGTTCACGTGAGCTTTCCCACCACGAGGCAGGCGTTCGTGCCCCCGAAGCCGAACGAATTCGTCAGCGCCACGTCGACCCGCATCTCGCGGGCCTGGTGAGGCACGTAATCCAAGTCATTCTCGGGTTCCGGGTTATCGAGGTTGATCGTCGGCGGCACGGCATCATGCGCGACCGCCAAGGCGGAGATCGCAAACTCCAGGCCGCCAGCAGCCCCCAGCAGGTGCCCCGTCATCGATTTCGTCGACGACACGGCGAGCTTCGAGGCGCTCTCGCCGAAGACTCGTTTGATTGCGATCGTTTCCACGCGGTCGCCGTACGGCGTCGATGTTCCATGCGCGTTGATGTAGTCGACATCCTCGGGGTTGAGGCCGGCGTCGTCGAGCGCCGATTGCATCACACGCGCGGCACCATCGCCATCGGCCGCAGGCGCCGAAATATGGTACGCGTCCGAGCTCATCCCGAACCCCAGCAACTCGGCCAGGATCGGCGCGCCGCGGCGCTTCGCGTGCTCGAACTCTTCGAGCACGACGATCCCCGCGCCCTCGCCGATGACGAAGCCGTCCCGGTCCCGGTCCCACGGCCGCGAGGCGCGCTGAGGCTCGTCGTTCCTCGTCGACAAGGCCCGCATCGACGCGAATCCAGCCACCGTCAACGGGTTGATGACGGCTTCGGCGCCTCCGGCGATGATTGTATCCGCGTATCCGTGACGGATGTACAGAAAGGCGTCGCCGATGGAATACGCCGACGTCGAGCATGCACACACGGTCGCTGCATTCGGCCCCTTCGCCCCGGTGCGGATACTGATCAGCCCGGACGCCATGTTGATGATGGCGCCCGGAATGAAAAACGGCGAAACGTACCTCGGACCCTTCGTGATCAACCTGTCGTACTGCCGCTCGATGAGGGGCAGGCCACCGATCCCCGAGCCGATCACGACGCCGACGCGCGGCGCCTCCTCCTCGGTGATCTCCAGGCCGGAAGATTCGAGAGCCATGTCAGCCGCCGCAATGGCGTAATGAATGAACCGGTCGAATTTCTTGATCTCCTTGGCTTCCATCCAGTCGGTCGCGTTGAAGCCCTTGACCTCGGCAGCGATCCGCACTGCGTATCCCTCAGGATCGAACGACGTGATCGGCCCCACTCCGTTCCGACCGGCCAACAGCCCCTCCCACGTCGCCTCGGTCGAGTTCCCGAGCGGCGAGATCAGGCCAATCCCCGTCAAAACAACCCTGCGCATGAAGCTACGCCTCCACGTTCTTCTTGAGGTACTCCACGGCGTCGCCGACCGTCGCGATCTTCTCCGCCTCGTCATCGGGAATCTCGATCCCGAACTCTTCTTCCAGCGCCATGATCAGCTCGACGGTGTCGAGCGAATCCGCACCCAGGTCATCGACGAAAGACGCATCCAGCGTCACCTTCTCAGCATCCACGCCAAGCTGCTCCACGATAATTTCCTTCACTTTCGCCTCGATGTCCATCACTGCCCTCCTCGAGATTTTTGGCTCCTGTCGAGCGCCTACGTCATAACACAGGGCCGCGCGGGGCGCAAGTGCTGTTCGTCGTGCGCCCGGGACCATGATGGCTCCTATCCGCGCTTTTGAAAAGAGGCGGGGGGCAATGACGCCGGATGCAAGCACGTGATTCTCACAGCGGGAACCCAGCCCGCGGGGCGTTTCTTGACCTCGATCACGGCGATGTCCCGTGGCCCAAAATTGCACTATGAGGGTTCGTTCTCAAGAAGGAGGCTCTTATGAAAGTTCGTTGGGCCGCCTGTCTCGTCTCCGCTGCGCTCTTTGGCATGGCCGCCCAGATGCGGGCTGCGCACGCCCGCGGTGAGAAGATCGCCAGACGGCTCCGGCGAATCCCGCCGCCCAGCACGTCCAGTAGCCCCGGCTGGATCCTTGTTCCGGCACAGCGCGGCCCATGCCGCGCTTCTTTCTCGAACCCCATTTTCCCATCTCGCCGAAATTGGTATGATGAAGGGCTATGATGTCTCCGAGAGATGTCCGGAAGGACCGTCGCGGCCGCTCTCCACTGGCCACGCTTGAAAAGGGACGCCTCCTCGGCCTGTTGCCAAAGAACCAGGCGGAAAGTGCGTTTCGGCTCTATCAGTCTCACCAGGTCGATCGCATCGTCTGGACGGGAAATGGGATCGAAGGAACCCTCCGCCAGCCCGCATGTACGGTTCACATTGCACCATCCGGACGCCACGACGAGCTTTCCTGGAACTGCACGCGTTGCCCGGCCTCGGCGCCGTGTCCTCACGCCGTCGCCGTGCTTTTCCGCTGGCTCGACATACGAGCGACCATGCTGCGGATGGGGCCGAACACGGTCTGGCGCGCCAGGGCGCGGCAACCCTTCCTCTCGTTAGCCGGCGACGCGGAGGATCGTCTCAACCTCAGCCACGCTACGGGGGAAGACCTCAGGGCTGCGCTCAAGCTCCAGCTCTCCCTCCACCGGCCGCCCACGGCGAGCGCCCGGCTCGTGGACGGCCAGGTTGAAATCCAGATCAAGCTTCCCTCCGGACGGTGCCGGACCGTCGTGCTCGCTGCATCGATCCTCCCGCATGCGCTCCCGATTCTCCGCAGCCTCGATGGACTGAAGCTCGAAGGCGAATTGGCCGGGTTGGAGCTCTCCGAGGCGCGGCTCCATCCCACGCTGATCGCCCGCCTGGACGGGCTCGCCATTCAGCTCGATCCCGGGTACATGATGCCCGACGGCTCGTTCGCTCCCCTTGAAGACGTCCAGAACATGTCTTTCGGCAGATGGACGCGCGCCGGACACCTCCTGTGCCGCCGTCTGGATCCTGACACGTTCCTGGTCCCGTTTTTCCGCAAGGGCGCCCATCTGCTGACGGGCCATGATGCGGTCAACTTCCTCACGCTCGATCACCCCACCCTGGCAACCAAGCCGTGGTACAGGCCGCGTGGCGCCTTGGCCCAGTTTACGAGGATCGCAACTCCCTCCCTTTCCCGTCTTGAAGTCCACGCCCCGGCGGACTCAAACGTCGTCACCCTCCGCCCCGTGTTCGAGGCCGGCGACGTGCAGCTCAGTTGGGAAGAAACGCTCACGCTCTTGGAAACGGACCTGCTCCGCCATGGAGACCTCCTGCTCAGGGCGCCGGATCTCGGCCCGCTGGAACGGCTGGGGTTTCAGCTCACGCCCGGAGGCCGAACGGAAGGGCTTCGCGGCGACCGGCTGGCGCTGCTGCGATTGCTCGCCGAGGCCGACGTCCCCATCTCCGGGGATGACGCGGCCGTCGCCTCCCTGACGTCGGCTCTCCGCCCAGGCCGGGATCTCGAACCGCTCGACCCCCCCAGGATGCTCGGCCGCCTGCGTCCGTACCAGCGGTTGGGACTCGCATGGCTGTGGCAGCGGTACACCGTCGGGGTCGGCGCCCTGCTGGCCGACGACATGGGGCTTGGCAAAACGCACCAGGTCATGGGCCTGCTGTGCCTGGTTCGGGAGACCACGCCCAACGCCACCGCCCTCATCGTCTGCCCCCGCGGCGTGATGGAACACTGGGAGGACCTGCTGACCCGTTTTGTTCCACACCTCCCGGTTTCCATCTATCACGGTCCCGAGCGCTCCCTCGACAGGATCCCGCAGGGCACGGCCATCGTCCTGACAACCTACGAGATCATGATTCGTTCGGTGGAGGAGCTGGCTTCAAGAGACTGGGACATCGCCATCTTTGATGAGGCCCAGAGGATGAAGAATCCTCGAACGAAGGCGTCTCGGGCGGCCCGCAGGATCCTCGCATCGTACCGGGTTGCATTGACGGGAACAGAGAACCGGCCGGCCGAGCTCTGGTCGATCGTCGATCTCCTCGTGCCTGGGTACCTGGGGTCGGAACGAAGCTTCCGCTCCAGTTTCAAGGGCGTGAACTCGGACGTGCTTCATCGCGTGAAACGCCGGGTGGGCATGATCACCCTGCGCCGCGTGAAAGACCAGGTCCTGACGGATCTCCCTCCGAAACTGGAAGATATTCGTCACTGCCGCTTGTTGCCGGAGCAGGAAGCGCTCTACCGCCAGATCCACGACCGGCAGGTGAAGCCAGTCGCGGAGAAGATCCTCGATCCTGGCGCAGAGATCCCATACGTCCATATCTTCGCGGTTCTGACCCGGCTGAAACAGGTCTGCGATCACCCCGGCCTCGTGGACAAGGCCCTCGCGTCGCGCCTTGGCTCCGGCAAGCTCACGGTCCTTGACGAGCTTCTCGATGAAGCTCTCGGAAGTGGCCAGCTCGCCGTCGTCTTCACCCAGTACGTCACCATGATCGAGATCCTGGACCGTCACCTCGCGCGCCGCCGGATCCCGCATCTGAAGCTGACCGGAGGTACACGCGACCGCGGACTCGTTATCCGGCGTTTCAACTCGATGCAGCACGAACGGGTGCTGCTGGCAAGCCTACTTGCCGGGGGTATCGGCATCGACTTGACGGGCGCGTCGGTCGTGATCCACTACGACAGGTGGTGGAATCCGGCCAAGGAGAACCAGGCGACCGACCGCGTCCACCGGATCGGGCAGCACCGCTTCGTCCAGGTCTACAAGCTGGTCACACGGGGCACCATCGAGGAACGGATCGACCGGATCATCCGTTCCAAGCTCGAGCTGATGAACACCGTCGTCGCACCAACACAGAACGTTATCGCCGGCCTCTCCCGCACGGAGCTCGCCGAGCTTCTCAAGCTCCCGGATTCTGTCGCGAGCTGAAACGCCGCCGTGGCGGATGCTTATGCGTGCAATAACTGCCTGCCGCTGTCCGGTTCACGTTACCGCCAACCGTACGTCTCTCGGCTGACGTGTAAGCGCCCGGGAGGCCCGGCCTACGGCCGGCCCGCGTCATTCGCGTCGATCCGGCCCTCGCGCGAGCGCGGGTCCGGCTCGAAGCTCATGCC
>JAADFN010000169.1 GCA_013152895.1 Acidobacteriota bacterium | reverse complement strand
GGGGCGGGGCGCCAGCCCCGGCGGGATTGAGCGCGAGACGGGCTGCACGCTCGCGTGCAGAACGGCTCGGGATCAAGACCGCGGGCCGGCCCAAGGCCGGGCCTCCCGGGCGCTGACCGCGGGCCTGCTGCAAGCAGGACCTCCCGGACGCATGCCCCTCATGGCGCACACCCCCGGGACATTGGGATGCAACCGGGCGACGTCGTCAGGGCGCACACGGGCGTAAACCGGCATCGCGACTCGCCACCGTGCCGGCCTTGTTCGTCAGCATCAGAAGCATCAGAGCTTGCGGCGCAACGTGAGCGCCTGGCCGAGGGTCACCTGGTCCACGGCGCCGAGCTCGCCGCCCATCGGGATCCCGGAGGCGGGACGGCTGACCTCCACGTTGAACGGCTCCAGGAGGCGCGCGATGTACAGGGCGGTCGTTTCACCTTCCACCGTGGGGTTGGTCCCAAGAATGATCTCGCGAAAGCTCCCGGCGGCCACCCGTCGGACGAGCGCGTCGATCGTCAGCTCGTCCGGGCCGACACCGTGAAGCGGCGACAGGTGTCCGAGCAGCGCATGGTAGAGCCCGTGGAACGCGCCAGACGCCTCGACGTTCCACGCCGTGGTCGGGTCCTCGATGACCAGCATGACGCTCCGGTCGCGATCCGGGTCCCGGCACACCGGGCACGGATCCTCGGCGGTCAGCAAAAAGCACTCGGAGCACAACCGGACGCTCGACCGCAGCTGCGCCAGGGATGCGGCTAACCCCTCGACCTCCTCCTCGGGGCACGTCAACAGGTGTTCGGCCAGACGCTGGGCCGAGCGGGTGCCGATGCCCGGAAGACGCTTGAGATGCACCAGGAGCTCCCGGACGGCCTCCGGCCTCAAGTCCATCGGTCCTCCCGGTGTGGTCCGCTCACGCGTCCTCCATCGAATCGGGTTTCAGCGCAACGATCTCGCCGCCCATGATGCGGAGAAAATCGGCCACCCCAGCATCGTCGCCGGCCAGCCGCCGAAGCGCCTCCGCCCCGTCCGGCATCCCGGCCTCACCGCCCGACCGCACGCGCACAACGGTGCACCCTTCGAAGAGGTGGCGGGCAGCCGATTCGAGCACCGCGGTTGCCTCGGGGGTCTCGAGAAGATGGGCGAGCCGCCCCGCCTCCGGCCCAAAGTCGAGCCGCAACTCATCCCCGTCGCGCGTGACCGATGCCGCATCGACCGCGGCCGCGATCCGCGGATGCTCCCGCCAGAGCGCCTCGCTGAGCGCGTGCCCCGGCGAACCGGGCGGATGCGCGCTCTTCGGCTCCGGCCGGGCGGGCGGGGAGCCATGGTCCGCGCCGGCCGGTCCTCGGGGGCCAGCGGGGGCGAACCTCCATCCGCCAGCAACGCCTCGATCCGCTGCACGGCGGGCCACCTGGAGAGCCGCAGGCAGGCGACCTCGAGCGCCAGCTCCCGGTTGGACGCTTCACGGAGCAACGGCTCCTGCTCGACCCACAGGCCGAGCATCCGGATCAGGGCCTCGACGCCGAGGCCGGCCGAGGTCGCCGCGAGCTGTTCCCTGCGCGCCTCGGTCAGGTCGGGCTCGAGATCCGGATCGGCTGCCAGGTGCAACATCAGCCGCAGCGTCCGCCCCATCTCCTGGTACAGCATCACGGCATCGTGGCCGGCGGCCAGCTCGGACCGCAGAAGCTCCAGCGCCGGCCCGGCCTCTCCGGCGGCGAGACGACCGACCAGCGCCGTCATCTGCTCGGATCGCGGCACGCCGAGCACCGAGGCGACGGCGGCCTCGTCGATGGCGTCCCCGGAGAACGCGCGAAGCTGGTCCACGAGGGACAGGGCGTCCCGGACGCTCCCCTCCGCCGCCCGCGCGATGGTCATGCCCGCCTCCGGGCTCATCGTAAAACCTTCGGCCTGCGCGATCGTGGCGAGGTGGTCGGCGATCCGGCGGGTGCCCACCGGGCGAAACTCGAGCTGCTGGCACCTGGAGAGGATGGTCGCCGGAACCTTGTGCCGCTCGGTGGTCGCAAAGATGAACAGGATGTACGGTGGTGGCTCTTCCAGGCTCTTGAGAAGCGCGTTGAACGCCTCGCGCGTCAACATGTGGACCTCGTCGATGATGATCACCCGGAAGCGGTCGCGCGACGGGTGGTACCGTAACAGCTCCCGCAGCTCGCGCACATCATCGATCTTGCGGTTGGACGCGCCATCGATCTCGATCACGTCGAGACTGGAGCCGGCGGCGATCTCCCGGCAGGAGAGACACTCGCCGCACGGCTCGGCGGTGGGGCCCTTCTCGCAGTTGACCGCCTTGGCGAGCAGGCGCGCCGCGGTCGTCTTGCCCACCCCTCGCAGGCCCGAGAACAGGTACGCATGGCCGAATGTCCCGGCAGCCAGGGCGTTTTGAAGCGTTTGAACCACGGCCTCCTGGCCGATGAGATCGGCGAACCGCTGCGGACGCCAGCTGCGAGCGAGAACCTGGTAGACCATGGGCCGATGGTAGCGCGGATCCTCCCCCCGGCCAACTGCTGGCCCAAAGCCGGGCGCACGGGGACGTTTCACCACGAGCCAGACCGGTTACAATATGTGCTCGGGCTCCGGGCACAGGGAGTCAGGGAGGTCTTGATGAAACGTGCGGCTGCAACACTCGCTCTTTCGATCCTCATGCTCGCCATTGCCGGGCCGGCGTCCGCGCTTAACCCCGGCTCCGACCTGTACGTTCCCGCCGCTGCCCGCGTCAGCGGAATCTCGAACGGCGTCGCGGTCAACTGGGCGACCGACCTGAACATCTTCAACCCCGGCACGAACGCCGTGAGCGTCAACGTCACCTGGTTGCCCCGGGACACCGACAACTCGGCCGCGACACCGGTCACGTTCACGGTGCAGCCGCAACAGACCCTGGTTCTTCCAGACGTCATCAGCACGACGTTCGGGCTCAGCGGCGATGCCGGCGGGGCATTTCACATCACGGCCACCGGCAACGTCATCGCCAACGCACGCATCTACAACACGATCACCAACGATCCAGATGTCAACTCGTCGCGCTGGGGCAGCACCTTCGGCCAGGGACTGGAGGGCATTCCGGCCTCGGCGGCGGTCACGGCTGGAGGGCACACCGACATCATCGGTCTCGCCGATACCGGAACCACGGGGGACGCCGGAACCTTCCGTTCGAACGTCTTCGCGGTCAACACGAGCACGGCCACGACAACGCTCAAGCTGACCCTCCTCGACGCATCCGGCGCCCAGGTCGGCACGCCAAAAACGTACACGCTCAAGCCGATGGCCGCATTTTACGAGAAGGTATCCGACATCGCCGGCGGCCAATTCCCTTACGCCACGTTGCGTGTCGAGGTCACCACCGGCTCGGCGATCGTCATCGCCTCGAAGAACGACAACGGTTTTTCCGACGGCACAACGCTGGAGAGCTCGTGGCCCCTCCAGACGGGCGGGGCTTCCACCTGCGGCGGCGACGGTCTGTACACCGGGTACATCCAGTACAGCGAGGCCGGCGGAATGACGATCGAGGTCAAGAACGACGTCATCACCTACATGCAGGGCTCGCTGATCGTCTTCAGTCCCGACGATGGCGGAACCAACTGCGGAAACGTCTTCCCGTGGAGCACCGACAACACCGACTTCACACCCGTCAGCTTCGACGCCTCCGGCAACTTCTCCACCCAGTTCACCGTGACCGGCTACAACGGCGGCTTGCAGCTGACATTCAACATGGACGGCAGCCGGTCCGGCGACACCATCACCGGCAGCGTCACCGTCACCGCCGCCGGAGGAACGACAGGGTCGTGCTCCGGAACCTTGAATACGGTCCAGTTCTTCGCCGGTCACACCGTTCTCAACTTCACGAACTGATCGTCCGCAACAGCACCACGCCGTTGTTCAGCCAAACACTGAGAAGCGGCGTCATTTCCTCAACCCGCTGCAAGCCGACGGCACGGCCGTAGGCCGGGGCACGGCGCGCAGCCACCTTCAATCCGGGCAAGCCGACGCCGAGGCAAAGCCGAGGCACGGCGCGCAGTCCCCAAGCGAGGCGACGCCGAGACCGCAGGTCGAGGCACGCCGAGCCGCAGCATTCACAACGTTCACGCCCCGACACTCCCATCGACAGGTTCTGCGGGTTGCGCGGGGACGGTCCGCAACGAGGCGAGGGGCAATCCCGCCCGGGAGGTGCCGGAGGACCGAGCGCAGACGGCTTGGCGGGAGGTCCTCCGACCGTAAGCCGTCGAGCACGGTTCCCCG
>JAADFN010000168.1 GCA_013152895.1 Acidobacteriota bacterium | reverse complement strand
TCGAGGACATGCCGGACCTCGTCCGGGAAGCTGTCCGCCACGTCCACGAACCGCCGCCGGGCGTGCGCGTTGCAGTGGGCCACCAGCGTCTTGAACTCGCCCGGCGTGTTGCGTGACAGCGCGTCGGACATCTGGATCGGCGGCGCCAGCTCGGCCGTGCGCTGCGCGAGCACGTCGGCCAGGTTCTCTCCGGCGTGCTGGGTCCCGCTGAAGAACACCGCGATCCGGCGGTCCTCGGTGGTCGAGAGGATGCCCGAGGTGAAGATCCCGGTCCGCTGTTCGTCCTTGAGGGTGCCCGCGGCCAGGGCCTTTTGCCGTCTCAGCCCCATCAGGTCCAGGATCCTCATGGTCGTGTCGTCGTTGTACAGCACGCTGCCCTGAGCGGCCTGCCGAATGAGTTCCGCGTAGACCGGTACGAGCAGGCCTGAAGCGGCGTTCACCACATCCCACTGCGTCGAGGCGGGCAGCGGGATCCCCAGGCTCCCCTGCAGCCGCGCAAGCCGATTGAAGGGCAGCCCGGTGCCGTACTTGAGCATGGCGATCATGCTCGCCGCGGTCTCGTCGTACTTCGGTCCAGCCGCACCCTCGGGGGCCTTGGCAGTCACCACCAGACCGCACAGGTTGCAGCGAAGACGCTCGAGTTCGTAGACCGTGGCCGAAAGCGGCGCCATGCCCGTCACCCGCACCAGCACCGCCGGCTCATTGACCGGGTAGAGCTTGCCCTTGGGACACTCGGGACAGGGGTCGCCACGCTTCAGCGATTCGTGGGGCACGGTGACCTTGTCGGCGCCCTGGTAGTCCCTGGCGCCGTTTTTCCCGTGCCCCTTGCGCTTCTTCTTCTTCTTCTTCTCGTCGCCGGTCGTGCCCTTGTCCCGCTCACCCTCGCCGCCATCGTCCGCCTCCCCCGCGGCCGCCGGCGTGTCGTCCTCATCGCCTTTGCTGCTCTGGTCCCTGTCGCTGTCCTGGCTCGTCTTCTCCGTGCTCGCGCCGAAGATCAGCTTGCGCAAGCGCCGGATCGACGCGCCCTTCTTCTCCAGCTCCTGGGTGAGGAACGCGAGCGTGTCCACCGCGGCCTTGAGCTTGCTGTGCTCCTGTGCGCTCAGCGCCGCCCCGGCGTGCTGCACGATCTCCTCCAGTTCCTGTTGCGAGAGTTCCTCGAGCAGCGGCGTTGCGCCGGGGCGGCCGCTTCGGCTTGCGCGGTCTGTTGGGTTTGTTGCTGAGCCTGGTCATCCGACCCTCGTGAGCCTTTCGCGGAAATCCTTCACCAACGGGTATCCCAACACATCCTTGAGCGGGCGGTTGGCCCGGTGTGTGTGATCGTCCTTGCCCCGGCCCGTGGTCTGGCCCAGGTAAACCCAGTTGGCCGCCCGGTAGCACGTCCCCGCAAATCGGCTCCGGTCAACGAACGTCTCCAGGTAGATGACCGGGTGGCCGTAGACCTGCTCCCAGTGCAAAGGCAGCTCCCTGGCCATCCTGCCCAGCAGGTGCGACGCCAGGTGCGGCACCTTGACCCAGGGCAGAATCAAAAACCGGCTGTTGTAGGCCAGATAGCGGATGTTTTCCCGGCGCACCGCCGCGGACCAGCCGATGTAGCGGTCCCGGGGACCCAGGTGCCGCGCCGCCGACGACCACGAAAGGCACGCAACCGGCCGTCCCGAGGCGGTGACCATGAACTTGAGCTGCTCGCCCACCGGCTGCGTGTAGCCCAGGTAGTGGTACTGCTCCACGAGGCCGTTGAACTCCGCCTCCGCCCCGGTGCGACGCACCTGCAATAGCTCCAGCGTGCCGAGCTGCTTGAGGCCGCAGCAAAGCGGGCTGCGGTCTGTCAGCACCAGCCGCGGCTTGCTCCGGTGCGCCAGCGGATTGTGCGACCGCTGCCGAACCGGTGGCAGCTCGATATGCCCCGACCGGTGAAGCTGCAGCATCAAAGACCGGCACACCATGTCCCGAAGCTGTCCGTTTTCCTGCCGCCAGTCCCAGGCCTCGCACAACTTGCGCGACAGCGCCCGCCGGCTGGCCCCTGGGTTTTGATGGATCAGCTCGCGGATCAACGCCACGTCGGCTTCGGTGACGCGACGACCGCGATAGGTGAAAACGACCTGCATGCCCTCTGTAGTAGCAAAGCCGGATCCGGAACGCAAGCATTTTTTGGCGCCTCATCCCTGGGCCGTGACAGACCGCCACTGAGGCGCCGCCGCCGTGGCCGTGGGGTCGCCGCCGCTCAGCAGCACTGACAGTTCGTGAGCCTGCATCGGCGTGGCCGCCTCGTCGGGATGCAACGGCCACCAGCGCAGCTTCCCCCTCGAAAGACGCTTGTAGCAAAGCCAAAACCCCTGGCCATCGTAGACCAACAGCTTGATCGCCGTGCGCCGCCGGTTGCGAAACACGAACACCGTGCCGCTGAAGGGGTCTTCACAAAGGGCCGCACGGCAAAGCCGCGCCAGGCCATCGATCCCGCGGCGAAAGTCCGCGGGCTGCACCGCCACCAGCACCCGCATGTGCGGCGTGACCTGGATCATCGGTCGCCGCCGAGCAAGCCGCGGGTCAGCGCCGCCAGGGCGGGCACCGCCGGGCCCGATAGCTCGATGCGCATCGTCGCCCCGCTCGGCGCCGACAGCTCCACCAGGCACCGCGACGCCAGGCCCAGGCTCGGCACGGCCAGCTCGACGAACCCTTCTCCTGGCTTCGCTACCGGGCGGCTCTCAGCGTCTACCGCCTGGGCCAGTCGGTCCTTCAGCCGGGTGTAGTCCAGCGCCAGCGCCCGGGACGTCCGGTAGAGACCGTGCGTCCGGGCGGCCTGCACCGCCAGGGACCACAGATCCTCGGGGATGCGGCTGCGGCTGTGAGGCCGGCGCTTGCGCCAGCGTTTGAACTCCTGTCGTGCTTCTTCGAGCGGGTCGGACGGGGGGGCCTGGGGTACGTCTCGCATCTGCTGTCCTCCGGGGTGGGGGGTCCAGCGATGATGCTACATGGGGGCTGGAGCGAAGCCACGCACGCTTACCGGAAGGACACGAAAAACCATGGGCCATCGCCAGTGTGCAAGAAAACGCAATGAACTTTCTGGATTCAGCAGGAAGCAGGTCTGGTAGAAAGTAAAGGACCGGGGTCCCTGCAATGGCGAGTGTTATGGCTGCACGCGTTGTCAGTGTCGAAAGCATATATATAATGGTTGACAGCGTGTCATCTATTGATTCAAATTTGTGCTGCTGTTGCTCGACTGTAGCCAGGGCAAGGTGTCTGACGATCTTTTCTGTTAGGGGAGTTTCTTTGTCCTGTTCGATCTGTATGACATCGAGCAAACTGTTCAGGATGCCTTTTTCTTTTTCTTCGCTTGCGGCCAATTCTTCGGAGAGTTTCAATGTGGGGCTCCAAGAACACACGGAGATGAACTCTTCGCCTGCTTATTTTGGTGACCAATCGGACTGCCTCCAAATACCGCTCGTCTTCCAGGCACCCTGGTTCTAGGAGCAGAACGACAATACAAAGGCTAGACTGGTTTTTAACCATCTTCAGATCGGCCCTGAAGTTGCTATTCCCGGATATTGTTATCCCCCTGATATATGGCTTGTGAGATCTCCCGGCCATCTGTCTTTCAAGCTTCAAGCAAACTGATCTCTGGGCTTCACTTGAGATAGAGATTATAGCGATCAAGTCTGAGAGCATTGGCTCCACCCTATATGGTTGTGTCTGTTAATTATGTTGTATCAAGCACAGTTCCTTCATTTCCGTGTCCCCGCTCTGTTTTGCGCTGTCAAGAGCCCAGCGATAAGCCTTATTCAAGCTGGAGTTTGTTGGAAACTTAGCTGAAAGCCGCTGAACAAGAAGAACAGATTCCAGGGCTACTTCTCGAATATGTTGATCGTCAAAAGGGATGTTACGGTAGATTTCAATGGTTGATTTTATTTCTCTGCAGACCGCAGGAAAATCCCCTTGGAATGCATATATGAGGGCCAAGAGATATTTGCTACGGCGTCACGATCCGGTTGGATTGACGGCTGTGGAGTGTCAGCAGTGGCATCGGGGCGCCCGGCTGCGGGCAGCGGCAGCGATGCGGCGGTCCATCTCTTCGGTCCTGACGATGCGGCGGTCCGCCGGAGACAACGAAGCGCTGGCGATCTGGAGCACGGCCACGAGGTCTTCTTCCTGTTCATGCGGGGACTCACCATTCAGTCTGCTCTCTCGCTGTTGCCGATCCAACTCGGCAAAGGCCTGGGGCAGGTCGTCCAGTGCGCCACAGACCGTGGTGACGTAGTCGTCGCGGACGAGGTTTCGGACCAGGGTGGCCTCGGCGGGCAGATGTTCGAGGACGTAGCCGAGGTTCTTGTAGCCGCTTCGCCGCCGCTCGTCGTGCTTCAGCCCGCCGAAGAAGTTTTCCGACAGGTAGTTGGTCCTCGAGACGAGCCGGATGCCGCCGCCGGCGCTGTCGGGCAGAACAATGGCGTGGCCCCACAGGTTGTCGCCGTGGGTTTCGATGTGTTCAAGGATGAGGTCGATGGCCTCACGGGTATCCTGTGCCGGTCCCCGGGCGGGTCTTCGCGCGTTGAGCGAGACGACGAGTTCGTCGAGTTGCTCATGCATCTGCTCGAGGTCGGCAACCGTCTCGTCCTCGGGGACAGCGGCGACGATGCGCAGCACCCCCCGTAGCTCGTCGAAGAGGGTGGCGCGGCGGCGGAGCCGCTGTGCCACTTGCCGGAAGGGGACCTCGGAAGCCACGGGCTCGAGGTGCCGGTGGAATCGCTTGAGCAGTCGTGTGACTTTTTTGTCCTTCGGGGGTGTGCGGAGGAAAGCATCGGTGGCTCGCAGCGCTGTCATGGACCGGTCGTACAGGTCGAGGTAGGGGCGGTCGAAAGGGAAGTCGAGGCCCGTGGCCTGGGCTTTGTGGTCCAGCACCCACAGGGCCAGCGCGCGGACGGTGGCCATGCCGTCACGGCCGGGGTCGATCTGATGGTCGGTGTCGGCCAGCGATTGCCACCCGAGGACGGCCTGTCGAGCGTCCTCGATCTCCTTGCCGAGTTCGCGGCCGAGGTCCCGGACCAGAGCCCCGAGTTTGGGGCGCACTTTGGTCCGCCGGAACAGAGCGCGGAGCTCGGCGTGGGCGGGATCGAGCAGATCCTTGCCTACATCGGCGAGGAAGTGCTGGTGGCAGGCAAGCACGGGGATCTTCAGCTTCAGCTCGGAGACAAGGTCGTTGAGGGCCGGGATCATGGCCTTGCCCAGATCGCGCATCGCCGCGCATGGAGGACCGAAGCGACGCACCGTCTGTTGGAGGCAGGGCAGGATGAGGTCGGCCCGCTCGGTGGAGATCTTCCAGGCGCCGAGGACCCACTGTCGCCAGCCCGCGATGACGACCAGCATCGTTCCCCGGCCGGCCTCGCCGGTGGCATCGACGTGCAGCGGCCAGCCACCGTCGCCTTCGAGCACTGCCCTGATCTGCCCGGCTCGGGCACGATGCAGCCTGGCCACATAGCGAACAAACTTGTGCGACAGCTTGCTCACCTCGCCCGTGGAGAGGCGGATGCTTTGGTCGAGCAACGCCGCCTGGATCTCCTCCCGCTGCCGGTGGTGCAGGAAGCGCTCGAGGCCGACGAAGACCATCACGTCGTAGCCGACGTTGCTGCCGGGCAGCAGATGCTCGGTCAGCGAGTCGGCCCCTTGCGTCACGAGAATACCCGAGGGATGACGACAGCCCGCGGCGCAGGTGCGTACGGTCTGCCGAGCCTCGAACTGTCCGTGGGCCAGGGTCTTGCCGTGTCTGGACCGAGTCTTCTGGACGAGCCACCGCTCGCCCTTGCACGCCGGACAGATGCCCGACTCCTCGTCGGCCGAGATGCGAGAACCGGTCGTGCACAGCAGGTACTGCTGGCACTGGTCGCGAAGCGACTGGATCAGCGCTCTGAGCTCCTCGAGGGTTTCGAGCCTGGCGCCGCCGTTTTTTTTCCTGGCCCCAGCCCATAATGGGCAAAGACCTGCTCAACCTGTGCGGCGGTTACACCCACGGCGCGAACTCTCAGGCGTTCAGCCACCACCGAGGCCACCACCAGCGCATCTCCGGCCTGCAACGCCTCTACCAGGACCGCGATCACCGTCTCGGTTGACACGTGCGCTGGTGGGGGCAGCTGCGAGGGTATCTGTTGTTGCCGCTGCT
Source organism: Acidobacteriota bacterium (assembly GCA_013152895.1). GTDB lineage: Bacteria > Acidobacteriota > Thermoanaerobaculia > Thermoanaerobaculales > Sulfomarinibacteraceae > JAADFN01. The sequence goes on along the minus strand of JAADFN010000168.1, from coordinate 667 downwards.
CGAGCTGCAGCTCTGCCCGCTTTGCCTCGGTGCCAAGGTACAGGCGCAGCCCGGCCAGCTTCTGTCGGCGCACTCGTCCAGAGTCGACCAACTCGTGCAGCGTGTTGTACAGGCTGTTGGGCACTGGCACGAGGAGCTCCTTGGGCGACATCCCCGCGGTCGAGCCGTCGACCAACTCCACCACCGTGGCCTTCAGCGTCCCTGCGCGAGAGAAGCCGACACCGCGATGGAACCACAGTCCCCAGGGGTCGAACCGGGCCACCTCTGTCAGCGTGTAGTAGCGGCCCCCATGGGTGAAGCTCGACAAGTAGTCCAGTAGCTGGAGCCTCCGGAACACGCTCATCCGCGCCCGGGTTTCCAACACTCGAAACAGGTCTGAAAGTTCTGCCACCGGCTGCCTGCGGAAGAGTCTCCGCAGCGCCTCCTCTGATGCGTCGGGCGAGAGCATGGGCCTCCTCTGATACAGACATGTGCCATGGCCGCTTCAGCACATGATTGTACCTCTATGGTCCAGACCTGTCTACTCCCTCCTACGAGATATCAACAGGTTATCCCTACGTCGGAGCTTCAGCTCAACGAAAATCGTGATACATCTGTGAGGTTGGCGTCAAAGACAAGTTCAATATTTCAGGCTGTTACACTATCCAACCAGATCGTGACGCCGTAG
>JAADFN010000167.1 GCA_013152895.1 Acidobacteriota bacterium | reverse complement strand
CAGCTCTCGTGGGGTTAAACCTGCTCCAGTCGGGTTTCACCAAGTGGTGCCCGGCGATGGCCCTGTTCAGGAAGATGGGGTTGAAGGAGGGGTAAGCGGTTCACATTGTATTGGGGGAGCCGATGAAGCTGCTCATGATTATCGTCGAGAGCTCGCACAAGGAAGAGCTGGAGGTCCTGATCAACCGCAATGACATCGTGGGATACACGGAGATCCCCGAGGTGCGCGGCGCCGGCGAGTCCGGCATTCGGATGGGATCCGCCGCCTTCCCCAAGACGTCCTCGATCATCTTCACGATCGTTGCCGCCAGCAAGCTGAAGCCCCTGGTAGACGACATCAAGACCTACTGTGGCGAAACGTGCGCCAAGAAGATGAAAATGGTCGTTTGGGGAGTCGAAGAGCTGATGTAGCTCGCCCGGATGAGGCACGAAGGCCCCCCGCGGCCCGGCGCTTCGTCGCCGAGGACGGTCTTGGGTGAGCTTGCACGGGACATCGCGGTGCATCACGGCCGGGCCGGCGCGGCACGGCGGCGAAGCTTGCGCTATCATCTGACGGTGAGCCGGACGATGACAGACACGATGCGGGTGGTCGCGGTTGGCGCGGATGGCAGCTCCGTCATCGAGAACAGGCCCGTACCCGCACCCGCGGCGGGGGAGCTCCTGCTCCGGGTTCGGTCGTGCGGGTTGTGTGGAACCGACCTGTTTAAGATCGTCAACGGTACGGCGCCCGCGGGAACCGTGCTCGGTCATGAGCTCGTGGGTGATGTTCTCAGCACCGGGGCGGGTGTGACGGGGTTCGCCATCGGTCAGCGCGTCGTCGTTCCCCATCACGTCGCGTGCGGGCAGTGCGCGCTTTGCCGGCGTGGCGCCGACACCCAGTGCGCCGCATTCAGGGACACTCTTCTCGAGCCCGGGGGATTCGCCGAGACCGTGCTGGTTCGGCGTCGGGCGGTAGTCCTGGCGGCACAGCCCGTTCCCGACGATATTCCCGACGAGGCCGCCGTTTTCATGGAGCCGGCCGCGTGCGTGCTGCGCGGGATCGATCGTGCGGAGCTCCCGCGGGCGCGGGGCACAGCCGTCATCCTTGGGGCTGGGAGCATGGGACTCGTGCACCTTCTCGTGCTCCGTGCCGCTGAGCCCGGTCTGGCAGTCATCGTCAGCGATCCGCTCGAAGAGAGACGGACGGTGGCGCGGCGCCACGGCGCCACGGCTGTTGTCGACCCCGGCGATCTCGCCGATGCCGTCGGCGAAATCTCGCACGGTATCGGCGCGGATGCGGTCTTCGACACGGTCGGCGGACCGCAAACCCTGGGCCAGGCGCTCGAGATGCTCCGGCCCGGGGGCACGGCCGTGCTCTTTGCCCATGCGCCGGGCGGCGCCCTCGCCGGGTTTGAGCTCAACCCGTTTTTCAAGGCCGAAAAGCGAATCATCGGGACCTACTCCGGGGGACTCAACGAGCAGAAGCGTATCGCGGCGCTGCTCTTTTCCGGCAAGCTCGATCCTTCGCCCCTGGTGACGCACCGCATGCCCCTCGAGCGGTTCGACGAGGCCGTGGAGCTTGCGAGATCCCGGAAGGCGTTGAAGATCCTCATCACGCCAGGGAACGCGTGATGGGCGCGTTGCCACGGGCCCACCGCGCCGTCTACCTGCTCGGGCCGCGCACGACCCAGCTGAGGACGGTTCCGGCGCCCCGTCCGGCCGAAGGCGAGCTGCTCGTCCGGATCGAGGCGGCGGCGACCTGTGGCACGGACCTCAAGGTCTGGCAGCGCGGCGGGCATCCGAGGATGTTGCAGGTCCCCGGCCCGTTCGGTCACGAGATGGCTGGCACGGTCGTCGGGCTCGGCGAGCCCTCGAACGGCTGGACGGAAGGGGAGCGCGTCGTCGTCGCGAACTCGGCGCCCTGCGGGACATGCGCGGCGTGCCGGTCGGGCCGTGAGAACCTGTGCTCCGGCCTCGCCTACCTCAACGGCGCGTACGGCGAGTACCTGCTCGTTCCCCGCCGCTTCGCCGAACGTAGCACGTACGCCGTGCCCTCCGGGCTGGATCTTGCGTTGGCCGCCTTGGCCGAGCCGCTGGCGTGCGTGCTGCACGGTATCGGCGTCTGCCACTTCTCCGGTCGCGAGACTGTGGCGGTCATCGGAGGCGGGCCGATTGGCCTCATGTTTGCCGCCGTCCTCGGTGCCGGCGGTCATGACGTCGTTCTCACCGATCCGAACGCCCGCCGTCTCGCGGTCGCGCGCCGCCTGGGCGCCGTCGACGCCTTCGAAGCATCCCGCGACGGCCGGGATGCCGTCCGCCTGTCAGAGGCGTTCGGCGCCACCGGGCCGGAAATCGTGATCGAGGCGACCGGGGCCCCGGGTGCGTGGGAGACCGCGCTGGCGGCCGTCGCCCCCGGCGGCCAGGTGCTCCTGTTCGGCGGATGCGCTCCAGGAACCGTGGCGGCGTGCGACACGCACAAGCTCCACTACTCCGAGATCACCGTCCGCGGCGCGTACCACCACACGCCGGCCGCCCTGCGGGGCGCGATCGCGTTCCTCGCGGACGGCGTCCCCGATCTTTCGATCCTGCTCGATGCGGTCTATCCCCTGGAGAAAGTCCAGGACGCCCTGGCCGCCATGGAGGCCCGCCGCATCCTCAAGGCCACCATCCGCCCCCAACCGCGGTGATCCCCTGCCAGACGCCGATCCACGAAACGGGACACGTAGTGCTCCCTCAGCCCACTCCGCGCCAGCTCCCCCGCCAGCCGTCCCACCTCCCGTTCAAACAACTCAACATCCATCCCCCAACCAAGCCACGAAAACCCAACCAGCACAAGCCGGGACAGAGCGAGGACTTACTTTACAGCCACGCTCCTACACGAATCTGACGAGCACGTTGAAGTCCCTCCACATGAGCTCGATAATTCTGGCCTCTCGTGGGTTCAAGATCGACTTTCTGATTCTCCCGTCGTGCGACTGGTCGTGGAACAGGTAATACACGAAGTCAAACTCGCCAGAAAGCGTGTGCA
>JAADFN010000166.1 GCA_013152895.1 Acidobacteriota bacterium | reverse complement strand
GGCGGGGCTGGAGCCGGGCGGAGCTGATCGAGTTGTTGAACACGGACACCATGCTTCGGGTGGCCGCGGTGGAGCCGTGGACGCCGGCCGGCGGCGTCCCGTTCGGCCCACAGGGTTGATGAAACACAAGGGGTGGAACATGGCGAGGAAGAACGGCAAGGGCGCCGCCGACAGGATCACGCGCACCGAGCGGCAACGCAAGGCCGTCGAGATGCGGCGCGCTGGATACACGTACGATGAAATCGCGCTCCGTCTGGGCGTGGGGAAGACCACGGCTTACCGTGACGTGACCCGGTATCTCCAAGAGGCCCGCGCATCGGTGCGGGAGGATGCCGAGAACATGCTGGAGCTGGAGCGGGAGCGGCTGGAGGCGTTGTTGAAAGCCGCGTGGGAGGATGCGGAGCAAGGGGAACCGCGCGCCATTCAGGCCGTCCTGCGGATCCTCGAAGCCCTCCGGAAGAACCTGGGGCTGGACGCGCCGGCGGTGGCGGAAGATTCCACCCCTCGAACCACGGAGGAGATCATCCGCACGCTGTCCGATGAGATGCTAGACGAGCTGGCTCAATCACTGAGTGAACCACGGGAAGGCGCGATCAACTGACCCACGGCGCACGGCGCCCCGGGCCATTTCCGGGGCGTCTGTGCGTCGGAGCGGCCCTCCCATGCTTCCCCCTACCGCTTCATCGGAAACGCGGCCAGAGAGCCGATATGTGGCAAAGAGCGGTATCCTGTGCTAGCATGTTAGCATGTTAGCAGATAACGAACCCAGGAAGGGAGGCAAGCATGGGACACAAGCCCGAGGCCCCGAAGCCTGCCGGCAAAGGAACCGGCCCGCCCGTGTGTGTGCTGGCCGTGCGGGTGCCGGAAAGCCTGCGCCGCGCCGTGAAGGTGGCTGCGGCGAAACGTGGAACGAGCGTTCAGGCCCTCGTGATTGAGGCCCTGCGCCGGGAACTGGAAGGAGAAGACCTGTGAAGCTGACCAAGATCGAATCAACGGTGCGCAACGGAAGGTTGCTTTCCGTGGGGCTCTTCCCCACGTCCGACACGTGGAGCTTGCGCCTCGTGGCCGTCGAGTGGGCACATGGCGAAGGGTGGCGGGAGGTGGCTCTCTACCTGCCCCAGCTCGTTACCGCTGGCGTCGTGTTCAGTCTCGGGCGCTTTGCCCTGGCGGCGTGGCGTGGCGAGGAGACCTTCGGTGTGGAAGTCTTGGGTCTCGGTGGCGGGCTGATGCTGTGCCGCGGGACCCGTGGTTCCGGTGTGAGCGGCAACCCCGCGCCGGCCGACGTGGTGGAGCTACCCGTTGCGCCGCGGGAGGCCGGGAAGGCCGCTCCCGCGTATCGGGAGAAGGCCGCGTGATGGTACGCCGGCGGCGCGCTGTGGCCACCCGGGCGAACAGGTGCCCGGAGTGTGGGACACCCATGCCGACCTTGACCGTGAGGGCGTGGGTGCTGTGCATGAGGTGCCACATGTGGGTGCGGGTGTGCCCACCCCGGGAACGTGGTACCGCGTCCAGTGGGAGTGTCAACCAAGGGGGACGGCATGAGGTTGGAGGGGTTGACCCCAGAGGAATTGAAGCGGCTTGACGCCATCATCGCGCGGGATCGCCTACGGCGTGCCGCCGGCCGATCCATTGCGGCTTGGCTGAAGTATCACGATCCGCTGTACACGGCGGATCCCTTTCATGAACACTTGGCCGGTTGGCTTGACCGGGTGGTGGCAGGTTCTGTGGACCGGGTCATCATTCAAGCGCCTCCCCAGCACGGAAAGAGCCGCCTGGCATCGGTGGGGCTCCCCACCGTGTGGATGGGGCACCACCCGGACCAGCCCATCATCATGGCATCCTACGGCTCTTCCTTGTCCACGAAGCACAGCCGGGAGGTTCAAGAGGCCGTTGACAGTCCGGCATTCCGCGAAGTGTTCGGGGATGGTATCGAGCTGCACCCGAAGCAACGCTCGGTGTTTGACTGGCGGCTCCGGGGGCGCCGGGGCGGGCTCGTGGCCAGCGGTGTGGGCGGCGCGATCACTGGTAGGGGTGCCCTGCTCGGGATCATTGACGACCCGTTCAAGAACTGGCAGGAGGCATACTCGGCCCGGATCCGTGACAACGTGTGGACGTGGTACGAGTCCACCTTCCTGACCAGGATCTGGGAACGGGGGCGTGTTGTCATCATGACCACCCGATGGCATGAGGACGACCTCGTGGGGCGGCTGCTCAAGGCAGAGCCTGACCGGTGGGTGGTGCTCAACTACCCCGCGTTGAACGAGGATGACAAAGGGAAGGCCCTTGCGGAGCTCCCCGGGTGGCGTCCGGATTCTCTGGGCCGGCGGCCCGGTGAAGCGCTGGCGCCCTCCAGGTTCTCCCGGGAGTACCTGGAGCGCCGACGCGACGCCATGGGACCTCTTGTGTGGGCGGCCCTCTTCCAGCAACGCCCCACCACCGGGACCGGGGGCGTGTTCCCCACGGAGAAGCTGGGAATCATCGACGTTCTGGACGAGAGCAAGGTTGCCCGGAGGGTGCGAGCGTGGGATCTGGCCACGACCCCCGAGGGTACCGCGCCGGATCCGGACTACACCGTGGGCGTGTACATGGTGGAGCTGACCGAAGGCCCTTGCCGGTGGGCCGTCGTGGACGTGCAGCGGGGACGGTGGTCTTCCACGGGCGTTGATTCCACCGTGGTGCGGACCGCACAGCGGGACGGCCGGGGTGTACACGTGCGGTTCGAGGAAGAGCCGGGCTCTGCCGGCCGGGCGAGGGTGGATAGCCTGACCCGGGCGCTGGCCGGCTTCGCCGTTTCCAGGAACCGGCCCACAGGTTCCAAGCTGGTGCGGGCGCTGCCCATGGCGTCACAGATGGGCGCCGGGCATGTTGCCATCGTACGTGCACCATGGAACCATGCGTTCATCGCCGAGCTGAGGGGAGACGACAGCGGGCACGATGACCAGGTGGACGCCGCGTGTGCCGCGTTCGAGTACCTGGCCGGCGGTTCAACCCCGGTTGCCGTGGGGAGAATGACGGTTGAGGAGGATCCGTTGACGCGGGTTGAGAGGTTCGTGTGAACGTGGGAAGCCGTCAGACGGGAATGGACGGCTCAAGAACTCCCGAGACGTTGAGACGGGGGTGGTTGCCGATGGTGCCGCGTAACCTGGACACGGTGACCACCCTCGTGCTATCCTTCTGTCGTTCAAGGACTTGTCAGAGCCTCAAGAGAGCTATGTCCGATAACATTCATTATGTAAACCTTACCGTGTTGTTGACATTATGAGAAAGGTTGACATGGTGGCAGGCTCTGACTATGGTGGACCCAGGAGGTGAATATGGCTCGGCCATTGACATTGACGAACGAGGACGCCGGGAGCGCCGGCGACCGGAAGCGGGTGACCACGTACATTGACCCCGCCCTGTGGAAGCGGGTGCGCGTGGCCGCTGTGGTGAATGACCTTCCCGTGTGGGCGGTGATCGAGGCGGCACTCGTGGAGTATCTGGACCGAGTAGAACAAGAGGCCCAGTGACCATTCGATGGCGGCACAGAGTCCTCTGAGGCCCTTCAAGCGCGATTTTGGACGGGTACCGCGACGGGTACCGTGACAAACTGAAGATCCCTAACCGACGGGTTGTCAGTGGTTTCCACATATGGTTCGAGTCCGGCCTTCGGCACCATTTCCCCTTCCAGTACCCTCTCCCATCGGCGTCGCCGAGCATGGCACGTGCCACCCATCGCGCCCA
>JAADFN010000165.1 GCA_013152895.1 Acidobacteriota bacterium | reverse complement strand
CCTCGAGCTCCTGCCGGACGGCCGTGGCGCCGGCCGGCACGGCGGCCCGCATCCGTTCTATATGACGGGCGGCCGTGTCCAGGCCCGTGCGATTCCGCTCGACCCCGACGTACCGCCACATCAGCTCCCGCAGCTCGCGCCGGAGATCCTCCCCACGGGCGGCATCGATCTCGCTCAGGGGTTCGTGGGCTTCGACGAGGCGTGCCGCACCGCTGCCGGGCACGGGCAGGATGGCGGCACTGACGTCTACCCCCACCCTGTGTCCGAAGACGAGCGCTTCGAGAAGGGAATTGCTGGCGAGTCGGTTGGCCCCGTGCAGCCCTGTGCAGGCGGCCTCGCCACAGGCCCACAGGCCGGGGATCGAGCTTCTCCCCCACGTATCGACCAGGACGCCTCCCATGTGGTAATGCGCTGCGGGCGAGATCGGGATCGGCTCGCGCGCCGGGTCCAGGCCGCGGCTCCGGCAGATCTCCCACACCGTGGGAAAGCGCTTGGCGAACCTGTCTCCAAGGGTGGTCGCGTCCAGGAAGACCTTCGCTCCCCCGCTCTGGGCCCGCCAGATCGCGCGGGCGACGACGTCCCGCGGCGCAAGGTCCCCATCCGGATGCACGCCCTCCATCACCCGCCGCCCGCGCTCATCGACGAGCGTGGCACCATCGCCCCGGAGCGCCTCGGTCAGCAGCGCCATCGGGTCGCTCCCATCGGCGAGCGCCGTCGGGTGGAACTGGACCATCTCGAGGTCCGCGAGCCCGCCTCCGCCGCCATGCCGAGCGCCGCTGCGCCGCCAGGGCGGGGGTTGGTCGTGTGGGCGTACAGGCGTGCCACCCCCCCGGTGGCAAGCACGACTGCAGGCGCCACGATCACGATCCGGTGGCCCCGACGGTCCACCGCGGCCAGGCCAACGCAACGGTCCCCATCCACCAGGAGACGCTCCGCCCGCCAACCCGGCATCATCCCGACGTTGGTCTTCGAGGCGACGGCCGTGGCAAGTGCGCGCACCACCTCCGCACCCGTTGCATCTCCCGCCGCATGTACGACCCGGCGTCGGCCGTGGGCCGCCTCGCGGCCGCGAGCGAGCGGGCCGCCAGGCTCCCGGTCGAAACGCGCCCCGAGGCGGATCAGCTCCCGCACCCGCTGGGGACCCTCCCGCGTCACCAGCCTGACGACGTCGGGATCGCAAAGACCGTCCCCCGCCGCAAGGGTGTCAGCGGCGTGCAGATCCGGGTCGTCGTCCTCACCGAGCGCCACGGCGATACCCCCCTGGGCCGCCGGGCTCGATCCTCCAAGTCCCGCCGCCGTCTCGCTCAGAACGAGAACTTCGCGGCCATCGACGTGCAGCGCCGCCGTCAGGCCGGCAACGCCAGCCCCGACGACGATCACGCCGGTGTGCAGATCGTCCACGGTGTGCCCAGTCATCGCCCACCTCCTCTTCCGACCGCCAGCATCATCTCAACCGAGCGCCGCGCGCGCTCGGCAATCTCCGGGGGAACCTCGACCCTGTACTGGACCTTCTCAAGCGCCTCCACGATGCCCGACAGCGTGATCCGCTTCATGTACGGGCACACGGTGCACGGACGGACGAGCTCCATGTCCGGGAATTCTGCCGCCACGTTATCTGCCATCGAGCACTCCGTGATCATCGCCACGCGGCGCGGCCGATGATCACGGACGTAACGCACCATCGCCGCCGTCGAGCCGACGACGTCCGCGGCATCGAGCACCTCTCCCCGGCACTCGGGATGAGCGATGACCACCACTCCGGGAAACTGTTCCCGGTAGGCTCTCACCTGTTGGGCCGTGAACTGCTCGTGGACCTCGCAACGGCCATCCCAGGGAAGGATCTCGACATCGGTGTTCGCCGCGACGTACCCGGCCAGGTACCGGTCGGGAACGAAGATGACACGCTCAGAGCCCAACGACTCCACGACTTCCACCGCATTGGCCGAGGTACAGCAGATGTCGGACTCGGCCTTGACCTCAGCCGAAGTATTCACGTAGGTGACGACGGGCACGCCGGGGTGGCGAGCCCGGAGCGCACGCACGTCTGCGCCGGTGATCGAATCGGCGAGGGAACACCCCGCCTCGAGGTCGGGGATGAGCACCGTACGGCCGGGATTGAGAACCTTGGCCGTTTCCGCCATGAAGAAAACGCCACACATCACGATCACGTCTGCGTCGCTGCGTTGCGCCTGCTGCGCCAGCGCCAGCGAATCGCCGGTCAGGTCGGCAACGCCATGAAAAATCTCCGGAGTCTGGTAGTTGTGCGCCAGGATGACCGCGTTCCGCCGGCGTTTGAGCTCGTTGATCTTTTCAATCAGCGGTTCGAACACGGCCCATTCGACGTCCGGAATGAGACCCCGCGTCAGCTCCCGGGTCCTGGCCACGTTCGAGGATCCCGTATTCACAGCCCGTTCACACCCCATGTCGCCTCCCCGTTATACTCATAATGAGTATAACTGAGTCAAAAGAATAGACCGGCGCTGCCGGCCCACTTATGCTAACTCTGAGTATAGCTGCTGTCAACACCCTTCCGGAACGCGCCGGGCAGGCCGACGCCAGGCGCCTGCCGCTCCCGGAGCACCTCGCGCCGGAAGCGGAAGAGCTCGGCCGGCCTGCCGCCGGTCCGCGGCTCGATCAACCCGGTCCCCTCGACCAGCCCTCCCGCGTCCACCAGCCTCCTGAAGTTCTGCTTGTGCAGCCGGACCCCGGCCAGCGCCTCGACCGTCCTCTGAAGCTGGAGAAGCGTGAACGTCTCCGGAACGAGCTCGAAGACGACCGGGCGGTACCTGATCTTGCCCCGCAACCTCCCGAGCGCCGTCGCCAGGATCCTCCGGTGGTCAAATGCCATCTCCCGGCCGATCGCCCGCCGCAGGGTCGCGTTCCCGGCGTCCCTCGAGGCTTCCGCGACCAGCCCCGTCTCGAACAACAGCTCGTACCGCTCGAGAACCCGTTCGCCGTTCCACGGCGCGCCGTCGAGGCCGAATGTCACGCCGGCCCGCTCGCGCCGGTCCTCCGCCTCCTCCCGATCGCCCCGCAGCCATTGCCGCAACACCGGTGCGATCGCGCCCTCGAGCACCCCCGGCACACCCTCGCGCCAATCCTCCCAAGGCAGGTACTCGTACACCCCGCGCCATCGCGCCTTCAGATGGCCGGCGATCGTGCTTTCGCGTACCAGCGCGAGGTAGGCGACCGAGATGACGCGCGGCCCGCCGGAGCGTTCCCGCGGATCGCGGAAACGGTCCCCAAACGTGTAGAGCTGCTCCACGTACCCCAGCTCGATCCCCGCATAGGCGCGCACCCACCGCCGCAGCGCCAGCTCCAGGGTCCGGTCGCCGGCTGGATCGAGCGGCCCGGTTGGCAACCCGTCACGAACGGCGCTGCCGCCCGCACCCTCGATCCTCCCACCCCCCTCGATCGGGCTACCCGTGGGAAACGACACCGTCAGCACCCGGGGGTGCTCGTCGGTAACCGCCAGGATCACCGCGTTGAGACCCACGATCACTGCGGGTGCAGATGTCGATTCTTCCGGCGTCATGTCCCTGTCTCTCCACCATCGTCATGGCCGCCACGGATTCTGTCAAGCGCCCGCCTCATCCCGAACCCGTGAATCGCTCCATCGACAACGATGACACCGGGAACAGGTTCACCCTCGACGAACACGAATTGCCGGCCGGACGCCCACCCCTACAAAAAACGGAGATGATGCGATGTGACCCAAATACCGCTGCAAGCCGACGGCCCGGCCGCAGGCCGGGACACGGCGCAGCCACCTCCAATCCGGGCAAGCCGACGCCGAGGCCAAAG
>JAADFN010000164.1 GCA_013152895.1 Acidobacteriota bacterium | reverse complement strand
GGGGCGGGGCGCCAGCCCCGGCGGGATTGAGCGCGAGACGGGCTGCACGCTCGCGTGCAGAACGGCTCGGGATCAAGACCGCGGTCCGGCCAAAGGCCGGGCCTCCCGGGCGCCCCCACGCTCTCTCGACGAACACGAATGCCGGTCGATCGAGAATCTCGCGTATGTCACTGTCACCGTATGTCTTGGTGAGGCCGCACCCCCCTTTGTTGGTCCATAGACGTGGTGGCACTCCGGGGGCATGACGGTCTCAGGATGACAGGGATTGCTCGCCGTGCCATGGCCTCCGTTCGGGGGTAAGACCGGTATGTTCGCGGCGGGTTGTCGGCTCAGTCGTTCTCCGCGTGATCAACGCCAGCTTCAATTTCTCGGATCCGCTGGCGGACGATGAGCTCGGCCATGTCGGGGATGACCTCCCATGCGATGCGTTCGAGCTTGTCCGCGGCAAGCTCGACGACTCGGCGCGCGATCTTTTCGATGTCCTCGTCCGAGAGGGTCATGGCGGTGGGCGGAGTGTTCTCGGCGGGGATGACCCCAGGCTCGGGGATGGGCTCTGGGACGAGCTCTTCCTCGTTCTCGTCAGGCGCTTCTTCCATGGGTTGTTCTGGTGTCTCCTCCGGGGCCTCGGGTTCCGGTGCCGGGGGCTGAGCTAACGGGGATTGCGTGAAGAGTTGGGTCGAGGCATCATCCGGCGGTTGGCTTTCGGAATCCACGGCGAACAGGTCGGCCGACTCGGAGTCCAGCCCCGGGGCCTGCGCCGAGCCGGGCGCTTCCTCGAGCGGTCCTTCTTCCGGATGGCCCTCGGGGAATTCGGGAATGGGGATGGGCGCCGTCACGGGGCGCGCTTCTTCGGGGGCCGCCTCAAACGCCGATGCAGGCTCGCCGAACGGATACTCCCGCTCGGTCTGTTCAGGACCAGCCTCACGGCCTTCCCACTCGCCGGGGCTCTCGCTCGCGGGCGCGCCGGGGGGCTCCGCTGAAAAGACATCGGGCTCGGGCTCCCGTTCGGGTAGCGTGACATCGAGTTGCTCGGAAGATTCCACATCTTCGATCTTGAATTCGAGGCCCTCGTCCGGGACCTCGTTATAATCCGTGCGCGGCTTCTGCCCCGCAGCTTCCATCTCGGCGAAACCAGTCGTGGTGAAATCCATGCCTTCTTCTGGCTCCGGAGCCTCAGGCGCCGGGGGTTCGAAGGCCGGCGCCTCGGCAACCATCGATGGCGGGACGGACGCCGGTTCGGCCGGTTCGGAACCGTCGCCGTGATCAGGTTCTTCCTCGGCGGAGAAAGTGGCGTGCTCTGCGATCTCTTCCGCCGGGGGCTGCGCGGGCTCCGGAGCTCTCCGGACCGTTCCCTCGAAATCCGAGGGTGGAGGTGGAGCGGTGACCTCCCCCGCCTCCCCGCTGAGGAGCTTTTGAACCGTGGCGACCAGGTTACGAGCCTCGAACGGCTTGGTGATGATCTCGTCACAGCCCGCCGCGAGGGCCCGCTCCTTGTCGAAAGGCTCAAATGTTCCGGTGAGAAGAATGACAGGGATGTGCAATGTGGACGCGTCGGATTTGATCGTCTGGCACACGCTGTAGCCGTCGGTACCGGGCATGATGACATCGCAAATGACGACGTCGGGCTGAACCGTCGGGAGCTTGTCCAAAAGCTCATCTCCGGAAGACACGGTTACGACCTCGTACTCGGTATCTGCAAACGTGAGCTCGACGACCTTCTGAATGGTCAGGCTGTCGTCGGCGAGAAGAATGGTGCTGCTCATGCGAACTCCCCGCCCCTCAAGGGGTATTGCGTACTCTGATTGTGTACCACGTAAGAGCGGAATCTGTCAATAAAACGGCCATCTCTCCAAGCTCTCCAGAGCTCCAAACGGCCTCGGTGAAGGGATGCAAGCTCACGTGCCAACGTGCCTGCCGCGGCGGTCGGCGTTTCGCTGAGCTGCTGCACCCAGCCTGCCGCGTGGGCATCACGGGCGCTCAGCGGCTCGCCGGTCAGGAACGCCCGGCGGGACTGGGAAGGGCCTGCTGCAGCGGGAAGGAATGCGGTGCCGCCCCATCCGGTCACCAGCCCGCGTTTTGCGCCTGGATGGGCGAAGAGCGCGTTCGGCGATGCGACGATCGCGTCGCACGCGAGGGCGAGGTCGAGCCCTCCGCCCATGCAGGGGCCGTGGACGGCGGCAACCACAGGGCCTGGGAGCCGGCGAATTGCATCGAGGATGTTTCTCCCGCGACGCGCGTACAGCTCGGCGGAACGAGCGTCGATGGAAGCGATTTCTCCAAGATGAGCGCCCGCCAGGAAAGTCGTCGGATGAAGCGATCGAATCACGAACGGTCCACCGTGTGCAGACGCCGAGGCGAGCACGCTCGCCAACGCGTGAAGAACGTCTTGCGACAGGATGGGAGAGGCGAGCTCGATCCAGCCGAGTCCCCTTGCAAACGTCAACCGGACGGGAGCTTTCACGCGGCCACGCCCGCAAGCCGGTTCTGAAGGTAGCGGACGACCTCCCGCGTGTCGGTGCCGGGCAGAAAAACCCGGTCCACACCGGCGTCGAGCAGGAATGGGATGTCCTCCTCCGGGATGATTCCGCCCCCGAACACGAGGATGTCCTCACCGCCCGCCTGGCGCAGACGTTGTAACACCTCGGGGAAGAGCCGCCGGTGCGCCCCCGAGAGGATCGAAAGACCGATGGCGTCGACGTCTTCCTGGATGGCTGCCGAGACGATCTGCTCGGGCGTCTTCCTCAAGCCCGTATAGATGACCTCGAACCCGGCATCACGCAGGGCCCTGGCAATTACCTTCGCGCCCCGGTCATGGCCGTCGAGACCCGGTTTGGCGATGAGGACTCGGTACCGCCTTTCGCTCATGCATGCCTCCGTGCACGCCTATCTTACCGCAGCGTGATCCTGCAAGGAGCCCGGCCCGCGCATCGATGCCCGGTCCTATCACGGCGCGCAGCGAAACACGCGAATCAGCGTGTCGCGATGACCCGAATGTGGAGGACGAAATCCGGGGCTGTCCCTTGCCCGGTGATGTTCTCGGAAAGGGCCATCTCCAGCCGGTGACCACCGTCGAGCCAAAGGCCCCAGCCAACATTGAAGACGACGGACGGATCCCCCGGCTGGCCATCGGTGAAGTCCGCCAGGGGCGACGTGTGAATCTCGAGACTGGCCATGAGTGTGCTCGCCTCCCTGACCGGGTACAGCCAAGCGCCGATGGCGTTCCATGTGTCGTTTCGCTCGACGCCGAGAAACGAACCCGAGCGGTCCAGGTGGGTATATCCCGCGGCCAGCCGTACCTGGGAGCGGTTCCACCACCAGTTGCCGAACCATCGGACACCCAGGTCCCAGCCGCCGCTGCCGTTGAGGGTGTTCGCAGCGCCGGTGGGCGCCTCCACCGAGACGGCCCAGCGGTGGCTTCCCCCCAGCCAGGTTCCGAGCGGACCATTGAGGGTCAACCTGAGGTCGCCCAGCCCGGCGCGATCGAGGTCATCCCACCGCTCGACAACACGGCTACGGTCGCGACCCCGGATGTAGATCAGCGTCTGTCCACGGGCGATGTCGGTTCGGTCCCCGACGCGGAGGCCGAAGAGTTTGTGGAAGTCCACCGAGATGGCATCCCATCGGGGCGCCCCGACCGTGGTCCAGGGAAGGTCCACCACGAGGCCCATACCGTGTCCCATACCGCGGGCGGCGGTGAAGTGAGCTTGCCACCCCTCGGCATCGAGACGGAAGATGGCATCCCGCGGGTGGCGCCGCTCGAGGGTGCGGAGCTCCCACGGTTCGAGCGGCCTCCCTTCGAGGCCGAACTCGCGGTGGATGATGGCCGTATGCCAACTGCCGAACCAGAGGTTGAAATAGCTCAACGAGAGCGACATCTTCCAGGATCCCGAAGGCGGTTTTACGGCCTCTTCGAGACTCAGGGGCAACGAGGAAAAGCGGATGGGATCGGCTGAAACAAACCCCCACCAGGCGGGAGAGGCAGGGGCCGCCCGGGTTTCCTGCGCTCCCGCCCCACCAGCGGCCAGGGTCGGCAATAGAACCAGGGTGAGCACAAGGCACCACCACGAACGTCTCCCAGCCTGCCATCGATTCAGCCTCACCACGTGTAGCCTCCGATCAGCTGGATTCCGCCTGGCGCCGGTGCAACGGCGATCCGAACCCCCTCGTCGAGAGCGTTGTCCTCACGGTCGCGACGATGGGCGACCCAGCTTCCGACGCTGCTCCCGATCAGGGCGCCGGCCACGACGTCGGACGCCCAGTGGCGGTCGAGGTAGACGCGCCCGCATGAAAGGAAACCCGCCAGCCCCCAGCTCACCGCCTTGATCCAGGGGGAGCGCGCGTGGACTGCCACCACGGACGCGAGGGCAAACGCCGGGGCGGCCTCGCCGGAGGGCAACGCGCTATTCCCGGAGAACGGCCGGAAGTGGGCGTTGCCCAGGCCGGCGCCCGGGCGGGAGCGGCCGATTCCGGCCTTGAGCGGGGGTACGATCAGGAGACTGGTGAAGAGTGTCGCCTCCAAGGCATCCTGACCGATTGCGATAGCAACGGGTTCGTCTGCCACTGCCCCGCCGAGCCAAATGAGCCCGATCAATGCTGCTGCTCCCGCTTGGTTGCTCAGGGGGCGAAGGTTGTTCACCCACCGGTCGCGTTCAGGTGTCCGGTTGTGTTGAGCCAGGGTTCGAATATCGTCATCGGCCAGCGCCGTGAGCCCGACCGCCGCTGTGCCGAACGCGAGCTTCCGCCATCCGCCGGCGCTCATCCGCCGGGGGAGACGTACCAGGTCATGAAAATCGTGAATGATGCGCGCGGAATACGATGGATGGTCTGGAAGTCCGGTGAGGTGAGCTTGCGACATCGCTGGTGGTGCCTCTCCCCGTCTCGTGCTGGATCCCGCTTCTAGCCCCACGGAGAAACGGAGCTCGCCGAGCCGTAGAGAGGGCCAGTAGACCTGCTCTGCACGGCCTGTCAGCCCGATGTTTCGCCCGATCTCGATACGTGCGGCGACGGAAACCAACGCGGCCAACTCTGTTGACGCATCTATGGGCCTCCCGTCCTTGCCGAGAAGGAGCGGTGTCCGGTCTTCCCAACGCGCTGCCCGCAGTCCGCCCCCGGCTCGCACGCTCCACGCTCCCGTTTGCGCGAACAGCCGGTCGGCCAGGATCGCGAAGTCGAAGATCTCCTTGCCACGCTGGTTGCCGGGAACCTCTCCGTAGTTGGTTCTGACAGTCGATTCGTGACTTGTGGAACCGACGGCGAACCCGAATCGCCACGGCGAATCTTCCGCAGACCGGAGCGCCGCAAGCTGCCATGTCGGCGCGGTGGACAGGGAGCGGGAGCGGCCGGTTGCAAGGCCGGGAAAGCTGAGCCCAGCAGACCACCCGATGGCCCAGCGGCTCTCGCGCTCCCCCTGGTCGGGCCGAACAACCAGCGAGAGTGAAACCTCGTCGGTGGACGGTCCGGCGTGCCATGCGCGCCGAAAGCCCCATCTCAGGCCTGCCGCGGAGGATGCGGGGGTCTCAAAACCCGCCTCGATGAAGCGCCCAATTCCTCCAGCGCCATCGGAGGTCAGGACGCCACCGGCGCCACCCTTTGCCACGAGTTTCACGGCGCCGAGCTGGAACGAGACGCCGCCGACGCCGTCGAGCTCCCCGATGAGGAGATCGCGCTGGGAGAGGTTGAATTCGGTGCTCATCACCTGCATCTCGGTCCCGGCGAACACGCTCAGGTGGCCTCGCCTCCAGATCGCCGTCTCCAGTCCGGCTCGAAGGCCAAACGAGTTGTCGAGATTGCCACGGGCGAAGTCCTGGCGATCGCACTCGGGGGTGCGGCAGTCCCCGGTGTGGCCGTGCTTGCCGCCGGTGGTTCGCCACCTGAAATGAAAGGCGCCCCAGGACCAGTCGGGCTCACCCGGGATGGCCGTACCCGCACCGATCATGAATGCCAGCATCAGTACGGCAACGACGCAGGGTCGATGCGGAACGGCCCTCCAGCGGTGAAAGGGCCTGGCTTTCCTGTCTGCGGAGCGCGCCTTCCGAAAAGAGTTGTGATGCACTGGAATGATGATACCATGACAAGAGTTGAGGTTTTGTCCCTCCAGCTCGGTCGTTGGGGCGATGATCGAGTCGCGTGCGGGTACGACCATCGACACGACTATGCGGTTCGACGTCGCACGATGGCACTCCCTCCGCACGAAAACAGGTTGACTTGGCGAGGGGGAAAACCGTATATTGCGGTTCCTCTGGCGGTGTAGCTCAGAGGCAGAGCAGGGGTCTCATAAGCCCTGTGCCGGTGGTTCAAGTCCACCCACCGCCACCACCCCTTTTGATGAACCTCTCGGGTTTCCCGGGTTTTTTCCTTTCGAGGTTTCCAGACCTTGTCGGCGGGCGGGTGCTCGTAGCGTTGTCGGGCGGCCCCGATTCAGTGGCCCTGCTGCATCTTCTCGGGGATCCGCGGCTCGAGCTCGAGCTCGAGGCGGTGCACGTGCATCACCAGGTCCGGGGCGAGGAGGCTGACCGGGATGCGGAGTTCTGCCGCCGTCTCTGTCGAGGACTGGGCATTCCGTTTCACCTGGAGAGGCTGTCGCCACCCTCGCATCCGGACGAGGGACGTGAGGGCGCTTGGAGGAGGCTGAGGTACGAGGCTCTTGGGCGGATCGCCTCCAGGACCGGTGCAGACGCGGTCGCAACGGCGCATCAGCGGGACGATGTCGCAGAGGGGGTGCTCGTGCAGCTCTTGCGGGGTGCCGGCCCCAGGGCTCTTGCGGGGATCGCCGAGAGGACCCCGGAGAACGTGATTCGCCCCTTGCTCCCCTGGTGCCGGGAGGAGATCGTCCGCTGGCTTTCCGAACGGAACATCCCGTGGCGGGAAGACAGCTCCAATCTCAGTGAGGAGCATCTCAGGAACGTGGTCCGCCACCGGTTGCTTCCGGTGATGGAAGAGGTCGCTCCTGCGCTTCGCAGCCACCTCGTTCACCTGGCCGCCGCCCTCGCGGCGGACGAGGAGTACCTGGGAGCTCAACTGCGCGGGGAGGACCTCTGGATCGATCCGTGGGATCCCGACGGTGGCGTGCCACTTGAGCGCATCGCGTCTCTGCACCCGGCGTTGAGGGTCCGCTGGCTCCACGCGCAGGCGGCGCGCGCCGGGCTGGGCCGGGCGACGCAGCGCCAGGCCGAGGCTCTTGGCCGGGTTCTGGACGGAGAAGGGGCCGTTGCGGTGACCCTGGCGCGCCGCTGGGTTCTCCGTGCCGCGCGTGGATGCCTCTGGCTGGAACCGCCGTTCGCCATCGAGCCGTACAGCGTGACGGTTTCCACGGGTGAGAGTATCGAGCTTCCCCTCCCCGGCTGGTGGGTACGCGTGAGGGAGGCCGCTGGCGCCGAAGACCCCGCTGTCCGGTGGCGTTACGGCGTCCCGGGCGACGTGGAGCTGACGGTTCGAGCTCCCGAGCCGGGTGATACTGTCGTGGATCGACGCGGACACCACCGTCTCTCCCATCTTCTCGCTTCGAGGCTTCCGCGTCACCTGCGCCCGTCATGGCCGCTGGTCTGCGCGGGTGCTACAATCGTCTGGGTTCCCGGTGTCTGGGAACCACGCCAGGAACGGGTCTCGGGCTCTGTAACCATGGAGGTGCTGCACCGATGAATCATGCGAAGGTGCTCTATACGAGAGAGCAGATTGCTCAACGGGTCCGCGATGTGGCGGCGGAAATCACCCGGGATTTTCATGACTCCGACGTCGTGCTCGTTGGGATTCTGAAGGGCGCCGCATTTCTTCTGACCGATTTGGCCAGGGAGATCGGTTTTCCCGTAGCGTACGAGCTCGTCGACGTCACGACAAACAGGGGCGAACGGGGCGAGGTCGTCAACCTGACCTATGCGACTCATTTCGATCTCGAGGGGAAGCACGTCCTCATCCTGAAAGACGTTGTGCACACCGGCATCACGGAGAACTACCTCATCACCCATCTGAGCCAGCTCAAGCCGGCTTCCATCGACCTCGTGGCCTTGATCGATAAACCAGAGCTGAGGAGCGTCAACCTCGAAGCCAGGTACGCGCTCTTCAGTCAGACGCCGGAAGGATATCTCGTTGGCTACGGGCTCGGCAGCGAAACCGCCGATTATGTCAACCGGCCCGAGCTTTGCCTCGTGGACGGTGACACGACGTGACGAACGGGGAAGGCGTTTCCACCTGGATGTGTTCTCACCTAGGTCTGGCTGTCCCGCCAGGCGCGGAGGTACTTGACGCGTGAATCAAACTGTTCGAACCGTTCTCATGTGGATCGTGATCCTGGTTGGCATTCTCCTGGTCTGGCAGGTTCTCCAGGGGTATTCGACGTCGAGCCAGGAAGTCCCGTTTTCCGAGTTTCTCGACAACGTCAGCTCGGGCAGCGTGTCCAAGGTGCTCATCAAGGGCAACGATATATTCATTCGGACGGGGGCCGCCGAGAAGAAGGGGAAAACGGCACCGCGCTACAACCAGCACACCTACAACCCCGGCTATCCCGACCTCGTCAAGGACCTGCGAAGCCATCACGTCGTGATCGACGTGGAAAAGCCGTCGGACGGGCGTTTCATGACGGCGCTGCTGTCGTGGGCGCCGTTGCTGATCCTGGTTGGATTGTGGTTCGTTTTCTTCCGCCAGATGCAATCCGGCGGCGGGAAGGCCATGTCCTTCGGGAAGTCGAAGGCGCGGCTGTTGACGCCGGACCAGAAGCACGTGACTTTCGCCGATGTCGCGGGCGTGACGGAGGCCAAGGAGGAGCTCGAGGAGATCATCGAGTTCCTCAAGGATCCCCACAAGTTTCAACGCCTGGGGGGCAAGATTCCAAAGGGTGTGCTCCTGATGGGGCCTCCTGGCACGGGTAAAACCCTTCTTGCCAGGGCCGTTGCGGGCGAGGCGGAGGTTCCATTCTATTCGATCTCGGGTTCGGATTTTGTCGAGATGTTCGTCGGTGTCGGCGCCTCGAGGGTACGGGACCTGTTCGAGCAGGGAAAGAAGAACGCGCCGTGCATCGTGTTCATCGATGAGATCGACGCCGTAGGCCGGCACCGCGGCGCAGGTCTCGGGGGCGGGCACGATGAACGCGAGCAGACCCTCAACCAGCTGCTGGTCGAGATGGACGGTTTCGAGTCGAACGAGGGCGTCATCTTGATCGCCGCGACGAACCGCCCGGATGTTCTTGACCCGGCACTGCTCCGCCCGGGGCGTTTCGATCGCCGCATCGTTGTCAACCGTCCTGACGTCAAGGGACGTGAGGGCATCCTCAACGTTCACGTCAAGAAGATTCCGTTGGCATCCGACGTCGATCTCGCGATCGTAGCCCGTTCGACGCCCGGGTTTTCCGGCGCCGACCTGGCCAACCTTGTCAACGAGGCGGCGCTGCGCGCGGCGCGGCTGAACAAGATGAAGGTCGGCATGGAGGACTTCGAGTACGCCAAGGACAAGGTGATGATGGGTTCGGAGCGCCGGTCCCTCGTGCTTTCGGAAGAGGGGAAGAAGGTCACGGCATTCCACGAGGGGGGGCATGCCCTGATCGCGTCGCTGCTTCCGGACGCGGATCCGCTCCACAAGGTCACGATCATCCCGCGAGGGATGGCGCTGGGGCTGACGCAGCAGCTTCCCCTGGAAGACCGGTACACGTACTCCCGGACCTACCTCGATGCAACACTGCGGGTCTTGATGGGCGGCCGGCTGGCCGAGGAAATCATTTTTGGGCCCGAGCACATCACCACTGGGGCGGGAAACGACCTGGAACGGGCAACGGCTCTGGCGCGGAAGATGGTGTGTGAATGGGGGATGAGCGATGCGATGGGGCCGTTGACCTTTGGCCAACCTGAAGAGCCGATCTTTCTCGGCAAGGAGTTCGGCCGGCACCAGGACTACTCGGATGCGACGGCGGTCAAGATCGACGAAGAGATCCGGCGGATCATCAGCGCCGCCTACGCCGACGCGCGTTCGATGCTGGAGAAGAATCGTGCAGCCCTGGAGGCGATCGCTGCAGGGTTGTTGGAACATGAGATCCTCGACGCCAACGAGGTGTACGAGCTGATCAAGAAACACAGCGGCATCGATGTGCGCAGCTTGAAGAAAGCCGGGGAACAGGACGAAGAGGAGGCCGTGGAAACGGCGTGACACCGACGGCAGAGGAACGGATGGACCTCACGGCGCGGCTTGCCACCTTGGACGCGCGTTGGGGGCGGCACGTGCCCGCAGTGATGGGGATCCTCAACTGTACCCCGGACTCCTTTTCGGACGGAGGGCTTTTTTTTTCGCGCCGTGCGGCCGTTGAGCATGCGCGCCGCATGGTCGAGGGTGGGGCGGACATCATCGATGTCGGCGGGGAATCGACGCGACCCGGTGCTCAACCAGTGCCGCCGCAGGAAGAGATTCGGCGGGTCGTTCCCGTTCTTCGGGAGCTTCGCGAGCGCTTCCCGGCCCTGCTGCTCTCGGTCGACACCTCCAAGGCGGTCGTCGCTGCCAAGGCCCTTGAGGTAGGGACTGATATCGTCAACGATGTGACGGCCGCCCGGGATCCCGGGATGTTGCCCGTTGTTGCACGGGCCGGTGCGATCATCATCCTCATGCACATGCGGGGAACGCCAGGGACGATGCAGCGGGAGACCTCGTACACCGACGTGGTCGCCGAGGTTCATGCCTTTCTCCGCGATCGGGCCCAGGCGGCCGCGGCGGCCGGGATCGACGCTGCGCACATCTGGCTGGATCCCGGTATCGGGTTTGGAAAGGACGACGCCGGGAACCTGGCCCTCCTGGCTTCGCTGGTGGATCTCGGCGCGATCGGCTATCCGGTCGTCGTCGGTCCCTCGCGGAAATCGTTCATCGGGAGGTTAACGGGAGCCGCGCCGAACGACAGGCTCGCAGGAACCCTGGCTGCCCTGCATCCCGCGCTCCGTGTGCCGCGGGCGGTCGTTCGTGTTCACGAGCCCCACGCAGCGCGGCAGTACCTGGAGATCGCGGCGGCGATCGCCGGAGCGGGCCGATGACCTGGCTCGTGGATTTCCTGCGGGAGCTGACCCAGCTGCAGGTCACGTTCGCCGATCTTGCCGACATCCTGACCGTTGCCATCCTCATCTATATCCTGCTCGCGTTGCTCCGGGGGAGCCGCGCCATGCAGATGGTCTGGGGCATCCTGATCATCGTGGTGCTCTACCTCGGCGCAACCGCGCTCGGACTCGTGACCCTGTCGACGATTCTCAGGGACTTCCTGTTCTACTTGCCGTTTGCCATCATTGTTCTCTTCCAGCAGGAAATCCGGCGGATGCTGACGGTGTTCGGTGGATCCACGTCGTGGGTTCGTCTGGCCGGAAACAGCGGTGATGGCCCTCCCCTGCTCAACGAGCTGGCCTTGGGAGCGCAGACGCTCGCGGCACGGAAGATCGGCGCCCTGATCGCGGTCCAGCGGCGGGATTCGCTGACAACGTGGGCCGACACCGGCATCCGGCTGGATGCCAGGTTCTCCCACGATCTGCTGATGAATATCTTCATTCCCGGGACACCGCTCCACGATGGTGCGGTGATCGTTTCCGGCAACCGTCTCGTTGCGGCTGCATGCTTCCTGCCGCTGACCACGCAGCCCGAGCTCTCGACCGAGCTCGGAACCCGGCATCGCGCCGCCATCGGGCTTTCGGAGGAGACCGACGCCCTGATCATCGTCGTCTCCGAAGAGACCGGGACGATTTCCCTGGCAGTGGAAGGCCAGCTGCTCCGGCCGCTGGATGAAACCACTCTCAGGAATGCCTTGGCGGAGCAGCTCTATCAGCTCAGCACGACCGGGGAGGATGCAGAATGAGCCTTCGGCCCCGGTATCCGTTCACGGCCCTGGTTGCCCTCGTGGTCGCCTTTGCGCTCTGGTATGCCGTCGCCGGTCAGCGGCGGGAGAAGATCTCTGAACGCCAGGCGGTTGTCCCCTTGACCTTGAGCAACGTACCGCGAGATCTCGTCATCACCAATAACGTGCCGGAATCGGTTTCACTGCGGCTTCGGGGCGCCCTGAGCCGCGAGCTGAATCCGAGTCACCCGATCGAGGTCGTCCTCGATCTTTCGAATGCACATCCAGGCGTGAGGACCTATCCGATCAAGGAATCCGAGATCACGCTGCCGCCGAATGTCTCGGTGGTTGCCATCGATCCGCCGGAGATCAAGTTGAGAATCGAGCGGCTGGCGACGAAGGCGGTGCCGGTCCATCCCGTCACGGAGGGCACGCCGGCGCCGGGCTACATCCTTGCGGGCGTCCGGGCCGTCCCGGCGGTTCTCGGTGTGCAAGGGCCGGAAAGCGTCTTGAAAAAGCTCAACGCCGTCGAGACGACGCCGGTTTCCATCGAAGGGGCCGTGACCTCGGTGGAGGCGGCGGTCCAGGTGCGGCTCCCGCACCCGTTGCTGCGGCTGACGGCGAACACGCCGATTCTTCTGATGGCTGATATCATTCCGGCGCCAACCCCGACGCCGGCGCCGCGCCGGCGCCAGCGGCGACGGCCTCGACGGAGAAAATGACATGACCCGCATGTTTGGAACGGACGGCATTCGTGGCCGTGCACTCAAGCCCCCTCTCGACGAGGCTACGCTTCGCAAGCTCGGATTCAGCTTGGCGCGCGAGCTTGCCACCGCATCCCAGCCGCACGTTCTCCTGGCGGGAGATACGCGGGCATCGACGCGGGCGCTGGCCGTGTGGATCGCCGAAGGGTTCCAGGCTGCCGGCGGTACGGTGACGTGGGCCGGCGTCTTGCCGACGCCAGCGGTCAGTCACCTGCTCCGGCAAGGCGGGTATTCGGCGGGCGTCGTCATCTCCGCCTCGCATAACCCGGCGGATGACAACGGTGTCAAGGTGCTGGCGGCCAGCGGAGAGAAGGCGCCGGAGGCGGTCGAAAGACGTCTCGAGTACCTGTTGGAGACCGTTCGTGTGACCGGAGTCAGGCCCGGCATGCCTGCCGTTGACCGTTCCCTCAAAGATCGTTATCTCCAGATCGTCGAGAGAACGCACGCCAGGAGACATCCCCTCGCGGGGATGCACATCGTGGTCGACGCCGCTCACGGCGCGGCATCCGGTCTGGCAACCGAGCTGCTCCACCGCCTCGGGGCTCGCGTCACCGAAATCGCCTGTTCCCCGGATGGCACGAATATCAACCTGGAGTGTGGCGCCACGGCACCTGGAAGGTTGGCCGAGGAGGTGGTGAGCCGTGGGGCCGATGGAGGCCTGGCGCTCGACGGGGACGCCGATCGCGCCATCCTCGTCGATGAGCGCGGGAGTGTGCTCGACGGCGACGATATTCTGCTTGCCTGGGCGCGGCAGCTCAAGGACGGAGAGAAGCTCCCGGGGAGACGGATCGTTGCGACCGTGATGAGCAATTTCGGCCTGGAGGCGGCGCTGGCGCGCGACGGCATCGAGTTGATCCGAAGCCCGGTGGGGGATCGTTCGGTGTGGGAGGCGATGCGGGCCAACGGCGCCGTTCTTGGCGGAGAGCAGTCGGGTCATATCATCTGCTCCCACCACGGCGTGACGGGCGACGGGTTGATCACGGGCAGTCACGTGCTGGCGATCGCCAGCATGACCGGGCGTCCCGTGTCCATGCTGTCGGACCTGGTCCGCGTCCCGCAGGTTCTGATCAATGTTCCCGTCAGCCGGAAGGAGCCGTTCGAGCGCATTCCCGGGGTGCAGCGTGTGCTCACCGAAGCTCAAAGCCAGCTCGAAGGGCGAGGCAGGGTGCTGCTCCGGTACTCGGGGACAGAACCGCTCGCTCGCGTCATGGTGGAGGGGGATGAGGACCGGTTGATCAGGCGCTGGGCCGATGAGCTGGCCCAGGCCATCGACCGTGCGCTGGGTTGACATGGCCACGGCTGCTCACACCGATCTCCGGGGGCGCCATGGAGCTTGAACGTTCCGCCGGCGTGCTCCTGCATCCGACATCGCTGCCGTCAAACTTTGGCATCGGGGATCTCGGCCCCGCCGCGACGGGCTATCTCGACTGGCTGGCGGGAGCAGGCGCCACGTGGTGGCAGGTCCTGCCGCTCAATCCGCCGGGCCCCGGTTTCTCGCCATATTCGGCAACGTCGACATTCGCCGGGAATCCGATGCTGATCAGCCCCGAGCTGCTGCTCGAGGACGGCCTGGCGACGGAGCACGACATCGCGGCTTACCCGGCGCTGCCACCAGACCATGTGGAGTACCGGGCCGTTGCCACCGCCAAGCTGGCGCTGCTCCGGCGGGCGTGGGCCCGGTTCTCCGATTCTCGGTCGGGCCCCCTGACCTCGGAGCTCGAGGAGTTCTCCGGGCGTCACGCGGGATGGTTGGAGGATTTTGCGAGGTTCGAGGCGCTCAAACGGGCGCACGGCGGCGCACCGTGGTACGAATGGCCGGACGATGGACTGCGTCTTCACGACGAAACCGTCCTCGGCGAGTGGGAGGACGCCCACCGCGGCGAGGTTGCTTTTTCCAGTTTTTGCCAGTTCCTGTTCTTCCGGCAGTGGGAGCGTGTCCGCACGGCGGCGCGCGAGCGAGGGATCCAGATCCTCGGCGATGTTCCCATCTTCGTCGCCGACGATTCGGCCGAGGTGTGGGCGCACCGCGAGCTCTTCCGGATGGATGCGAACGGACGTCCACGGGTCGTTGCAGGGGTGCCGCCGGATTATTTTTCGGCGACCGGTCAGCGCTGGGGCAACCCGATCTACGACTGGGACCGGCACGCCGCCGATGGCTTTGCCTGGTGGACCGGCCGCCTCGCTCACGCGGCACGGCTCTACGACGCGATCCGCCTCGATCACTTCAGGGGTTTCGTGGCGCACTGGGAGATTGGCGCCTCCGAGGAAACCGCTGTGAACGGCCGCTGGGTTCCGGGACCCGGGCGGAGGCTTTTTGATGCCGTCGAGAAGGCGCTCGGCGCATTGCCCTTCGTCGCTGAAGACCTCGGGACGATCACCGAAGACGTTCGCACCCTGCGCCGCGGTCTCGGCCTGCCCGGGATGGCCATTCTTCACTTCGCGTTCACACCCAGCCCGCGCTCGATATACCTGCCGTACAACCTCAGACCCGATGTCGTCGTCTACACGGGGACCCATGACAACAACACGACGCTGGGCTGGTGGCTCGAGGATGCGACCGGCGCGGAGCGCGATTTCGCAAGGCGTTACATGGCCACGGACGGTCGCGAGATTCACTGGGATCTCGTCCGGCTCGCACTGGCGAGCGTCTCAAACCTGGCCGTTATTCCCCACCAGGACCTGGCCGGTCTTGGGTCGGACTGCCGGATGAACACCCCGGGCCGTGGCGATGGGAACTGGACGTTCCGTCTGACCGGCTGGATGCTCGATCCAGGGATCCGTGACCGTTTCGGCGATCTTGTGGGGCTTTACGGGAGAGACGCCCGGGAATAAAGAGCAGCACAAGCCCGATGAGCGTGAGACCGAGACCGACGCGGGACCAGGGATCGCCCGCCCACGATATCGTGACCAGGTGTTGACCCGGTGGAGCTACGACGACCAGCAAACCGCGTTGACGGATCGCGTCGGCCTCGCGCCCATCGAGCGTGACGTTCCACCACGGGTAATCGAGGAGCCGGATCAGGACATTGGCACGATCGGGCCCGTCGACGACGAACGCACGCCGGAGGGGTTTCCACGTGATGATCTGGATGCGCGTCAGGGGGGAATCGCTGGCAGCCAGCGATCCGTGGAGCTCGGGGAGCTGCGACGCGATCCGGGGGTACCATGGCGGCCGGTCCTGGGTGGCATCGACGTACAACGGATTACCGCCGATCGAGCGCATCAGCTTCTGACCGGCGGCCTCCCAGCCGTCCCTCACGGTGAGGCGAGGGGCGCGCACGAGGGGCGGAATTGGAAGTGCCAGGAGCGGCGTGATCCAGAGCGCTGCCAACACCCACCCCCGCGGGTTGGCGGCGGATGTTCGCTGGGCGAGAGGCCGGACGGCCAGCAGGAACGCCGGGAGAAGCCATCGCCAGGGGAACTGGAGCCAGGCCAGCGGCGAGCCGGTGTGGTAGAGGAACGCCGCGAGCGGGGAGGCCAACCCGACCGCGACGACGATCAATCCCGCACGGAGCGGATCGCTGCGGTGCCATCCTTCGACGAGGACGATCAGGAGAAGCGCGATGCCCGCCAGGGAGAGGGCGGCGTTGAGCAGTGGAGCATGGGCGTATGGCGAGCCGAGGAAATTGTTCCGCGCGACAAAAATCCCGGAGGTCAGGGCCGGACGGTTGGCCATCATGCGCATCTCGAAGCCCAGGGGGAGCCAGTTCCAGGCTGTCAGCAACGCACCGATCGCCCCGGCCGCGGCCAGCTGGCCAAGTGGACGAAATCGGCGGAACACCGTGGCGGCACCGAGGAGAAGCACGATCATCAGGGTCGTCGGGGCGTGGAGGAGCCAGAGACCCGCGAGGGCCAGGCCGGTCGTGCGCCATTGGAACGGCCGGGAGCCCCGGGGCCGGGTGGCCCGGTCGAGGAGCCACCAGGCTATCGGCAGCGCGAGGAGCTCGGAGAAGGCGGCCCGCGTCAGGAAGTCCGCGAGGATGGGCGAAGCGGTCAGCAGCAGCAGGAGACCCATCCGCGGCCGCTCGACACCTTCGCGCCGCATCAGGAGATAGACGATG
>JAADFN010000163.1 GCA_013152895.1 Acidobacteriota bacterium | reverse complement strand
GGGGGCGTCAGCTGCACGCGCCCGAGGCGTCTCCACTCCCGGCGCGCCGCGCCCGCCTCGCCCCACCGCAGCAGGAGCGCAACCGTGGCGGGTGGCGCCGAGACGCCCGCCGGAGGTGCGCCGATGGGGCTGTTCGAGCGTCCGAGCCCGAGCATCTTCCGTGCCCAGCGCGCGTACAGATCCGCGACGGGCGCCGCGCCGAGACGCCGGAGCGCCTCCCGGTCGACCCCCCGGCGAACGGCGGTCCAAAACTCGAGGCACCGCTTCTGGTCCGGGAGCTCCCGTTCAAGCTCGACGACCCGGCGTGTCCAACGGGCCTGCCGGGCCATGGCGACGCCCAGCCTCCTGCCGAGCCAGTCGCGGCGGGACGAGGACCACCCGGCCGCGCGCAACCGGACCCATGCGTTCCAGGCAAGTCCCAGCTTCCCTTCCTCGGTCCTGGCTTCGAGCACGATGGCCAGGGCGCGGATGTGCTCGCGCGGTGAGGCCGGGGAGAACGAGGCCACGCGGATGGCCCCGTCGGCCGCCCTCTTGAAATGCGCACGGCTTGCGCGGGCCGGGAAGAGGTTCCACGCCAGCTTGAGCTCGCACCGCGCCCGAAGCAGGAGGTCCTTGACCGTCGAACGCGCACGTCGCGGGAGGATCCCAAGCGCCCGCCCGGGTCTTCCGGCTGCGAGCCAGCACCGCGCCAGCTCCTCGCGTCGGAGGCGTTCAATCCCGCCGTGCCATCGGAGGCGGCTCAGCTCGCGCGCCCCCTGGAGCGGACGGCCCGTCCGCCGCCAGGCCATCGCGCGGCCGATCCACTCCGCGGGCGTCAGGCGGGGCAGGACCGTCCCTTCTATCGAGCGGTCGAGCCGGTGCAGCCCGGCCGGGTCACGAACGGCCATGCGGCGCGCGGCACGCCGCTGGACGGCGCCCGGAATCTTGAGGAGCTCGGCGTCGGCGGCGAGATCGCCCTCGGCGGAGGCATCCTCGAGCACGGCCGCCGCCTCGTCTCTCTGCCCCTGCTGCAGCAGGATCCTGCCGAGGGACACCTTGGCGCGTTGATCGAGATCCCGGGGCAGGCCCGCAGCGATGTACCGGCGCCACGACGTCGCCGGCGCGGGTATCGAGCGGAGGGTCTCGCCCCACAGCTCCAGACGGAAACGCTCCAGGCCGGCGCCCGGGCCGGCAGCGTCGAGGAGAGCGACCGCCCGGGCCGGGTTCGTGTGCTCGAGCGTGACCGCTTCATGGATCATCGCGATCCTGCGCGCGCCCCGCCGGATCGGGCCTTTCGCCCCGCATCCAACGATGAACAGGGCCATGGCGAGCCAGACGATCTGGACGGCCCGCACATCGTCCCGGGAAAAAGGAACACCGGCCGTGCGACGCCCTGGGCCAGACGAAAGGGAACCGGCCCGGGGCGACGGGAATCCCGCTGCCGGCGCGGAACCGGTTGGTTTCGATCGACGCGAATCTGCTGGGTGATGTCGGCGGCGTCTCCAGGCACGCAGCAATGAGGCGCCCCGACGCCTCACATGCCGAGCGCCTCTTCGTCCCCATCGGCGAGAATGCGGACCAGTTGCTCCCGGAAATAATCCCGCGAGGACCGGATCGCCTCCGAAACCCGCGTGTCATACATCTCGCGGCTCCGGTCGATATCCTCCTTCAACCTCTGGTACAGGTCCTTGGCCTCCTTGCCGCGCTCGACCTCATCCGGGTTGTAGAGCTTGATTTCGGAAACGAGGAGACGGGCGAACCGTTCGGCCTCCTCGTGTTCGGCGCGCTCCTCGGGGGAGAGCTCCTCGACCTGTCCGCCAACGGCTTCCGCCTGAAACGTTTCAACGGCGGGCGGCGCCACCGGCTGGACCTCTGGCGGGACGCCGATCTCCGGGGCAGGGGATTCCTCGATCTCCCGGGCCTCTTCCCAGGACCTGGTTTCAGTCTCTTTAGCCGGTATTTCAACGGCGGGCGGTTGTTCGGCGTATCCAGGCGTTCCGGACGGCTCGGCCGGAGCAACGATCTCCTCGCGGCCCGGAGGTGCTTGGTCGGGAACGGCCTCCTCTTCTACCAGAGCAGGCTCCTCTTCTTCCACGGCGGTCTGAATGCCGGCCGTCTCGGCCGCGACTGGGGGCTCGATGTCCGGGGCCGCCTCCCCGGCTTCAACCTCGCCGGCGGAGGGCGCCGCTTCGCCCTCGACGGGCGCGTACCCGGTGGTCGGCGTCTGCTCGAAAGCCTCGGCCTCGACGGGCTCTTCCGGCTCGGCGGCGGCCTCGGGCGTTCCCTGGGCGACGGCGGCGACGGGCTTGGCCAACATCGGGGATGGCACCGTGGTGCGGAAGCCGAGGGTATCGATCAACCAGCAGGCCAGCGCGACCAGCCCCTGCGCGGCCTCGGGATTCCATGGCCCCTCTTCGAGCCGATCCACGTACATGGCGCCAACGATCCGCCCCCTGAGGTTGACGGGGATCAGCCACGCTTCGGATGGCTGCGCCTGCCCGGAAAGCCACCGGGAGAAGACGGGATCGGTGGTCGGCACGAACGTCACGACACCGCCCAGCGATGCGAACCGCTCCAGCACCTCGGAGGCGCTGACCTCGGCCTGCCACGCCTTGAGATCCTCCACGTCCGCGAAGCCGATCCCACTCCATGCGGATACGGTCCCCTCGCGGATGACGAGAACGGCGGCCCTGCCAACGTACGAAACCAGCAGGGGGAGCAGCTCTTTGAGCAGCTCCGACTGCGATCGGGCCGCATCGAGCCGCCGGAGCATGTCGAGGGGTAACGCACCGGGCCTGTGCACCTCGGTCTGGGCAGCAGCGAGCTGCTGCTCCAGCTCCTCGATCCGGCCGACAAGTGCGGATGCTCGTTCCTCCGCCCGTGCATGGAGGTCCCGCGCGGCGTTGGCGAGCTCCACGAGCTCGCCAACGGGGAAGAGCTCTTCCGGATCCGCGGGCGTCGCTTCAGCGATCGCGGAGCGCACCTCCTCGACGAGCTTCGCGAGGCTCTCATTGATGAAGTCGAGCCGGTTGGTCAGCGCGTCGACACTGCGTTGCTGCGCCTTTTCAAGCTGTTCGCTCATTTTCT
>JAADFN010000162.1 GCA_013152895.1 Acidobacteriota bacterium | reverse complement strand
GATCGGGGACCTCGCACACGCTGGCGACGTACAGCAACAAGAATGCTGCGACGTCGGGGTACGTGACGAAGTCGTTTGACGTGGTTGGCTACGCGGGTCAGACGGTGACGATCAAGTTCAAGGGTGCGGAGGATTCTTCGAACTCGACGAGCTTCTACATCGATGATGTCTCGCTGCTCGCCGATGGCCAGTGAGTCGCCGCGGCACGCGCGCCGCATCCCCTCGTGACCCACGGCGATACGGATGCGGCGCAGGGCGCGAGGTCATTCATGGGCGCACCGCGGGGGAGCAACCGCCGGCCCGGATGATGCGTCATCCGGGCTGGTACAATCGGGGAGAACGATGCTTTTTTCTCACCGCTTCCGGTTGCGATGTGCCGGGCTCGTGGCGGCTGGATTACTCGGCGTTCCGGTGGCCGGGGCCGGACCGTGGAGCCATCTTCCGCAAGCCGTCGCACGCCTCGCGGCGCATCCCGGCGATCAGAAGGCCGGGCAGGTCCTCGCCGCCGTTGAGATTTCGCTCGTCAGAGAAGCCACGCTGGGCCACCTGGCGGCCGTAAGATCGCTTGCAGATACGTACGACGAGCTCGTCAGCTCCCTGCCCGACGGAAATCTCCGGGTCTCCCGGATGCACCGGAAGGTTGCCGGGGCGCTCGTGGGCTACGGGGATCACGCCTTTTCGGCGGGCGATACGGCTGCCGCGGGACGGGCGTGGACGCTCGCGGCACGGACCGGAAAAAAAAAGGATGCCGTCCAGCGACTGCGGCGGCTGCTCTACCCGCCAGCACATCCGCAGCCGGGACAGGCGTGGCAATCCCCGGTGGACGGCGCGACGCTGATCTGGCAACCGAAAATGCGCTTTCTCATGGGGTGCACGCCGCGGGATCATAACTGCCTCCCCGACGAGAAGTACCTGAGATGGGTCGTGACCCCGGGCTTCTGGATGGAACGGACGGAGGTGACGAACGAGCAGTACGCCCGGTGTGTCCATGCGGGCGTGTGCTCCCCCCCCGCGAACCCGTCCCGTCTCGACGACCTGGGCTCGGCGACGCTGCCGGTCGTGGGAGTGAGCTGGGACCAGGCCGTCAGATACCTGCAGTGGACCGGGCGTCGCCTTCCCTCCGAGGCCGAGTGGGAGCGTGCTGCCCGAGGACGGCACACGGGCTGGCGTTTCCCGTGGGGACGATCCAAGCGGAGGCAACGGGCCAACGTCGAGGGCGTCGAGGGCACGGACGTTTTCCCCGGGCTCGCGCCCGTCGCGTCCTTCCCGGCGACGGGGTGGGGCCTGTACGACATGGCGGGCAACGCCTGGGAATGGTGCGAAGACTCGTACCACAGGAACCTGATCCCCGCCCCGAGAGATGGAACGGCGTGGCTCGAAGGCGGGTTCGGCCACGTCGTCCGCGGCGGTTCATGGCGCAGAACGATCGAGCTCGCGAGGGTCTCTTCCAGGTGGTGGCACGAGCGCTTGTACGAGGCCGACGACCTCGGCTTTCGCGGCGTCGTCAGCGGGACGTCCACGGTGGACGATGCACAGATCGTGGCAACGGCCGAAGTGACGTACGCCCTGAGCGTCGCACCGGGCGAGGATCTCGAGGCCGCCAGTCTCGATACCGCGGACCGGCGGTACCTGCAACGGCGGGCGGTCACATGGTTGCTGGTCGAGGGGAGACCGTGGGAGGCCCTTCCGCGGGTCGCCGCGCTCCTGGGACGCGATCCGGACGACCCGGTCTCCAAGGATCTCTTGAATCACCTGACGACCAAGCTGGCCCGTGAAGCGGCCCACGAGAGCCCGGAGGCCCTCCGGCGGGCAGTCGCCGTCTGCCGGAAGGTCATGCGCCGCACGCCTGCGATGGCGCGCCGCCTCAGGGCGCTCGACGGGCGGCTCGCGCAGGCCCTGGAGACGGCGGGAAAGCAACGGCGTCAAGCGGGCGACATCCGCGGCGCGGCGGCATGTTTCCAGCTGGCGCTCGAGCTGACGCCGGGCCGCCGGGAGCTGGTGAAGCTTGTCCAGGAGGTAACGCCCCGCCTGGGGACGATCTGCCGGTGGCCGGGCGACGGACGGATGATGATCTGGATCCCGGCGGGCTCGTTCCTGATGGGACGAGGCCGTGGTGACAACGAGGCCTCGACGGACGAGGAGCCCGCCCGTACCGTGCGCGTGCACGGGTTCTGGATCGATCGCACCGAGGTCACGAACGCGGCGTACCGGGCGTGCGTTGCGGCCAGAGCCTGCACGCCGCCAAAACGGAAGAAATGGTTCGACAACCCCGCGTATGCGGAGCATCCGGTGGTGGGAGTCACCTGGTTCCAGGCATGGACGTACGCGCACTGGGCTGGGAAACGGCTCCCGACCGAGGCGGAGTGGGAGTATGCGGCGCGGGCGGGCTCGGCGACGCGGTATCCGTGGGGCGACGACTGGAAGAACGGCATGGGCAACGCGTTCGGCGCCGTTGGCAAGGACTTCTGGAGCGGGACGGCGCCGGTCGGGAGCTTCCCGCCCAACCGCTGGGGGCTCGTGGACATGATCGGGAATGCGCTCGAATGGGTGGAGGACGTGTTTCACGACAGCTACCGGAACGCCCCCGAAGACTGGCATCCGTGGAATCAGCTCAGCGGCGGTCAGCAGGAGCGCCAGCGGGTGCTGCGAGGAGGCGGTTACACGGATTTCGCACCGAGGCTGCGGGTTTCGGCGCGGGCCCACCGCCGACCCGATGACTGGTCGAAGGCGTCCGGCTTCAGGTGCGCCGCTGACCGGTAGAGTGCTCCTCGCCTCCCGGCCGGCGGGTCAAAGACCAGTCTTTTCCAGGATGCGGTCCAGCGCCGCCATCTCGCCCTTCGTCACGTAGAAGTGGGGGGAGAGCCTCACGTACCCCTGGCGGACGGAGCAGATGACGTGCCGCTCCCGGAGGCGGGCGACGGCGCTCCGCGGCGCGACCTGCGGAGGGCGACCCGCGACGATGCCTGCGATCGGGTGGCCAGAGCCGGGCGAGTACAGCTCCCAGCCATGGGCGATCAGGATTCGTGTAAGGAGGCGTGACAGCATCTCGATCCTGGCCGCAATGACATCCGCGCCGATCTGGCTGAGCAGATCGAGCGCGGCGGCCAGGCCGGCCAGGCCGACCCCGTTGTTGGAGCCGGGCTCGAAACGCCGTCCGTCCTGCAGGAACGACAGCGCGTGCAGGAAGAAGTCGTGCCGTTCGAGGCGGACGTTGCGCCACCCGGAAAGAACGGGGACCATCCGGTCTCGAAGCCGGGGGCTCAGCGCCATCAGCCCTTGCCCCTCCGGGCCCAGGAGCCACTTGTGGCCGTCGGCGATCACGGCGTCGGCCCCGAGGCGCCGCATGTCGATCTGCAACGCCCCGAGCCCCTGGATGGCGTCGACGACGAGAAAGATCCCCCGCGCCTTGCACAGGGCCGCCAGCTCGTCGAGGGGAGCGATCCACCCCGTGTGAAAGGCGACCCAGGAGACCGTAAGTACCTTGACCCTCGCCGTCAGCAACGGTTCGATGGCATCGGCATGGATCGTGCCGTCAGGCTGGGGATAGCGCACGACGCGAACACCCAATCGCTCGAGGTGCAGCCAGGGCGCGACGTTTGCGGCAAACTCTTCCTCGCCGACGAGCACCTCGTCGCCCGCGCCGAGCCCAAGCCCTTCCGCCACCAGGCTCAGCCCCTGGGAGGTGTTCGCGATCAGCGAGATGTCCTCCGGCGCGCACCCGATCAGCTGTGCGCCGAGATGGCGGCAGGCCATCGTGTGTTGACGCCACGTCTCGAACGGCTCGTCGCCGCCCAGCTCCTGTTCCTCGATCCGGCGGCGCATGGCCTCGGCGACGGGCCTGGGCAGCGGCGCGAGAGCTGCATGGTCCAGGTAGAGAAACCGTTCCCTCACCGGGAAATGCTCCAGCCATGCACCGATCTCAAAGCTCATACCTGCATCATACCCGAGCCCCCGGCGGCGCGTACCGCCGGCCGTTGTACCATGGGCCACCGTTCCGGCGTCAGAGCGGCGTATGGCGTTGCCAGGATCGCATGCACCGGATCGCGAGCCTCGTTTGGCAGGGAGGACGAAGGAAACATGCCACCGGTCACACGTTCGCACGCGCGCCTGGAAAAGCTCAGGTCCGTGCTCAGGGGCGCGACAACCCTGTTGATCGTCATGCAGAACAACCCGGATCCGGATGCCATCGCCGCGGCCGCGGCGTTACGGGAGATTGCAAATCAGCTCGAAGGGATCGCCTGCTCGCTGACTCACGGCGGTACGATCGGACGCGCCGAGAACCTCGCCTTGCTCCGGTATCTCGGTGTGAATCCCCGCCCGATCGAAACCCTGGATCCAACACGCTTCAACCGCACTGCCATCGTCGATGCACAGCCGGGAGCGGGAAACGTCAGCCTCGACCCGGCCATCCGGCCCGACATCGTGATCGACCATCACCCGATACGGCCCCAGACGCGCTCCGTACCGTTCACCGATATCCGCCGCCACTACGGCGCCACCTCGACCATCATGTGGGAGTACCTCAAGGCCGCCGGTATCACGATCGAGCCACGGCTGGCCACCGCGCTCGTCTACGGCATCCGGTCGGACACCCAGGACCTCGGGCGGGAAACGACCCGCGCCGACATCGAGGCGTTCCTCGCCCTGTATCCGATGGCAAACCCCCGCGCCCTGGGCCGGATCGTGGCAGCCCCGCTGCCGAGAACCTACTTCGCACGGCTCCGCTGGGTACTCGACAACGCGGTCATCCACGGCCACAGCATCGTCGCCTCGGTCAGCCCCCTGGACACCCCCGAGATGCTCGCCGAGGCTGCCGACCTGCTCCTGAGGGTCGCCGGGGTGAGCTGGGTGCTCTGTTACGGCGTGATCGACGACTGGCTGTACGTGAGCCTGCGCACCTCCGATCGTGAGCCCGCCGCGGGCACGATCGCGCGTCGCCTTGCCGGAAAGCGCGGGTACGGCGGCGGCCACCAGGCGCTGGCCGGGGCACAGATTCCCCTGTCGCCCTCGCACAGAACGGGGCCCGGCCGGAGCCGTTTCATCAGGGGGATCATCGGAAGGTTCCTCAAGGCGACGGGGAACGCCGGGGAACCCGCCGAACCGCTCTGCGAGCCAACACGAGGTTGAGGGCCGACTACCCCTGCTTCCCGTGGTTGGCGCGGTAGGGCACCGGGATGTACTCGACGGTTGAAAGCTGCCGCTTGGGCTGCGGATGCAGGTCCATCAGCTGGTAGATCTCGGCCGGCATGTCGGTGGAGACGTTCAGCCCGAATCCTTTCACGTCGTCCACCGTGAAGGAGTGATCGTGCGTGTAGCAGCCCTGGGAGAGCTGCTCGGCCAGGGCGTCGGCCGCCTCCGGGCTCATCTTGTCCTCGAGCAGCGACACGACGGTTTTCCGGACCTGGGACAGCGCCATGTTGGCGGTATCGGCCAGCATCACGGTTTCGTCGTCGCAGTTCGCAACCCCCTTGGCTTCGAGCGTCCGCACCAGCGCCGCCGCTGGCTTGGTCCCGAGCTGTGGATCCACCGGCCCGAGCACGGCGTTGGGGTCCATGATGATCTCGTCCGCGGCCAGCGCCAGGAGCGTACCGCCGGACATCGCATAATGCGGGACGAACACGGTTGTCTTGGCGGGATGCCGTTTGATGGCGTGCGCGATCTGCTCGGCTGCAAGGACAAGCCCGCCGGGCGTGTGGAGCACGAGATCGATCGGAACCGAGTCCCCCGTGAGCTTGATCGCCCGCAGAATCTCCTCCGAGTCCTGGATATCGATGTACCTGATCAGCGGGAACCCGAGCAGGCTCATGCTCTCCTGGCGATGGATCATCGCGATCACGCGGCTCGTGCGCCGGCGCTCCAGGGAACGGATCAGGCGCAGGCGCGCCGACCCCAGCATCTTTTGTTGCAACATCGGTTGAAACGCCAGGAGGATGAAGAAGATCCAGATCAACGTCCCAAAACTGATGTGCTGCATACGCTACCCGACCTTTTCCCGGCCGCCATCGCCGTCCAGGGGCTTCTGGTAGAACCTGTAGATCCTGTAAAGCTCACCGTCCATCACGCGAACGGTACGCTTGGCAAGCTCGTTGTCTTCGAGGATCCACGAGTACTCGCACCACTTGTAGCCGATCTTCAGGGCGTTCTCGAGCCCCTCGGCAAAGAGAAGCCCTTCTGCGCCGTGCCTGCGGAACCTGCTCTTGACGCCCATGGTAATGACGCGAAGCCCCTCCATCTTTTCGGGCTTGGTCGTCAGAAGATGCTTGACGGTCTTGATCGGATGCTTCCAGGGCGAGCCTCCAAGATCCTTCAGCACGGGGTTCCAATCGGGAATCGCGAGGATGAACCCTGCAGCCTCTCCATCGATGAATGCGAAGCGCAGGAGGTCCTGTTGCACCAGCGGCTTGAGCTCGTGCGCCATCCACCTGATCTCGTCGTCCGACATCGGGATGAAGCCCCAGTTCTTTTCCCACGCGGCGTTGTAGATCTCCTGGACCAGCTCCACCTCGTGCTCGAAATCCCCGAGATTGACCTTGCGGGTCGTCAGCTCTGGATATCTCTTCCTGGTCTTTTCCGCAAGCCGGATCAGCCGGTCGAGGTGCCGGCCGTGAACCGGAGAGATGTAGGCGTACAGGTCCTTGACCTTGGCGTACCCGGCGCCCTCGATGTGGTCCGCGTAGTACGGCGGGTTGTAGGTCATCATCAACACCGGCGGGCCGTCGAACCCCTTGACCAGGAGCCCGCACTCGTAGTTCGTGGAGGGGTTGGCCGGTCCCCGAACCGCGTCCGCGCCGCGTGCGGTCGCCCATGACTCGACGGCTTCGAGCAACGCCTGCGTCACCTCGGGACGATCGACCGCCTCGAAGAAACCGAAGAAGACAATGTTCTCGTCATGAAAACGGTTGTGGGCATGATTGAGGATGGCTGCGATCCGTCCCACGGGTTTTCCACCGTCACGCGCAAGGAACAGCTCCCGCTGGGCCCCCTCGCCCCCGCCGTAGAACGGGTGACGCGATTCGTCGAGGATCTTGCGGACGTCCGCCTTCAGCGGTGGGACCCAGTTCGGATCGTTCCTGTAAAGCTTCCACGGAAGATTGATGAACGCCGCGAGATCGGCGCGGGAGGAGACCTGCGTGACTTCGAGCGGCGCCATGTTACGAGATCACTCCCATCTCCCGTCCGACCTTCGCAAAGGCCTCCAGCGAACGATCGAGATGCTCCCGCGTATGGGTCGCCATGTACGAGGTCCGCATCATGGCGCGGCCCGGTGGGACTGCCGGCGAGACCACGGGGTTGGCGAAGACCCCCTCTTCCTGGAGACGCTTGGTCATCTGGAACGCGGTCATATCCTCGCCGACGACGAGGGGGATCACCGGCGAGTCCGAGTTCCCCGTATCGAAGCCGAGGTTGGTGAATTCTCGCTTCATGTAGGCGGTGTTCTCCCACAGCCGCTCCCGCCGCTCGGGTTCGCGTTGGAGGATCTCGATGGCCTTGAGGACCGAGGCCACCGACGCCGGCGGCGGCGAGGCCGAGAAGATCAAGCTCCGGGCGCTGTGCTTGATGAAATCGATCACCGTGGCATCTCCAGCGATGTACCCGCCGACGGCCGCCAACGATTTCGAGAAGGTTCCCATCATGAGGTCCACCCTGCCTTCGACGCCAAAATGCTCCGCGGTGCCGCGCCCGTGAGCGCCGAAGACGCCAACGGCATGGGCATCATCGACCATCAGCCGGGCGCCGTACTTCTCCTTCAGCGCGATCAGCCCGGGCAGATCGGCCAGGTCACCCTCCATGGAGAAGACCCCGTCGGTTACGATCAGCTTCCCCTTCGTCTCGTTGGCCGCGGCAAGACGCTCTTCCAGGTCCTTCATGTCGTTGTGCTTGTACTTGACCGTTCGTCCAAAGCCGAGCCGGGCCCCGTCGATGATGCAGGCATGATCGAGGGCGTCGAGAAAAACCAGGTCCCGCCGGTCGAGGAGGCAGGAAATCGTTCCCAGGTTGACCTGGAAACCCGTCGAAAAAACCAGCGCGGCCTCCCGCCCGGTGAATTCCGCCAGGGTCTCCTCCAGCTCGACATGGATCTTGAGCGTGCCATTGAGGAACCGTGATCCGGCGGCGCCACTCCCATACTCCCGGACCGCCTGGACGGCCGCCTCCTTGACCTCCGGGTGATTGGTCAGGCCGAGGTAGTTGTTCGAGCCGAGCATGACGAGCTCGTGCCCATCGATCATCACGACCGGATCCTGCGCGGATGAGATCACACGGAAATAGGGGTACAGCCCAATCGCACGAATCTCGTTTGCTGCGCCGAAATCAAAACATTTTTGGAATACGTCCACGTTGCCTCCCTCAGCGTTTCACACCGACTTCAACCCTGAGCGCATCTTACCTCAACCACCCATGCCGCCGGTACCACGCCCAGCTCTGGCGCGCTCCATCCGGGAAACGCGTCGATTCCAGGATCCCGATCTGTTCGAGCGATTCCCGGGTATCCGCCGTCCAGTGGCGCGCCAGCAGCTCCCGGGCCTTGTCGCGGGTCATGGCAACCCGGTGAAAGCCGAGCCGGTGCAGCGAGCTTCCCAGCCACCCCGCGATGGTCAGCACCGGTGCCGGCACGGGGAGGATCGCGACGCGAACGCCCCCGGCCGCAGCCAGGAGGCGGATCAACGCGGGCAGCCGGTACGGATCCGGCTCACCCAGGTGCACGGTCCCGCCGGAGCCGCCGCCTCCAGCGGCCGCGGCGAGCACCGCGCGGACGACGTCGGCGACGTAGGCGAGGGTCACCCAGCGTTCGCCGCGAGGAATGGGAACGAGATGGCCGGCCGCGAGGCGGAAGAACTGGAAAACGTCGGTATCCCGGGGGCCGTAAATAGCCGGCGGCCTCAGGATGATCCAGGACAGGCCGGATCCCAGTTTCCTGACCTCCAGCTCGGCGGCCAGCTTCGACCGGCCGTACGCCGAGATGGGGCGGGGTTCGGCATCCGGGCCAACGCCCTCGATCGTCTCCGACGGTCCGACGGCCGCGAGGGAAGACACGTGGACCAGCCTGGCGTCCGGCGCGGCTTCCCGGAGCGCCCGAACCACGTTGGCCGTGCCGGCGCGGTTGCCCCGGTCGAACTCATCCGCCGTCGGCGCCCGGACCACGCCGGCGAGGTGGATGACCGTTCCAGCACCGGAAACGAGCTGGCGCAGGGCGTCCACGTCACCGAGAGACCCCGGGATCCATTCGACGTCCAGCCCGGCAATCCACCGCGGCTTTTTCGGGTTCCGGACGAGCACACGCGGCCGGATGCCGGCCGCCACAAGGGTCTCGACCAGGTGTGAGCCGACGAAGCCGGTCCCCCCGGTCACGGCGACCGGCCGGGCCATCGCGCCGAGCCATTCCTCGACGGCGTCCGGGCTCACCAGGAGCTCATCGGGCATGGCGCCCCCGTGCGGCGCGGTGCGCCTCCTGTCCGAGGGAGCCGGAACGATCACACCTCATCCGCGGTGTACTCCGCCCACGAGCTGGCCGTCTCCCACACGCGAACCCGCTCCAGCTCGACGCCAGGAGGCACCGCGTACCTCGCCCCGCTCGAGGTGACGATCTCACGGTTGGCGGCGAGGTGCGCCGAGATCAGGTCGAACAGCCGGCGGGCCAGGGCCTCCGCGGTCGGATCCTGGCCCTCGAAAAGAACGACGCGGGAGCTCATCGCCTCCAGCGCGGGGCGGTGAGGATCCGCCGCATTGAGGGCCATGGCGTGGTCCAGCTCGTCGATCAGCCCCGCGGCCAGTCCCTTGAGCGCCTTGTAGTCGCACACCATGTCGTTGGCGTCCAGGCGGCTTGCCCGGACGACGATCTCGATCTTCAACCGGTGGCCGTGGGGAAACCGGCACTTCTCCGGGTGCTTGGACAGCCGGTGCGCGTACTCGACCTCGAACGTCTTGGCCACTCGAAACGTGCCCATCACACTCCCCTCCCTCCGCCGAAGAGATCCAGCTGGAGGCGTGGAGTGTACCGAAAGCCGTGTTCCAGGCACAAGGCCGCCACCATCGGCGCGCGGCGCCTGACCTCCTCTGCCGTCCGGCCCTGCGGCATCAACAAGATCCGTCCCGGATCCGGGTTCCCCAGCCGGTCGAGGAGTTGCACGACTTCCGGGAGGTCGGCGGGCCGATCGATGACGAATTTGAGCGCAAACTCGGGAAACCGCGCGAGCAGCTGCTTTAACGGGTCCAGGTTCGACCGCGCCTTCCGGTGCCGCTCGAACCAGGGGCCCTCCGGGTCGGAGCACGATGTCTTTGGCGACACCGAGAGGAGGTCGCACTCGAACTCGGGCGCCAGGGTTCCGGACGTCTCGACCGTCACATGAAGCCCGGCGCGCCGCAGCGCGCGCGTCAGCTTGCCAGTCTCGCGCTGGAGCAGCGGCTCCCCGCCCGTCACAACGACGTGGGCCGGCCCCGCCCCGCGCGCTTCCGCGACGAGCTCGTCCACGTGCCGCCGCCGTCCCTCGGGAAACCAGGACGCGTATTGCGTATCGCACCACCGGCACCGGAGGTTACAGCCCGAGGTCCGGATGAAGAACGACGGCGTTCCGGCCAGCACTCCCTCGCCCTGCAGGCTCACGTGGGTCTCTGCGATCATCACGAGCTCACACTACCACGGGTCCACGCGCACGGGGAGCGCCTGGTGCGGCTCCACGCGGCCCCGGTCGTGGCGCGGGGCGCCGAGACTGGACATCCTCGTTTTCCGGCAGGCATCCCTCTATTCGGGTAGAATATCCAGCCATGGGCTTTGTACGAGCAGTCGCTTCCTTCATCGCCATCGTACTGGCCGCGACCCTGGCTGCGGGCGCGAGCGGTATCATCCACGACCCGCTCGCCATCCCTCCCGGCACGCGCGGCTACTGCCTGACGGAGATGCCCGGCGGCGCCATCGAAAAGATTCCCGTGACGATCGTTGGGCCGCAGGGACCGGTCACCCCGGGGGGGGAGATGGTCCTGATCCGGCTCGACGACCCGAGGTTCGCCAAGACCGGGATCATCGCGGGCATGAGTGGCTCCCCCGTGTACGTCGATGGCAAGCTCCTGGGAGCGCTCGCATTCGGTTGGGCGTTTGAACGCGAGCCGATCGGCGGCGTCACGCCGTTCGTCCGCATGCTCGGGCTCGAAAACGGGTCCGCGGCGCCTCAACGCGGCGCCCCCCGGCCCGCGTTGGCGACGATCGTGCAGAACCTCCGGGAAGGGACGCTTGCCAAGTTTGTGCTCACCTGGCTGGCGCCCCCCCACGCCCCGGGGGGCCATGCGCTTCCCCTCTCGGCAACGCTGGGCCCCGGACGCTCGCCGGCCGCCATGGAGTGGCTCGGGCCCCTCATGCGCCGCGCGGGCCTGGAGATTTCCGGGGGCGCCCGGCGACGCGCCGCGCCAGCCGCTGCCCGGCCGCTGGTCCCGGGCGCGATGGTCGCCATCGTTCTCGTCGACGGGGACGCCACCGTCGCGGCCGCCGGCACGGTGACGGAGGTTCGCGACGGCCGCGTCTGGGCGTTCGGGCATCCCTTCCTCAAGGCCGGGAGCGTGCGCCTGCCGCTCGCGCGGGCCAACGTCGTCGGCGTGCTCCCCAACCTCAATTCGTCGTTCAAGTTCTTCACAGTCGGACCGATGATCGGTGAGATCACGGCCGACCGGGCGAGGGGAATCTTCGGCACGTTGGGCGCCGCTGCTCCCATGGTACCCGTGACGGTCGAGGCCAACGGTACGGCGTACCGGTTCCGGATCGTTCCCAACCCCGCGCTGGCGCCGCTGCTCGTCGCGTACATCGTCCAGGCGAGCCAGGCCGCCCACGGCAGGGGCTTCGGCGAGCAGACCCTCCGGATGAAGATGGATCTCAGCTTCGCAGGCGGCGCAGTCGTCCGGCTCGCCGAGTCGTTCGCGCGCGCCAACGCGCCGGCCCAGGCCGCGGCCCTGGCGGCGGCGCTCGTCGGATACGTCGAAGGCTCGCCGTTCCGGCCGCCGGCGATTGACACGATCCGCGTGAGCCTCGACTCGGTGGAAAAGGTTGCGGCCGCCAGCCTGATCGAGGCCGTCCCGCAACGCACCGTCGTCCACCCCGGAGAGCAGGTGCGCGTCTGGACCCGCTGGCGGATCCACCACGGGGGCGAGATCGATCACAGCTTCTCGCTCGGCGTGCCGCGGTCGATGCCGCCCGGCCCGCTCGATCTCATCGTCGCCGACGGGGGCGCATGGTCCACGTACGATCTCAAGGTGAGGCCGTCACGGCCGGCGTCGTTCGGCGACGAGCTCAGGCTGCTGGGCCGACTGGTTCCCGCGAGCTCGGCGGTCGTGGCCCTCGAGCGGAAGGATACCGGGATCGTCATGCGGGGTGGCACGATCTCCGCCCCGCCGAGCTTCGTGCTCTCGCTA
This sequence comes from Acidobacteriota bacterium, assembly GCA_013152895.1. Classification (GTDB taxonomy): domain Bacteria; phylum Acidobacteriota; class Thermoanaerobaculia; order Thermoanaerobaculales; family Sulfomarinibacteraceae; genus JAADFN01. Next base: position 4,232 of record JAADFN010000162.1, on the reverse strand, counting down.
CGGGCCGGGCTCGACGGCGGCGTGCAGACGGCCGGGAGCCGAATCGTGGCCACGACGAGGGCCGATCTCGGGATGCCGCTGAGCGGCGCCGTCCGGCTGCATCTAGTCGTGCGCGAGAACGCGCACGACCACGCCGCACCATCAAAGCTCCGGGAGGTTCGATGAAACGCATCGCGTGTTTGATCCTGGCCATCGCCGCGGCGGGCAACCTGGCCGCCACGCAAACCAAGAGATGGACGGTGGACACGGCGTCGCAACTCCTCAAGGGCACGGGGGACGGGGTCGCCGTCACGCTGGACGGCCGTCTGATTCCCGTCCCCGGCTGGAAAGAAACGGCCACGCTCGGCGCACCGGTCGTGCTCGCGGGCGTCGTGGCGCCCGATGGAGCCGTGCTCGTCGGGACCGGGCACCCAGCCGGGCTCTTCGAGCTTCGCGGAGGCACGCTGAAAAAGCTCGCCAAGGTCCCAGCTGACCAGGTCACGGCCATGACCGTTGCACCGGACGGCAGGATCTTCCTCGCAACCACCGGGCCGGCGGCGGTCTTCGAGTGGAACGGGAAGAAGCTGCGCAAGGCCGGGGGGATCGAGGGCGGCGGATTCTGGGACATGGCGTGGTTTGACGGCTCTCTGATCGTCGCGGCCGGATCGCCTGCCACCCTCTACCGGCTCAAGCCCCAGGGCCTCGAACGGTGGCTCGAGCTGCCGGACAGGCACGCGCGCTGTCTCGCGCCCGACGGCAAGCTGCTGCTCGTCGGCACGTCCGGCCGCGGGCTGGTGCTTCGCGTCGACGCCAAGGGGACCATCGGGCTCGTCGCCGACTCGGCCTTCACGGAGATCTCGAGTCTCCTCGTGGCACCGGACGGAACGATATGGGCCGCCGCGGTCGTCGGCGCGCCCGCCGCCCCGGCCTCGTCCACAGCCGGAAGCGGCGCAAAATCGAAGGGCAAGGCGACTGTCACGGTTTCATCGATCAAGCTCAAGCTACCCAAGGTCAACGGAACGACGGCGTCGTCCGAGCTGTTGCGCCTCACGTCCACGGGGGCCGTGCTCTCGGTCCACCGGTTCGCCGGCCAGGTCGTCACCACCCTGGGGTGGGACGGAAGCGGCGTGCTGGCGGGCACCGGGTACGAGGGCGAGATCTGGCGTTTCACGGCCAAGGGCGGGACGCGGATGGCCAACCTCGACGCCGTCCAGGTGACCAGGATCCTCGCGGGGGGGCGTTTCCTCCTGACGCAAGGCCCGCCTGCGATCCTGAGCCGCAAACCGGCCGGCGAGGGCGGCGGCACGTTTCGCAGCGCGGTCGAGAAGTTCCGCCGTCCGGTGGCCTTCGGCCGGTTCCGGGTCGATCCCCCGGTGAAGGGCGTTCGCATCAGGTTCCGCTCCGGCCTGACCTCGCGGCCCGACCTGACGTGGCTGCCGTGGACCGGCTGGCTCGATGCCGCCGGCGGCGAGGTCGGGCTACCGCCGGCCACGTCGCTCCAGTGGGAGATCGCGATCCCCGCCTCGAAGACGCCGATCGCGGTCGAGCGCATCGGCGTCGCCTACCGGGAGATCAACCTGGCGCCGAAGATCAAGAGCATCACGGTCGATGAGCCCGGCGTCGTCTACCTTGCGGCGCCTCCCCCGACCGGCCAGTACATCGACGTCTCCCACCCCGACTTCAACGGGATCTTCACCACGCTGACCACCGGCGGCGCCGGGAGCCACATGACGTCCCGTGGCAAGAAGTACTGGCGCGTCGGTTACCGGACCGTCGGGTGGCAGGCCACCGACCCGAACGGCGATCCGTTGCGGTTCAGCATATCGCTCGAGAGGCGGGACGGGTTCGTCCTGCCGGTCCGGACCCGCTTCGACAAGACCCACATCGCGGTGGACACGACCGCGATTCCCGACGGCTGGTACCGCTTCAAGATCGCCGCCACCGACGCTGCCGACAACCCGGCACATCCCCTGTCGACATCCGACGTCAGCTCGTGGTTCACCGTCGACAACACGCCTCCGAGGGTCACGATCACCCGCAAGGGGTCCCGGTGGCGCGTCGAGGCGGACGACGCGCTCAGCGCCATCGAGCTGGCCCAGTGGTCGAGGGACGGGAAGCGCTGGCACGCGCTCGCACCCGCGGATGGTATCCTCGACGGGCGGCACGAGACCTTCTCCTTCCCGGCCAAGGCGGGCCATCACCTGGTCGTCGTCCGGGTCTTCGACCGCCACCACAACCGCGCCGTCGCGAGCGCAGTGGAGAAATAACATGCCACGGTCCGGCCCATCTCCCCTCGCCGTCTATCCGGGATCGTTCGACCCGATTCACATGGGCCACGTCGATATCATCGACCGGGCGGCCCAGATCTTTCCGCACGTCATCGTGGGCATCCTCGAAAACATGGCCAAGGACGCCCTGTTCACCCCCGCCGAGCGCCTGGAGATGATCCGTCAGCTCTATGCGGACCGGCCCGAGATCGAGGTTCGCTGTTTCTCCGGGCTGCTCGTCAGGTTTCTCACCGAGGTCAACGCCACGATCATCATCCGCGGCATGCGCGCGGTCTCCGACTTCGAGTACGAGTTCCAGATGGCGCTGATGAACCGGCGCCTGTCGCCGGCCGCCGAGACCGTCTTCCTGACACCGAAAGAGGAGTACACCTACCTCTCCTCCCGGCTCGTCAAGGAGGTCGTCGCCCTCGGCGGGGACGTGTCGGGGCTGGTTCCCGAGCCGGTCCGGGCCCACCTGGAAGCCCGGTACCGCAAGGCGACCCACCCCCCGACCCGGTAACCCGCATGCGCCTCGCCGTGTGCGGTCCCGGCCACCCGTTCCGCGGCGGGATCGCCGCGACGACGACCCGGCTCGTCCTGGCGCTCGAAGCGCGGGGGCACGAGGTCGCCTTCCTGACGCCGGTCCGTCAATACCCCCGCTGGCTTTACCCGGGCCGGAATGACCGGGATCCTGATGCATGTCCGCAAGTCGACGGCGCCCGCCCGATCCTCGATCCGTTCGCCCCGCTGAGCTATCCCGCGACGCGAGCGGCGCTATACCACCTCGGCGCTGACGCATGGATTTTCCCCTACTGGACGTGGGCGTGGGCGCCCCTGTGGCTGTTCCTGCTCGCGGGCAGCGGCCGGCCGCCGGTGATCGCGATCGTGCACAACCCCGCCGACCACGACGCGCACATCCATCACAAGCTGGCCGCCGCACTCGTCCTCGGCCGGTGCGACGGCCTCTTCACGCACGCCGAACGGCTCGCCGAAAGTCTCCGCATGTCGTTCCCGGCCCGGCCGGTCGCGAGCTTCCCGCTGCCCCCCGGCGAGCACCTCGACCTGCCCGATCGCACCACCGCCCGCCGCGAGCTCGGCCTCGGCGCTGACGAGCAGATCGCCCTCTTCCTCGGCCTGATCCGCCCGTACAAGGGCCTCGACATCCTGCTGCGCGCCGCCGCCCGCCTTCCCACCCAAACCCCCTGGCGCTTCGTCGTCGCCGGGGAGCCGTGGGCACGCCTGGGTCCCGAGCTGACCGCGCTCCGGCAGCAGCTCGGCGTGGAGGATCGCGTCCGCCTCGACCTCGGCTGGATCCCGCAGCCTCGCATGGCCGCCTACTTCGCGGCCGCCGATCTCCTCGTCCTGCCGTATCGCGCGGGATCCCAGTCGGCCGTCGCCCCCCTCGCACTCGCCCACGGCATCCCGGTTCTCAGCACCGCCGTCGGCGGGCTCACCGAGCTTATCGAGGACGGCGTCAACGGCATCCTCGTCCCGCCCGGCGATCCCGTCGCGCTCGCCGCCGCCTTCAACCGTCTCGATCCCGAGCGCCTCGCCCGGCTCGCCGCCGGCGCCCGTGCCTCCGCTGACGCCCTCACATGGGACGCCTATGCCGCATCCCTCGAACGGCTGCTCGCAACCGTGGAGTCATCCAACCCCGTGTGACGTCTGCGTCAATGTCCAGGTACACCGGTGACGTGGTACCGCGGGCGTCCGGCGGAAGCACAGGGTTCCCTTTTGTCAGCCCGAGGAGCCGCACGTCGCTATTTCCCTGTCATCCTGAGCACCGTCATGCCCGCGAAGCGGCACCACGTCTGCGGACGAACAAAGGGGGTGTGGCCTCAGCAAGACGTGCGGTGACTGTGACATAGACGAGATTCCCGATTGACCGACATTCATGTTCGTCGAGAGACCGTGGCAGCGCCCGGGAGGCCCTGCTTGCAGCAGGTCCGCGGTCAGCGCCCGGGAGGCCCGGCCTACGGCCGGCCC
>JAADFN010000161.1 GCA_013152895.1 Acidobacteriota bacterium | reverse complement strand
TGATCCGGACGATGAAGCAGACCGGGCTCGACATGCAGTCAAAGTACAAGGAAACCTCCCAGGGAGGCCTCGCGATCAATATCACGGAGTGCTAGAACCTCGTTTCGGGAGGGGATCGCTCTGGAGACGTGTCAGGAACGCCCGCGCGGCCGCCGGGGAACGGATCCGACCCAGGATCTGGGCGTCCTTGAGCGCCTGGAGTGTCCGGCCGAGCTGAGGCCCCGGTGGGATGTCGAGGAGGGTGGCGACTTCCTTCGCGGCGAGTAGGGGCCGGGGATGCAGAAGAGCCACGGCATTCCGCTGCCACTGTCGCCACCAGCGGCGCCAAGGTCGAACCGGCAAGCCGCAGGTTCTGGCGAGGGCAGAAGCGACCGCAAAAACGGCTGGAAAGCTCTCCCCGCATCTCGAGATGAAGAGCCGGCGAGCCGCAGCGCTTTGCGTGGAGGCGTGGAGCGCCGCTGCCAAGCTGAGAGCCGCAACGAGTCCGTGACGGCGAGCCTCCTTCGGCCAGCCGTAGTCCCGGCAGCAGGACGGTCGGGTCATGCCGAAGAAGAAAAAGAGCAGGCCGAGGCGGGCGGCGTCGCCGGCTTCCCGCAACGCGCCCGGAACGGGGTGCTTCCGTGGGGCGTTCAGGAGGCGTGCTGCGGGAAGGAGATACCGCGCCAGGCGGGTCGGCGCCGAGCCGGCGCGGACCGGGAAGACGAATGGCGCCATGCCGGTTTGATCGATCAGGCTCAGGCCCACCTGGGGCGCTGTCGCCCGCAGGAGGAGCAGGAGCTCGGCCCCAAGACGCTCGTGCGGGCTTTTGCCGAGGCCGGGCGCCAAGGCGGTGATCCATCCGTGCGTTTGAGGGTCGAGCGTGAAGCCCGGGAGCTCCGATGCGAAGCGGGCGATCCGGAGGAGACGCACGGGATCGCGCCGCAGGTTTTCGGGGGAGATCGCGCGCAAACGCCGCTGCTCGAGGTCGCGCAGCCCTCCGGCGGGATCGATGAGCTCGCCACCGGGAAGACGCGCGATCAGCGCGTTGATCGTCAGGTCCCGGCGCAGGGCATCGGCGGTCAGCGATCCGTCCGCGAGGGGCCACAGATCGATCTTGAGTCCGGACGATGCTATGTTCCATACGGCCTTGGGCGGCCGGCCGAGGACATGAGCACGGACGCCGAGAGACGCGGCAAGGCGCTCTGCAAGAGGCTGAAGCTCCATGAGATCGCCTGGAGCGATCAAATCGATGTCGTTGGACGTCCGGCCCAGCAGGCGGTCACGCACGTAGCCGCCCGTGACCCACACCGGCCCCGGCTCCAGGATGGGCCACAGGCGGGTCAACAGGGGGTCACGCATCCTGGCGCGCATACGACTCCGGCCATCGCGGGAGGGTCAGCCGGAAGATGCTGCCCCCCTCCGGCCTGCTGATGGCGACCAGCTTTCCACCGAGCGCGCCGACGATGCGGCGTGAGATCGTCAGCCCCAAACCCGAGCCGTCGCGAAGGAATCCAGATGGCTTCGGGGCCCGGAAAAACGGGTCGAAAACGCGGTCGATCAGCGATGTCGGGATGCCGATGCCGGTGTCTTCGACATCGATCACGATGCCATCTCCCTCCTGGCGTGCGCGGATGACGATCAACCCCGGGGCCGGCGTGTATTTCAAGGCATTGTCCAGCAGATTCCGGAGGATCTGGGCGATACGGCCGCCATCGCCTCGAACGGCGGGAAGGCCCGGCGCACACCCGGCGGAGAGACGCACGCCCCTCCGGGCGGCGATCGCCGCAAGCTCCGCGGTGAGGCTCTCGATGATCGGAGTAATCTCGACGCGTTCGATGGAGAGGGATATTTCGCCTCCCTCGATCGCCGCGAGATCGATGAGATCCTTGACGAGCCTCTTGAGACGGAGAACGTTCTCGTACGCAATCTTGACGAAGGAGACCTGCTCGCTCGACATGCCTTCGGTGAGATCGCTCGTCAAGATCTCGAGGTAGCTCTGCGCCACCGTCAGCGGCGTCTTGAGCTCGTGCGCGGCGCTGGCGACGAACTCGGTGCGTTGCACCTGGAGCCTGTCGATCGTTGTCTGGGCGTCCTCCAGCTCGTGGATCACCCTTGCGAGATTCTTCTGAAGCTGGCGCTGCCGCGAGATCTCGCTCCCGGCCCGCGTCTTGTCCTGCCGGCCGAGAGCCACAGGGGAGCTTGCTCGCCTGACGGCCAGCCGGTAAAACGGGATCAGGGAGCCGGCCCGCACCAACCAGATGACGAGACCGTTGCATTCGATCCCAACGGGTGCGGTCTCAGCCGCATGCCCCGCGGTGGCCGCCAGGTTCTTGAAAAAGTCGGCGCATGTGTTTCCTGCGAACGGCCCCAGGCTTGCGAGCTGGTTCCCGGTGGCTTCGCCGGCGTGTACGCCAAGGATCCTTTCGGGATGTCCCCAAAGTCTGAGGATCGTGCTGTCCGCGAGTACGTCAGCGGCCATGTCGGTAAACTCGACAAGAAGGCGTCGCCACGAAGCTGTGCGCGGTTCCCCCGCGTCGGCGTCCGTCGCGAGATGTTCGAGGAGGTGGGCGGCACCCTCGATGGTGTGCAGGTCATGAGGCGTGAACTGGGCGTTCATGCCGCTCATCCTCAAGATGGCCGGGACGCCGGAGAGGACGAGCGGAACGGCGGCGATGCTGCGGATCTGCGTCCGGCCGATCAAGTGGGCGACGGGCTGGAGGAGCTCGGCCGAAACGACATCCTGGATCAGGAGGGGACGTTCATTGTCGAGAGCGAAGCGGAGCTCAGGGTAGAGGTCCAGCGATATCACGAGGTCGCCGATATGACGCTGGTTGGAACACGAGAGAATCTGAAGCTTCGAATCCGCAACGGGAACGAGGAGCGAAACCCTATCCGCAGAAGCCAGGGTTTTCAGGGTCGCGATCGCCTGATCGAGCGTCTGCGGCGAGACGGTACCGGCGCCGAGCGGCTCGTACCAGCGGCCGAGCGTCTCCCACGTTTCCGCACCGAGGGTGGTGCGAAGACGCTGGCATTCGGGGGCAGGGTTCGTGGCGTGTTACCATCGTGGCGTTCATGGGAACCGTTGTGAGTATCCATCCAAGCCGCACAGGGAACCGGTTCCTTGTAATGATCATACTGCTTCTGTTGGCCGTTTGGCCCGATGCGGCGTTCTCCACGGTTCTCCAGATTCGGTTGAGCCGCACCGAGACGGTGTCGTGGGCACAAGGGGCGTCGCCAGTGCTGCTCGTCCGGCCGAAGAGGGGGGACGGCTGGTACGCCCTGGCGAAACGGTACTGCTCGAACCCGAAAAGGATCGCCCAATTGCGGGCGGCAAACCCGGAACTGAAAGCGCCCCTCAGGGGCGTTCGGGTTCGGATACCGGCTGTCACTCTCGCGGGACGCTGGAGGCTCAAGGTCGTCAGACATCTCTTCCCCGTCGACCGCAGGGTTGCGGATGGGTGGCGGCACCAGGTTCTCAACCCGTTCGGGCCGGGGAGCGAGACGTGGCCGTGGCTCGCCGAGCTGTTCACCGGCCGCGCCGGCAATGCCCGGCTGCTGCGGCGAGTCAACCCCGACAGCCCCCGCTCCGGTCCACGACGGGGACAACTGCTCCTGATCCCGGAAAGCCGGTTGCTCCGGGTTTTCAGATCACAGCCGGTGCGAGAGGAGGATCATCGTGGCGGGCCGGACCGCCGAACACCGGTGGAATCCACCCGCCCGGCGGTGGCGTCCCATTCCGCCACTCCCTCCCCGGCGCCGACCCCAACTCCCGCGCAGGCCCACGTTTCCCGACATCCGCGAAACGTGCCATTGAGATATGGACGAGATCGTCACGGCGCGTACGCGGTTTACCGGTTGAAGGCGGGCGAGGCGTTGTACTCGGCCGTCGTCGTCAGGTTTACCGGCCAGCTGCATGCGGCGGAGGTCAATGCCACGGCACACCAGATCGCCCGGAGATCGGGCATTCGCGATGTCACATCCATCCCCGCGGGATACCCGGTCAAGATTCCCCTCGATCTCCTTCTTCCCGAGTACCTTCCGGCCGGAAATCCGCGACGGGTGGCGTGGGAGGCGGGCCGTCAGAGCCTCAAGAGGTACGTCCGGGTCGTGCGCGCGAGGAAACTGGAGGGTGTCCAGGTCATTCTGGATGCGGGTCATGGCGGGTGTGATACGGGCGCCGTCGTCGATGGCGTGTGGGAATCGACCTACGCTTACGATCTCCTCTGCAGGATCAGGGCGGATTTGAAGCGGCGCACGCGGGCCACCGTATGGACAACGATCGAGGACCGGAGCCGCGTCTACCGCATCCCGCACCGCAATATTCTCCGGGAAGATCGCGACCAGTTTCTCCTGACACATCCACCGTTCCTCCTCGAAAACTCGACGACGGGCGTTCACCTGAGGTGGTACCTGACGAACTCGATCGTCTTGAATGAGCGAAGAAAGGGCGTTCCGCCCGGGAAGATCGTCTTCATCTCGATCCATGCCGACTCACTGTACCGGGGCGTCCGGGGCTCGATGGTCTATGTGCCCTCCCGGTACCTCAGGCCCGCCTCGTTCGGCGTCGACCGGCGGGTCATGAGGAAGTTTCGTGAGTACCGTCAGCACCCCCGCGTCGTCCTGAGCAGGAGCTTCAAGGCGCGAGCGGAAGCCTCATCCAGGAGACTCGCGGTTCAAATCATCCGTTCTCTCAAATCATCCGGTCTCGCCGTGCACCGGTACGAACCTGTGCGAGATTCGGTCTTACGCGGGCGGAGACGGTGGGTTCCGGCGGTCTTGAGGTACTCCCTGGCCCAGAACGCGATTCTCATCGAATCCGCGAACCTCGCAAACCAG
>JAADFN010000160.1 GCA_013152895.1 Acidobacteriota bacterium | reverse complement strand
GCGATCCTCGCGATCCCCTCCCCTCAAAGAGACAGACCCGCCGCCCCAACGAAGCGACAAGCCCGGGGCGGGGCGCCAGCCCCGGCGGGATCGAGCCAGAGCCGGCCAGCACGCTCGCGTGCAGGACGGGTCAGGGTCGAGACCGCGGGCCGGCCAAAGGCCGGGCCTCCCGGGCGCTGACCGCGGCCCTGCTGCAAGCAGGGCCTCCCGGGCGTGGGCCGGATCACGGCGAATGACGCGGGCCGGCCGAAAGCAGGGCCTCCCGGGCGAGAAGACGTATGTGCGAAGAAAGATGACTCCGGCCAAGACCACGACCCGGATGGAGGGTGTAAGATGTTCTTCAGAGCCCAGCCAGAACAGTTATCCTTTTTCCCCGGGCATGTGCTAATCTCCATAAAGTGATCAAGGTTCATCGGCCCTTAGGATCGGGACGTTCTTCCGGCGAGGCCGGCAACTCACATGTTGCTGGCCTGGGCAGTTTTGCGACGCCCGACCTGAAAACTGTCGACAGGCGCCGCAGGCAGATCTGGATTCTGACTCTTTTCGTGCTTATTATCGTCTCCCTCGCCCTGGCGGGCCTGACGGCCCTTGGCTCGGTCGTCGTTCCCTCCTGGCTCACTCCGGAAACTGCACAGATTAGCCTCTTGCTGCTGATCTCCCTGTTCTGCCTCTACGCAGCCATCAAAGAGCGGGAGCTCAACGCCCTGGCGCAGCGCCTCATCCAGGAAAAGATCGTCACGGCTTCGTTGACGAGCCGCGTGGACGAGATCACCGCATTGCTCAATGCGGCCAGGGTCATCAACGTCGACCTCAATCTCGAGGAGGTCCTCGCCGCCGTTCTTCGAAGCACCCTCGAGATCCTCGATGCGCGCTCCGGATCGATCATGCTTGTCCGGGGAGATGAGGAGCTCCAGACGGTTGCAACCGCCGGCGACAGCGCCGCGGCGGGGGCCAGGGTGCGCTTTGGAGAAGGCATCGCCGGACGGGTCGCCGCGTCACGTGAGCCCGTCCTGATTCGCGGCGATATTCCGCGCGACAAAGGAAAAACCACACCGTACTCCGGCAGCTCGATGTCGACCCCCCTGATCCACCGCGGAATGCTCCTCGGCGTGCTCAACATCAACGCTAGACCTGGAAGGAGCTTCTCCGAACACGATCTCAGGGCCCTGAGTCTCTTTGGCGAACACGCCGCGGGCGCCATCGCCAACGCCCAGATGTTCGAGGCGCAACGCATGCTTTCCGCTCAAAGGAGCTACCGGGCGTTTCACGATCCCCTGACAAACCTCCCGAACCGCGCCCTCTTCCTCGAGCATCTGAGCTACGCGCTGAACCGGCGCAGAGCTGAGGACAACAGGATAGCCGTCCTGTTCCTGGACATCGATAACTTCAAAGAGATCAACGATACGTTCGGCCACGCTGCGGGCGATGAGCTGCTGCGCGGTGTCGCACGGCGCCTCCGCCAATCCATCCGGGAAGGAGATGTTGTCGCCCGCTTTGGAGGTGACGAGTTTGCGATCCTGGCCACCGGCCTGTCATCGATCGAAGACGCCAAGAATGCGGCTGTGAGAGTCGTCGAAACCCTGAATGAGCCGTTCCCCATCCTCGGAAAAGATGTCGCCATCCAGGCCAGCGTTGGCATCGCCTTCGAAGAGCCCGGGCTGGTCACGGCCCAGGAGCTGCTCCGCCGGGGCGACCTCGCCATGCAGGCGGTCAAGCGAAAAAGCAAGAACGGCATCAGGGTCTTCGAGCCTTCCATGAAAGGCCCCCGCACCGGTGCCATCGATGTCGAGGCCGATCTCCCGGGCGCCATTGAACGTGGCGAGATCCAGGCGTTCTTTCAGCCGGTCGTCATGCTTGAAACCGGAGAACCGGTCGCCATCGAGGCGCTCGCCCGGTGGGACCACTCCCTGTACGGACCGCTGACCGCCGCAGCCTTTCTCCCGCACGCGCAGGGGTCCGCAGTGTGTAAGGCTTTCGACCTGTGGATGATGAACCACGTCGCCGGCGTTGTCCACCAGCTTCTCGCCGAAAACCTCCAGCCGCTGTGGGTCAGCCTCAACCTCTCTTCCGCCTCACTCAATGACCCGGACTTCCCCTCCAAGATCGAGAAGATTCTTGGACGATTCGAGATCGATCCGCCCCACCTCGGCTTTGAGATTTCCGAGACGGCCCTGGCGCATAATCTTGACGCGGCGCTGAGCCAGCTCCAGGCGCTCAGCGCTCTCGGCGCCCGCATCCTCCTGGACGAGTTTGGGACGGGCGCGACGGCTCTTCCCAGGCTCCACGCGTTGCCCATCAACGCCCTCAAGATCGACCGGACGTTCATCGAGAGCCTCGACTCCGACATCGGGGCCGAAACCGTCATCGACGCCGTCATCAAGACCGGCTCCCTCATGGTCCTCGACGTCATCCCGGTCGGCATCGAACGGCCAAGCCAGGTCAAACGCCTGACGAGCCTCGGCTGTCACTTCGGACAGGGGAATTACTTCTCCCCCCCGCTCGATGCCGATCAGCTCATCGCCTACCTCGTTCGTTCGGGCCACACGCATTCCGCCGGCCCGCCGGCGGGTTGAACCGCCCGATCACGCCAAGACGGCCGTCCGTCCGCGACTCGAACCCCGCTCTTGAGCCTCGCAACGCCATCGTGTGCCAGGGATTGACGGAGTCGCTCACCCTGAATCGTGATCGAGCGGAACCAGCTCGATCTTGCTCACCGGGATACCGAGCGTGCGCCCGTCGCTGCCAAGGCCGCGGCGGCGCGGAACGAAGGTCGATGAGCGGATCTCCAGCCGGCGGATCACGCGGAGCGCTGCCGGGAGCGTGAAGAACAGCTTCCCGGGCGCCGAGCCCGTCGGTTTGAGCGCGACGCCATCGGCAACGAGCTGCACGTGGAGCTCTTCCGGATGTGCCCAGTCGGGATGTACGTGCGCAAGCTCGATGAGGAGCCCGGACATCCCCGGCGGGATCCTCAGCTCGAATCCATCGAGGATCCCGTCACCGTTGGTCCAGTTGAAGTCGGCGTAGAACCCGCGCCGGCCGGGCACGGCTCCTGGAACGACGGCGTGATCACGAGTCGCCAGGTCGAGCACGACGCGCCGGCCATCGGCGTAGA
>JAADFN010000159.1 GCA_013152895.1 Acidobacteriota bacterium | reverse complement strand
CTGGCTCCGCAGGAGGGATTTGAACCCCCAACCTAGTGGTTAACAGCCACCCGCTCTACCGTTGAGCTACTGCGGAGCATCAGCGGCAGGGCGGCATTTTATGTCAATGCGGGCGATTGTCAACCGCGCGGCGGGTTCGAGGGACGCGTCAGGGTGAAGGTCAGGCGAACGGTGGGGGCGCTGGCCAGGGCGTCGCGTGCGGCGTCGCGGTCGGGAAAGACGGCGGCAGGCACGGCCCAGCCTTCGCAGTGGACCTTGAGCCGGGCGCCTTCGAGCGGCCAGGGGCTGAGACGCCAGCTTCGTGGACCGGTGGGCTCGACGCGGATCGGGATGTCTGCGCCGGTCGGCGCGACCCCGCTGAGCGTGAACGGTCCGCCGAGGGCGGCACAGAGGTACACGGAGACCTGGTCGCACGCGGCGAGAATCTCCTGGTTGGCGCGGCGTTGGCGTCCGTTGACGAATGCCCCCGCGCGCTCGTCGACGCGGAGGGCCTCGATCCACCGTGCTTCCCGGCGTTCCATGGCGGTGACGAAGGCGGTCAGCGGGGCCATGCCGGCGTCGTCGCTGCCCGCCATGGCCGCCGCTTTCCGGGCGGCGAGGAGGCGGTGATGCGCCGCGACGAGAAGTCCCGCGTACCGGGAGGTCAGCGCGGCGCGCGAGACGGAGGCTTCCCAGATGGCGAGGTGGATGTCGAGCGGCATGGCGTCGAAAGCACGGATCTTCCCGTTGTCGTCGCAGGAAGGATCGGCGTCGTGCCCGGTCCAGCCGGAGTCGTGCAGGAGCACCGCCGCGAGCGTCTCGGCGCGGGGGGCGGGGCGAAGGAAGCGGCGGTTGCCCCAGTGCTGCGCGATCTGCCACGCAAGCCAGGCGTGGGAGACCTGCGGAACCAGGACAACCCCGGAGCGGGAGGGCTCTGTAAAAATCAGCACGGCCCATTCTAACCTGGATGGTTTACCGGCCGCCTGCTGCGCGGCGGATTGAGAGGCCCCTGGGCCGCGTGGTAAGCTCAACCCACTATGGTGCACTTTGGAACCGCCGGCTGGCGAGGCATCGTCGGACAGGAGCTGACCTTCCGCAAGGTTCGGTTGGCGACGCAGGCGATCGTCGATGTGGTCCGCGAGGATCGCCCCGGCGCGAAGGTGATTCTCGTTGGGTTCGATACGCGGATGCTGTCGGAGAAGTTCGCCCGGTCGGCCGCCCAGGTCATCGCCGGCAACGGGCTCGAGGCCAAGCTCCCCTCGCGGGACATCCCGGCGCCAGCCCTGAGCTCGGCGATCATCGAGACGGGCGCCGATGCGGGGATCCTCTTCACCGCGAGCCATAACCCGCCGGAGTACAACGGGTTGAAGTACTACACCGGCGACGGGACGCTGGCGCCCAGGGAGACCACGGACCGGATCGAGGCACGGTGCGCCGAGCTGGAGCCGTCGTTCGCCGACGTTTTTGTCCCGCGGCCTGACCTGATGGGCGAGTTCTGTCCGAAGCCCACGTACCTGGCCCGCCTCCAGGAGCTGATCGACTGGGACGCCATCCGTGCGAAAGGGCTCGCCGTTGCGGTCGATCCGCTGTATGGCACGACCCGCGAATACCTCGATCACATCCTGCTCGAAAACGGCGTTCAGGTCTCTGTCATCCACAACACGCGCGATCCCTTTTTCGGCGGGTACGCCCCCGAATGCACGTCGGCCAACCTGACGCGCCTGCGCGACCTGATGCGGCAAACCGGCGCGGATCTCGGGCTCTCGACCGACGGGGACGGCGATCGTTTCGGGATTCTTGATCAGGGGGCCCGGTTCAGGGATTCCGGCGTCATCATCGGGTTGCTGCTGGACTACCTCGTGCGCAGGCGTGGCCTGAAGGGACGGGTTGGGCGGACGCTGGCGACGTCGCACCTGATCGACGCGGTGGCCCGCGAGCACGGGATGGACGTGGTCGAGACCCCTGTCGGCTTCAAGAACTTCGGCCCGATGTTTCTCGATGGCAGCCTCGAGTTCGCCGCGGAGGAGAGCGCTGGCCTGGGCTGGCGAAGCTACCTTCCGGAGCGCGATGGGACGCTCGCCTGCCTGCTCGTCCTGGAAATGATCTCGGTCGAAGGCCAAAACCTTTCGGCCCTGACCCACGATCTCTTCCGGAGGGTCGGCACGTTCTACTTCCGCCGCCACCAGGTGCCCCTGACCCGACGGCTCGAGAACCTCCTCGAACGGCGGCGCGAGCAGGAGTGGCACGAGATCAACGGCTGGAAGGTCGTTTCGGCGGACCTCCGGGACGGGCTCAAGCTGACCTTCGAAGGCGGAAGCTGGATCCTGATCCGGAAGGCCGGCACGGAGCCCAAGCTTCGCATCTATGCCGAGGGACGGACCAAGGAAGAGATGCGAACCCTGATGCATCTGGCCAAGAAAGTGCTGACAAACTGGAGGCTCGGACATGTATGACATCGACTTCATCCAGGCGCGGGAAGTGTTGGACTCGAGGGGAAACCCTACCGTTGAGGCCGAGGTCATCCTCTCCGGCGGGACCATCGGCCGCGGCATCGTCCCCTCCGGCGCCTCGACCGGGTTGCGCGAGGCCCTGGAGCTGAGGGACGGCGATCCCGACCGGTTCGGTGGCAAGGGCGTGCTCCGGGCCGTCGAGCATGTCAACGGTCCCCTGGCGGACGCGGTGGAAGGCATGGATGCCCGCGATCAGCTAGGCGTGGATCTCGCCATGCTGGAGGTCGACGGAACCGCCAACAAGGGTGTCATGGGCGCCAACGCCATCCTGGCCGTGTCCCTGGCCGTGTCCCGTGCCGCGGCCGAGGCGACCGGGCTTCCGCTGTACCAGTACCTCGGGGGATGTGGCGCCCGCGAGCTTCCCGTTCCCCAGATGAACGTGCTCAACGGCGGCGTTCATGCCGATAACCGCGTCGACTTCCAGGAGTACATGATCATGCCGGTCGGCTTCTTGTCGTTCGCCGACGCCCTGCGGGCCGGCGTCGAGGTGTTCCACTGGCTGCACGCGGTGCTGCTGGAGAGAAAGCTCGCCAGCGGGGTCGGGGACGAGGGCGGTTTCGCGCCGGACCTTGCGAGCAACCGTGCGCCCCTCAAGCTGCTCGTGGAAGCCATCGAGAGCGCCGGCTATGAGCCTGGCCGGCAGATCGCTCTTGCCATCGATGTCGCGGCGACAGGGCTCTTTGACAACGGCGTCTACAACCTCAGCGGTGAGGAGAAGATGGGGCTGTCCAGCGAGGCGATGATCGACCTGTACGAGGCGCTGGTCGAGGAGTTTCCCATCGTCTCGATCGAGGACGGCCTGGCGGAAGACGACTGGAGCGGCTGGCGGAAGCTCACCGAGCGGTTGGGTTCCAGGATCCAGATCGTCGGGGACGACATCTTCGTGACGAAACCGCATCTCATCGCCCGCGGCATCCGCGACGGCATCGCCAATTCCGTGGTGATCAAGCCCAACCAGGCCGGAACGGTGACCGAAACCCTCGATGCCATCCAGACGGCCCACCGGGGAGGATACACGACCGTCATATCCCATCGTTCCGGCGACACCGAGGACACGAGTATCGCCCACCTGGCCGTCGCCGTCAGTGCCGGCCAGATCAAGACCGGCTCGGCGTGCCGGTCGGAGCGGATCGCCAAGTACAACGAGCTTCTCCGGATCGAGGAGGAGCTCGAGGAGGCCGCGCGCTTTCGCGGCATCGAGGTCCTGGCGCGCGGAGTGCAGTGAAGCGACTCTACCTCGCCGGCGCCGTCGTTCTCGGGCTCGTCGTCATCGTCGTCCTGTGGAGCATCGTCGGCCAGGGCCTCGGGCAGGTCACCCGTGCGCGCCGCGAGCAACGCGCACTTCAGCAGCGCAAGATCAAGCTCGAGCGCCGGATCGACCAGCTCCAGCAGAAGCTGGTACGCCTCAAGACCGATCCCGCAGCCGTCGAGGACACGGCGCGCAAGGAGCTCGGCTGGGTCCGTCCCGGCGAGAAGGTCATCTATCTCGCAACTCCCACCCCAGCGCCCACGCCGGGTCCCTTGACAGGCCCCCGGCCGACTCCTATACTCACTCTTCGCTAGTGACGCGGGGTGGAGCAGTCCGGTAGCTCGTTGGGCTCATAACCCAAAGGTCACAGGTTCAAATCCTGTCCCCGCAACCAAATGAACCAAACCGCGCCTCGGCGCGGTTTTTTCGTTTGGTTGCGGGGACGCGCAACGGTTTCGTCGTTGACGTTGCTCCAGATTCCGCAAATCCTTGGTCTTGCTCCGGCGAGATTGCCTGAGATTCGACGTAAGGATCCAGTGACTATACTTCCTGCGTCGTTCGTGAAGGGCGCAGGAAGAACAACGTGTTCGGAGGAAGGCACCAAGAAAACGGGTGGTAGCCTACTCATACTCCACTATCAAGGCAACTGCGGCGCAAAGCTCTGACATGAGGGCGGCTTCCAGGCGACCTATCCGTGCTCCAAACCTGTCAAGAGACACGCACCGAATCTGCAGGGCATCGGCTGCCGAGGTCTTCGTGAGCCCATTTAGCTGGGTTGGCTCAACCTCAAGTCGTCAGAGATACTCCCTGTGTTTCTCTTTCCACTCCGTTAGTGGAATCACCAGCCTGACAGGGAGCCTCGAGACAGCGTCACTGCTTACGACGACAGCGGGCCTTGTCTTACATGTCTCCGAACCACGGGTTGGATCGAGATTCACCCACCAAATCTCTCCACGGGTCGGTTGAGGTTCACTCATCGGGGAGGAGGTCTCCACCTAAGAGCGATATCCACTCGCCATCGTCAAGGTATTGATCTCGTGCTCGTTCGGCGTCGAGCGTTAACAGCCTCTTTCGCTCTGCCATCGGCAGCTTCATCAGGTCCCGCCTGTTGCTGGGTTCATTCCTTCTTGACTCGCCGGTCCTAAAGCCAAGAATGCCCTCGGCTTCGTCCAAGGTAAGCGTCCCCTCCGCGACAGCACGAGCAGCGGCTCGCCGTGACCACTGTGGGGTTTCCGGGTTGAGTGCGTGTGGTTCTTCCTTCTTCCATCCACGAGCGTTGATTTGCTTCCAAAGAGCTGTTGCTTGGCTGGGGCCAATGATGTCCAGGTCGCTCAGTCTGTAGATCAAGGCCTGAATGCTCATGCCGTACTTCTTCTTCAGCAGGAGCAACTCCATGAGAGATACTCTCCTTCTCGCCCTACCAACATCTCTCTTGACCAATTCAGCCGGAGCTAAGAATGCCGCGCCGAATCGAAATGCTGCCTTCTCGTCGTCAATGGTGTCGGATTGTCTCATCACGAGATGGCCCAACTCGTGGGCGAGATTGAGGCGCTGTCGTTCTCCGGCCAAACCTTTTCTGCTAACCACCGCTGCCGCTTTGACATGCCCCTCCTTATCTTTTGCAACAGCCGCAAGACCGTCGAACGCGTTTTCGGTCTCAATCTCGAGAACGTGAATGTGGTGTTCTTCCAAAACGTCTGTCACGCAGGCAATCGGATCAACTCCCAGCGACCACGAATCACGCACTTCGGATGCGATCTCCTCACATTCCTCGAGAGTCGTAGGGGCGTACTTGGCGAGAGGTATTTCCTTCCCGTTATGTTGACCAGATGCTTCTTGAAGAACGACTCTCTGCTCCAGCATTCTGGACACGAGGTTCTCGACTCGGTACTGCTCCTTCTTCGCGAGCCGGCTCGTCCGTCTGAATGCCAGGACGTGAACATCAACTGAAGGGGGTGCAAGCAGCTCAGCCGCCTTGACGCCAAAAAAACGTGCAAAGACATTGAGGACCGTCGGCGACGGGAACATCAGCCCCCGCTCGTATTTCGAAATAGCTTGCTTTGTCACCAGGCCGTCTGTGGCCGCTGCCAATTCGTCCAGCGACATTGCGCGCCCCAGCCGAAACATCTTCAGTCGATCTCCAACCGTTACCTCCATGGGACTCCTCCTGGTTGACAAATATCACACATTTGTGTTATATTGTCAACCGCGCTGGAGCTGTATCTCTCATGTGGATGCACGTCATGCAGGTTCCCGCGAAATCCTCAAGGAGGCACCATCTGGCTGACGTTCAACAACAGTTCAACGAGAACATCCGGCTGAAGCAGTACTCAGAGAATGAAGTCCCTCGAAAAAAGCGGGACATCGTCCTTGACAAACTGAAAACTGGGTTGCAACGGGTTTTCGAAGGGAAGGAAGAGCCGCCCTCCAGATACCGAACATTCAATCAGGGCAGCTACAAGCTGGGCACCGGAGTCAAACCACTTGATGGTGACTATGACATCGACGTTGCCTGCATCTGCGCCCACGACCACCACCTCCTCATCACCGCCGTAGAGCCCGCATCGGAGTTCTTGGATGAGGGGAAGAAGTCCATGTATCCCGCGGGGACGACAACGGTGCGCTCACCCGCGGTCTCTGGCAACTAGCCCGATCTGGGGATGGACTCCGTCAGCTTTACTCGATCCTCCAGACCGCCACCATCAACCTGCTCAAGACGACGCGTCGGATTTTCTGGCCAAGCAAGGCGAACGAAGGCTACGAGACTGGGATTCTACCCGGTGAATCGGACCAAGATCATTGAATCGTTCGCTTTGTGGGGGTCTAGGTTCATGAGCTGGTCCATTGGGTTTTTGAGGAACGTTGTCCTGCTCTGTAGCCGTCCCGCTCTCCAGCAAGGTGGAAAGGCACTTTGATCATCGCGTCGGCCACTTTTCTTAGCCTACGTGTTTTCCAAGAACGTTAACCACGAAAACGCCGCAGGGACGACCCCTTACGTGTGCGGGGAGGTGGCGAGGTGCTCGGCGATGGCGGCGAGGAAGCGGGGGCCGAGGGATGCGGCCTTGCGTTCGCCGACGCCGTAGACGTCGAGCAGGGCGGCCGGGGTGACGGGTTTGAGCCGCGCCATGTCGCGGAGGCTGCGGTCGTGGAAGATGACGTACGGTGGCACGCCGCGCTGGGCGGCGATCTCGTGGCGCAGGGCACGGAGGCGGTCGAAGAGCTCGGTGTCCACGCCCTCCCAGGATGCATCGTCCCGCCTGGGACGTTTGGACGCCTTCTTCTTCGTCGGCGGAGGCGGCTGGCGCCACAGGGTGCAGGCCGCGCCGTTGCGCAGGATCTCCCAGCCGGCGGGCGTGACGGAAAGCACGGGGTAGCGGCCGCCCTCCTGCGCCAGCAGGCCAAGGTCGACGAGCTGATCGAGGTAGCCGCGCAGCTCGGCGACCGGCATCCCCTCCAGGAGACCGTAGGTCGAGAGCTGATCGTGCCCCGTGCGGCGCACGCGTTCGGTATCGGCGCCACGGAGCACGTCGACCACGTGGCCGGCGCCCCACCGCTGCCCGGTCCGGACGACGCAGGAGAGGATCTTCTGGGCGAGAACCGTGGCGTCCTCGACCGGTTCGAGCTCCTCGAGGCAGACGTCGCACGCCCCGCAGTCTCCGGGGTGCTCCTGCCCGAAATACTCCGCGAGAGCCCGGTGGCGGCAGGTCACCTGGGCCGCGTACCGCCTCATGTGCCGCAAGAGCTCGAGCGCCTCGGGGCTCGCCTCGCCGCTTCCCTCCAGGATGCTCTGCCAGATGGCGAAGTCCGCCGGCGAGTAGAGGAGCACGCATTCGGCGGGGAGGCCGTCCCGGCCCGCGCGGCCCGTCTCCTGCTGGTAGTGTTCGACCGATCGTGGCGCCGCCGCATGCACGACGAACCGCACGTTCGACCGATCGATCCCCATCCCGAACGCCACCGTCGCGATCACGACATCGACCCGCTCGTTGACGAACGCGTCCTGGTTGCGCTTGCGTTCCTCGTCGGAGAGGCCGGCGTGGTACGGCGCTACGCTGTAGCCGAGATCCGCCAGGCGCGCGGCGAGCGAGTCCACGTCGCGGCGCGCAAGGCAGTAGACGATTCCACCCTCACCGGGGTGGGCGTCCAGCACGCGGCGGACCTGCGAGAGCAGGTTGGTCCGGCGGCGAACGCGGTAGGTGAGGTTTGGCCGGTCGAACGAACCAACGACGACGGCGGGATCGATCAGGCCGAGCTGGGAGACGATGTCGTTGCGGACGCGCGGGGTCGCGGTCGCGGTGAAGGCGTGGAGGCTGACGTCCCCAAGCGCCTCGCGGAGCGTCCCGAGCCGCCGGTATTCCGGACGGAAGTCGTGTCCCCAGTGGCTGATGCAGTGCGCCTCGTCCACGGCGACGAAGCGGGGCCCGACGGAGCGCAGCAGGTCGAGGAACCGCCCCGATCCGTCGCCGGTCAGCCGTTCCGGCGACACGTAGAGCAGACGAATCTCCCCCGCCTGCAGCCGCCGGATCACCTCCCGCCTCCCGGCGGCGTCGAGGCTGCTGTTGTAGTACGCCGCCGGCACGCCGTTGGCCGTCAGGGCGTCCACCTGGTCCTTCATCAGCGAGATCAACGGCGAGACCACGACCCCGAGCGTCCCTTCCGCCACCGCCGGGGCCTGGTAGCACAGCGACTTCCCGCCCCCGGTGGGCAGCACCACGAGGCTGTCCCGCCCCTCGAGCACCGCGGACATCGCCTCGCGTTGATGGGATTTGAATGTCTCGAACCCCCAGATTCGCCGCAGCACCCCGCCGAGCCGTGCATCCCGTTCGTTCATGACGCCCATCCTACCCTGGAGCGCCTCCGGGCGCCGCAACCGCCTCCCGGGGAAGCCGCCGATGCTGCGCGCCACGGCCTCGCCGGTGGCGCTCCTCGAGGTTCCTGCGAGATGCAGAACGTTGACAATGAAAAGAAAGGATCATTGACAATGACGAGACAATGATGTACGCGGCTGACGAAACGATATCTCGCGCCTCTTTGGAGACGTCTTCTAACACATCGCTGGGCATGGTGTTATGTTGGTGAGTGTTGACAATTATAAAATTCCATCATTGACAATGACCTTGACAATGAATACCATGAAACATGTGAGTACGACGGAAAGGATTCTCGCGTATCTCTCCGCTCACCGGAGCGCGAGCGGTGGAGAGCTTCGGACATATCTCGGCATCAGCCGTCAGGCTCTCAACGTCCACCTGCGGAGGCTCATCGAGTCGGGGAAAATCGTGAAGACCGGCTCGACCCGGATGGCCCGGTATGGATTGGCGTCGCAGATGCCGCCGCCACGCACGATCGCGCGCCGGATGTCCCTCGAAGGCCTTGACGAGAGCGTGGCGTACGACACTTTTGCCACGCTGCTGAACCTGGGCCCTGCCTTGAGGCCGAACGTTGCGGCAATCGTGCGATACGCGTTCACCGAGATGCTGAACAACGCCATCGAACACTCGGGTGCGGACGAGTGCCATGTCACCTTCGAGCTCGCCGCGGGATTCCTCGCGTTTACGATCCGGGATCGAGGAGTTGGGGCTTTTGCGTCGCTGGCCTCCAAGATGGGCCTCGAAGACGAGGAAGCAGCCCTGATCGAGCTCGTCAAGGGTCGTGCAACGGCCAGGCCGGACAGTCACTCCGGCGAGGGGATCTTCTTCACGTCGCGTTGCGCGGATCGTTTCGTGCTGCGTTCGCATCGTATCCAGCTTGAGCGCAGCGCCATCAAGGGCGACGTCTTCGTGGCGCGAAAGCGCTTTATCGAGGGCACCCACGTACAGTTTCTCATTCAGCTCACGAGCCGCCGGAAGCTCGAAGACGTGTTCGAGAAGTTTGCCCCGGCCGAGTACGACTTTGAATTTGAAAAGACCAGGATTCGCGTCACCCTTCTTCGCACGAGCTACGTTTCCAGGTCCGAAGCCAAGCGGCTGATGGCCAACGTGGAGAAGTTTCGCGAAGTCGTCCTGGATTTTCACGGGGTCGAATCGATTGGGCAGGGCTTCGCCGACGAGGTCTTCCGCGTCTTTTCCGCGAGGCACCCCGACGTGCGCGTGGTCACGGTCAATGTCAACGGCGTCGTCGGCGCCATGCTTCGCCACGTGCAGCAGGGCTCATGACAGAAGGCCTCGAAGAAGCAGGTAGCGCAAAGCATCGGCGAAACCATCACGTTGATGACGACCAGTACCACCACCATGGCCGGTCCGAGGAACAGGAACCTGGCCGCCCGTAATGTCCTGAACATCGCAGCCTCTCCTTCATCAAGGGCCACGCGGAAGCTGCGAAGAAAGTTCCGCGGGGAGGCATGTCCTCGGGTCCACGAAACTTCGTGGTGTCACGCGCGGCCGACGTTTCCCAGGCAAAAGAGGAAATCCGGCGTTTCGAACGATGTACGAGATGGCTTCGGTTGGCGTCGCGGACGACGGACACCGGGTGCAACGTCGGGCGGTGGACCCCGAACGGTGAAGAGGAGGACGTATGAGAGCTTTCCAGTGGAGTGGCAGAGCGGTGGGCCTGGGCGTGATTGCCACGGTGCTGATCCTGTCGATTGCCCCGGCAGCGGCCCAAAACCTTCTTGCCAACGGCACGTTCGACCAGAACATCGAGGGGTGGTCGACGTCGTGGAGCTCGGTCACCCTCATCTACCACGCCGATGTCGGCAACACGTTGTCAGGAGGCTCCGGCCCGGGATGCCTGGAGGTCTGGCACGCCAACCCGGACGGGGGGAGCAGGGGCGCAACCAACGTCAACATCGTTTCCGTAAGCCCGGGAGAGACCTATACGGTCAGCGGCGCGGCCCTTGTGCCGGACTCCGAGGACAACATCGCCGATCGGGCGGACTTCGTCGTGTTCTGGTTCGATGCCGGCAACCAGTACGTCAATGGGTCCTGGCTCCATCTGTGGCCCGCCGTGCGCGGAAAGTGGCTCACCGCGAGCCGGGATGTCGTGGCCCCCGCGGGCGCGGTCAACGCCATGATGGGGCCGGTGGTGACCAACCCCCATCTCGACAGCGAGACCCGCCCGGGTGTGGCGTTCTTCGACGATCTCGTGTTCATGGTCAAAGGAGCGACGACCGCCACGCAGGACCTCTTCATCCCTGCCTCAGCCTCGGCTCACGGCAAGAACGGGACGTTCTGGACCACGACCGGATGGTTCGCCAACAACACGAGCCTTCCGGTCACGCTCAAGGCCGCGTTCCTCAAGCAGGGACAGGACAACACTGCGGCGATGGCGAGCCTGACGGAGATCGGTACGATTCCTGCCAGTGGCTTCCTGGAGATCAAGGACCTGGCGGCCAAGGTCGGTGGCGCAGGGCTGTCGGGGGCAATCTACATTCGGGCGACCGCAACGGCTGACTGGGTTCCATCGAGGCTCGTCGACGCCACGACGTACACCTTCACACCGAATCCCTCCGGCCCGGGCGGCTACGGTCAGGGCGTTCCGGCCGTGGGCGTGGGATCGAAGTCGACGGTCTTCATCCCCGGGTTGTACCAGGGGAACGGCTACCGCACCAACATTGGCATCCTCAATACGTCGGCCGTGCAGTTCGACGTCAAGGTTTGGGCCTTCGATTCCAACGGAACGATGAAGGGACAGGTCACGTGGACGCTCAGGCCGTACGAGCAGAAGCAGGTGGGGGTGACAAGCCTGAGCGGGTTCAGTGTTTCCGGTGGATACGTTGTCTTTTCGCTGGTGGGCAATTCCGGATCGTTCCAGGCCTACGCCACCGTTGTGGACCAGGAAACCGGCGACGCCGTGTACACCGCGGGGTTCTAGGAGCCTGCAGGGTATAGGCCCTTTTCGGCGTCTCATTGGTGCCTTGCATCGGAATATTAGGGCCGCTCCAGGCTGTCCAGGCCCATCAGGTACCGGTTGAGGTACTCCTCGCGTCGTCGCGGGAGGAAGGCGAACATGCTCTCGAACTTCGCACGGTACCCCTCCTTTTCCAGCACGATGAGCCCCAGAACGCGGAGCATCTTGAGGTCCCGCTGAAGCGTTGCCCGAGTCCGTTTCCCGTAGGCCAGTGCGAGGTCTGTCGTCAACGAGGTTACCCGGTCATAGGGGACAGGCTCTCCATTACGGGCAATCGCCAGAGCGAGATCCCGCTGCCGTTTTTTTGTTGTCGAGCGGCTGGCCCCGAATGTCTCATGAACCAGATCCTTCCACGCGATCATGTGCTGCTGGGCGAGGATGAAACGAATCTGTTCGACGAGCTGGTCGACGAACCCCTGGACGGCGTACAGCAGGAACGAGATCACGCCGTCAGAAGTCCGGCTGGCGCGGCTGAGCTCGCGAACATACCGGCTTCGCGTCTGGTTGTAGTGGTTACTCAACAGATGTGCAGCTACCGTCGGAACACCCCCGGCAACCAGGATCTTGAACTCGAGAAGACGTGCGGTCCGGCCGTTGCCATCTGCAAAGGGGTGAATCCAGGCAAGGTAGAGGTGAGCCAGGACCGCCTTGATGATAACGGGGACAACGCCCAAATCATCACCGACACCGATGTCCCACTCGTTGAGCCACCCACAGAGCCGCTGGAGCAAGTATCGACAATCGGCTGCCGGCGCTCCACGGTACGGGCCCACGGTCACCTCAAGCGACTCGCGGACATGGCCCGGTACGACGTGATCTTCGTTGTCCAGTCCTTCCAGCACCTCCCGGTTGTAGCGACACAGCTCGCTCTCGGACACGACGCCGACGTTTTCGATGGCAGAACCGAGGATCTCTTCAGTAATCGTGTTGCATGCCTTGATGATGTTGTCGACCTCCCTGGCCAGGTACTCCTTCGATGGTGGCAGCCTCAGCTCCCCCTTGAGATGCTGGATCACCTGCTCCTCGGTCAGTGTGTTGCCCTCGATCGCCGTGGTTGCCTGCACCCCCTTGGCCAAATAAATCTGGTGGAGGCGGTTGCTGACTTTCGGCTTTAAGGGAATCGACACCAGGTGATCACATTTGGACCGGGCTTCACCCAAGAGTATCCATAGCTTGGCCGGCGCCCTGCCAAGGTCCAACGAGAAGGTTATCCAAGGATGTGTGCTTTGATATGTCTTCATTTATGATCCCACCTATGAGACATACAGTTACTGCAAATACGAATGTTAGTCATATTTGTGTCCTGACTCATGATACCACTATTATAGATAACTGCAAGCCACTACTCAGCGTTCAGTGACCGCCTTCCCGGGTGTGTGCTCGCGCTGGATGGAATCCCTCCTCGGAGACGGTGTGCAAGAAAACCGGGAAGAGCTCGACGGGGCCACACTTCCTGCGGAGGCCGTTGTGCTGAAGGATGTACGCCGGTTGGGTGCCTCTCGATCGTCAACACCGTCCGGAGACCGCGTTCCGGCTTTTCTTCGCGTCGTACATCGCCTCGTCCGCCGCGGCGATCACGGCGTTGGGACCCCCGTCCTCACCCGGAACCAGGCTGGTCCAGCCGACACTGACGGTAACGACCGATGCCGTCGTGGACGCCCCGTGGGGGATGCGGAGGGCGGCCACTCCCCGCCGCACGGATTCTGCAACCTCGGCGGCGGACGTGCCATCGACGCCGGCGAGCAACAGTGCAAACTCCTCTCCTCCGTACCGCGCCGCAAGGTCTCCGGGACGCCTGGCATGTCCACCGAGCACGTGCGCCACACGGCGAAGGCAATCGTCGCCGGCCAGGTGCCCGTAGCAGTCGTTGAAGGCCTTGAAATGATCGATGTCGAGGATCAGCAGGCACAGGGGCCGCCGTACCCTGATCGCGCGACGCCACTCGGCGGCCAGGACCTCGTCGAAACGCCGGCGGTTGGCCAGCCCGGTCAGGGGATCTGCCGTGGCGAGGCGTTCGAGCTCGGTGTTCGCTTCCTCGAGCTCCGCGGTGCGTTGCGCGACGAGGTTGCGAAAATGCGCCTCCCGCGAGCGCAACTGGGCGGTCCGCACGCGGAAGATCACCCAGCCCGTCAATCCGAGCGCCGCAAGCACGAGGAGGAAGAAGAGCGGCGTCTGGTGGAAGGCCGGCAGGACGTCCAGCGCCACGATCGCCGGCGGATTGCTCCAGCGGCCGGTGCCGTGCCGGCCGATCACGGCAAAACGAAGTCGCCCGGGTGGCAGGCCGGTGAAGTGGGCCTCCCGCGAGCTCCCGGCGTCGATCCAGCCGGGATCGTAACCGAGGAGCCGGTAGCGAAACGACAGCTTCTCCGCCGCTTCCAGCGAGATCGCTCCGAACCGGATCTGGACGCGTCGTGCCCCACTCGGCACCTCGAATGTCGGTACCTCCCCGGCGGCGGCCGGTACGGCGGCGCGACCGTCAATGACCACTTCTTCGATGGTCACCGGGGGCGGTCGTTCCAGGGAGCGCAGCCGGGCCGGATCCACGCAGGCGACGCCGTTGGTGGTTGCAAAGCAGAAGGAGCCGTCGCGCCGCCGGGTCCCGGCGGGGAACCCGCTGTTACACTCGGTGGAGGGCATGCCGTCACTCCGGCCCACGACCAGCACGTCCAGCCTCTCGCGGCGTCCGTCGAGCACCTCCCCGATGGCTTCTGTCGAGATCCTGAGGATCCCCAGGTCACTGCTGATCCAGAAGTTCCCCTCGCCGTCCGGCAGGATCCAGTAGAGCATCTCGTTGGGAAGCCCGCGAGCCCTCGTGATCAGATCCAGGTGCCCATGTTCATACCTTCCCAGGCCCGCATCGGTGGCCAGCCACACCACACCGTTTCCGGCCTGAAGGATGCAATGGACACGGGACCTGGAGAGCGAAGCGGCGCCGGGAACCAGAACGAGGGCTCCATCCCGGACCCACGTCAGCCCAGTCGTCGTCCCGGCCCAGATCACCCCCCGCCCGTCCTGGCTGAGACTCCGGACCACGGCGGGCCGGCCGTCACGCCGCCGGTACCATCTGGGCGACCCGGTCCCGTTGAGCGACACCAGCCCCTCTCCGGTTCCCACCCACAGCCGACCTTCGCGATCCTCCATGAGGCAGTAGACGGCGTTACGCTGACTGGGGCCGGAGAACCGGTACCAGATCGTACGGTCACCGTGGATCCTCGCCACTCCGTTGCCGCTCGTGCCGATCCAGAGGTCTCCCCGCCGATCTCTCAGGAACGACCTGATCTCCACACCGGCCAGCCCCGGCTCGTCGAAGGGTGCACGTTCCAGCGCTCCACCCGAAAACCGCACGACACCCCCGCCGCTCGTTCCCACCCAGAGGCGGCCCGTGGGATCCTCGTACACCGACCAGACGAAGGGGACGGGGAGCCCTTCCCGGACGGTCCACGCGGTCACCGCACCGTCCCGGAGCCGTGCCAGTCCCCCCGCCGTGACGAACCAGAGGGAGCCATCCCGATCCTCGAAGATCTGCCGGATCAGGTCGTCGGGCATCCCTTCGGCGGTGGACAGCTTCTCCAGCCGTCCTCCGCGGTAGCGGTAGGCGCCGTTGCCGCGCGTTCCAACCCACACGTTGCCGTCGCGATCCTCGAGGAGGCACCGGATCCACAGTCCGTCCAGCCTCTTGAGCTCCTCCGGCTCGCGGGAGGAACCGCCCGTGGCGATCACGAGCCGGCGCGACGTGCCGATCCACAACCGGCCTTTGGAATCGTCGAGGACCGCGTTGACGATCTCGTCACCGAGCAGGGAATGGATCGCGGCGCCACCCCCAGGGACGGTCTCCAGCTGGAGCAGGCCTCGCATGGTTCCGGCCCAGATCCACCCGCTGCGCCCCCGGGCCACGGCCAGCGCCGCGCTGGCTTTCTCGGGCAGCTCCACGCGGACCCGTCCCGTCTGCGGATTGAACCAGGCGATGCCCCGGTTCGTCGCCAACGCCAGGGTGCCATCGGCACCGGCCACAACCCCCAGGGCGCCACCGGGCGGCAGCCCGCTCTCCTCCCCCCACCGCCTGAAGACACGATCCTTCAACCGGAACAGCGCCCCGCGGGTGGTCATCCAGAGGGCGCCGTCGGAAGCCGCCAGGAGCCCCGTCACATAGTGATCGCCCGGGCTCGACTTCGCCGGAAGGGGGATGCGTTGGAAGTGGGCCCCGTCGAAGCGGAACAGGCCAGAAGGCGCACCGATCCAGAGGGCGCCGTCCACGCCCTGCGCCACGGCCGTGATGGTCTCCTGGGGGAGCCCATCCTTCGCTTGCCAGACCGTCAGCGTGTACTGCGTCACCCGCTTGGCGGGATCCAGACCGAAGACGGGATGGATCCAACCCACGAGGAGAATGCCGACAAGGAGGGCTTCCCGGAGAAACGGACCGCGTGAAACGTACATCAACTTGAGATAAGTATACCCGGGAGCCGATCGCCTCTGGCTCGACGCGGATCTCCTCCCGGAGAGTTTCTCGATCCCACGAAGATCCCGGCAGGGCACGCATCCCTCCCTGGGGAACCCTTTACCGTCCGGATGGGACCGCCCGGCCACGTGAGCGCCGCGGCGGGGGCCCGCTGACCTCCTCGATGACGAGTGGATCGCCCCCCACGGAAATGGAGGCGCGGCCATCCACCACCGGTACGGTACGGATGGCGAAAGCCTTGTCGTAGTTCTCCACATCAGCGCCGAGCGAAACAGACGGAACGACGTCAGTGACACGCAGGAGGCCCGTGCGAAGCCCCTCGAGGGACAGGAGTGGGGGTTCATCCTGCCCGGCATCCCCAAACGCGTCCCACCAGGCCACCACGAGGGGCCGGCCGTCCTTCTGCACGCGCAGGGCGATGAGGGCGTCGTTGCCGGTCGTCAGGCTCTCCAGGGTGTTCCAATCGGCCCCTTCCAGCAGCTCGGTCATTTTCTTGTACGTGAAGTATCCGAGCTTCTTGACGCCGAGACCGGGATCGTCCGACCCCAGCCCGTCGTAGATCAGGCCGGTGTGGTCGAAGTAGCCATCGTCGTGCTTGAAGCCCTCGATCAGGCCGAAGGCGGGGAAGACCTTTTGGATGCCGCGGGAGAGGGAGTACAGGAAGCGCTTGAACAGGTCGCGGGCCTGGTCCCTCTCGCTCTGGTACCCGTAGTACGATCCCGATGGGTCCCCGGAGTAGGTCCCCATCTCGGTGATCCAGATCG